>NZ_JBVHXY010000029.1:0-81945 GCF_055569215.1 Kitasatospora sp. NPDC029312 | reverse complement strand
CAACACCCCCCCCCCCAAAAGGCAATCCACGAGGGAACGACGCCTCCCCCCCCCCGGGGGGGGGCCCCCCCCCGCTTCGAAACCGGGGAGGTCAGTCCTGCACGGCGGCCTTCAGCTGCGCCACCCGGTCGGTGCGCTCCCAGGTGAAGTCCGGCAGCTCACGGCCGAAGTGGCCGTAGGCGGCGGTCTGCGCGTAGATCGGGCGCAGCAGGTCCAGGTCGCGGATGATGGCGGCCGGGCGCAGGTCGAAGACCTCGGAGACGGCCTTCTGGATGCTCAGCACCGGCACGGTCTCGGTGCCGAAGGTCTCCACGAACAGGCCGACCGGCTCGGCCTTGCCGATCGCGTACGCGACCTGCACCTCGGCCCGGCTGGCGAGGCCCGCGGCGACGATGTTCTTGGCGACCCAGCGCATCGCGTAGGCGGCCGAGCGGTCGACCTTGGACGGGTCCTTGCCGGAGAAGGCGCCGCCGCCGTGGCGGGCCATGCCTCCGTAGGTGTCGATGATGATCTTTCGGCCGGTGAGGCCGGCGTCGCCCATCGGGCCGCCGATCTCGAAGCGGCCGGTCGGGTTGACCAGCAGCCGGTAACCGTCGGTGACCAGCTTGATGCCCTGGTCGGCCAGCGCCTTCAGCTCCGGCTCGACCACGAACTCGCGGATGTCGGGGGTGAGCAGCGACTCCAGGTCGATGTCACTGGCGTGCTGGGTCGAGACGACCACGGTGTCCAGACGGACGGCCTTGTCGCCGTCGTACTCGATGGTCACCTGGGTCTTGCCGTCCGGCCGCAGGTAGGGAATCGTCCCGTTCTTGCGGACCTCGGTCAGGCGGCGGGAGAGGCGGTGCGCCAGGGTGATCGGCAGCGGCATCAGCTCGGGCGTCTCGTCGGACGCGTAGCCGAACATCAGGCCCTGGTCGCCGGCCCCCTGCTTGTCCAGGTCGTCGTCGTCACCCTCGACCCGGGCCTCGTACGCGGTGTCGACACCCTGCGCGATGTCGGGCGACTGCGCGCCGATGGACACCGACACGCCGCAGGAGGCGCCGTCGAAGCCCTTCTTGGAGCTGTCGTAGCCGATCTCCAGGATCTTGTCCCGGACGAGCTGGGCGATCGGCGCGTACGCCTTGGTGGTCACCTCGCCGGCCACGTGCACCTGGCCGGTGGTGATGAGCGTCTCCACAGCGACCCGGGAGGTCGGGTCCTCGCGCAGGAGCGCGTCAAGGATGGTGTCGCTGATCTGGTCAGCGATCTTGTCGGGGTGACCCTCGGTCACGGACTCCGAGGTGAACAGGCGGCGAGACACAGCGCTCCCTGGGGTTGCAGCGGCTGCTGACTGAAGGCCCCCGGCGGACCGGGGACATCCGGAAAGACTTGATTCCTGGAGTGTAACGGTCTGATTCCGTCGAACGTCACCCTGTTCCAAAAATGGCGACCGCCCTTGACCAGGGCTCGATCAGGTTCCGACCGTTTCGAGACGCTCTGCGACCAGATCCCAGACCACGTCCGCGAGGGCCTCCTTCGGGCCCACCGGGATCGGCGTCTCACTGCCGTCCGAGCCCAGTACGACGGCCTCGTTGACGTCCGTGCCGAAGGCCTTGCCGTTGCCCACCTCGTTGACGACCAGCAGGTCGCAGCCCTTGCGGGCGAGCTTGGCCCGACCGTTGGCGAGCACGTCGTCGGTCTCCGCCGCGAAACCCACCACCAGTTGGCCCGAACGGGTGCGGTGGGCCGACAGCTCGGCCAGGACGTCCGGGTTGCGGACCAGCGCGACGGGCGCCGGTTCGACCCCCTCGACCTTCTTGATCTTGCCGGTCGCGTACGCGGCCGGCCGGAAGTCCGCCACCGCCGCGGCCATCACCACGGCGTCCGCGTCCTCGGCCGCCTTCAACGCCGCCTCCCGCAGCTCCAGCGCCGTCCCGACGTGCACCACGTCCACCCCGGCCGGGTCGGGCAGCTCCGCGTTGGCCGAGACCAGGGTCACGCGGGCCCCGCGCGCCGCGGCCGTCACGGCGAGCGCGTAGCCCTGCTTGCCGGAGGAGCGGTTGCCCAGGTATCGCACCGGATCCAGTGGTTCCCGGGTGCCACCGGCCGAGACCACCACGTGCCGTCCGGCCAGGTCGGCCGGCACCGCCCCGCCGCGGCGCAGCACGGCCCGGCAGGCGTCGAAGATCACGGAGGGCTCGGGCAGCCGGCCCTTGCCGGTGTCCTTGCCGGTCAGCCGCCCGACGGCGGGCTCCAGCACGATCACGCCCCGGCTGCGCAGGGTGGCGACGTTGTGCCGGGTGGCGGGGTGCTCCCACATCTCGGTGTGCATGGCCGGCGCCACCACGACCGGGCAGCGGGCGGTGAGCAGGGTGTTGGTCAGCAGGTCGTCGGCGAGCCCGTGGGCGGCCTTGGCGATGAGGTCGGCGGTGGCGGGGGCGACGACCACCAGGTCGGCCTGCTGCCCGATCCGCACGTGCGGCACCTCGTGCACGTTCTCCCAGGTCTCGGTGGCCGCCGGGCGCCCGGACAGCGCGGCCCAGGTGGCTTCGCCGACGAAGTGCAGCGCCGCGGCGGTCGGCACCACGGTGACCTGGTGGCCGGACTCGGTGAACCGGCGCAGCAGCTCGCAGGCCTTGTAGGCGGCGATCCCACCGCTGACGCCGAGGACGACGCGAGGAGCCGCCGCATTCGCGCTCATGTGCCGGTACCGACCTTTCTCCACCATCGGGAACCCGCCCACCCTACGACCCCTCAGCTGCCGACGGCACGGTGCCCCACCCCGGCGGGAACGCCGAAGGGCCCGGCGGAAGATTCCGCCGGGCCCTTCGGGAAAAGTACGGGGCTGCCTCAGACGGCGCCCTCGACCGCCTCGGCGGTCAGCATGCCCGCGTTGATCTCGCGCAGCGCGATCGACAGCGGCTTCTCGTGCACGTGGGTGTCGACCAGCGGGCCGACGTACTCCAGCAGGCCCTCACCGAGCTGGGAGTAGTAGGCGTTGATCTGACGCGCGCGCTTGGCGGCGTAGATCACGAGGCTGTACTTCGAGTCGGTGGCCTCGAGCAGCTCGTCGATCGGCGGGTTGATGATGCCCTCGGGCGCGGTCATGGAAGAGGACACGCGAAAACCTTCCGAAAGGATGGAAAAGACAGACAGGTCAGCCTACACCGAGCAAGGCTAGCAGTTCGGCCGCTACCTGCTCGACGGAGGTGTTGACAAGGGTCGTGTCGAACTCCGGCTCGGCCGCCAGCTCGACCTTGGCGGCCTCCAGACGCTTCTCGATCACGTCCTGCGGCTCGGTGCCCCGGCCGGTGAGCCGGCGGACCAGCTCGTCCCAGCTCGGCGGGGCCAGGAAGACCAGCTGGGCCTCCGGCATCGACTCGCGCACCTGACGGGCGCCCTGCAGATCGATCTCCAGCAGCACGGGCTCGCCGCGCTCCAGCTTCTCCAGCACGGCCGCGCGCGGGGTGCCGTAGCGGTTCCCGGCGAACTCGGCCCACTCCAACAGCTCACCGTTGGCGACCAGCTTGTCGAACTCGTCGTTGTCGACGAAGTGGTACTGGACCCCGTTCTTCTCGCCCGGCCTCGGGTGGCGGGTCGTCGCCGACACCGAGAGCCAGACCTCGGGGTGCATCTTCCTCATATGAGCGACGACCGTGCTCTTGCCGACCCCCGAGGGGCCGGAGAGCACGGTCAGCCGCGGACGCTCACTCATGCACCGATTATCCCGGATCGCGGGCGTTCCCGGGACCACGGGGGCACGGTCAGGCGGCGCCACCGCCGAACTCCCGTTCCAGGGAGGCGATCTGGTTCGTGCCGAGACCGCGCACGCGCCGGCTCTCGCTGATGCCGAGGCGCTCCATGATCTGCTTGGCACGGACCTTGCCGACGCCCGGAAGGGACTCGAGCAGGGCCGAGACCTTCATCTTGCCGATGACGTCGTTGTCGTTCTTGCCGGCCTTGATCACCTCGTGCAGGGAGGCGCCGGAGTGCTTGAGCCGGTTCTTGACCTCGGCGCGCTCCCGGCGAGCCTCGGCGGCCTTGGCGAGCGCGGCGGTGCGCTGTTCAGGGGTAAGGGGCGGAAGAGCCACGCCGTTCACCTCAGGGTGTGGAAGGAAGGGATTGAGCTATGACTGTTTGGTTCTCAGGCCGCCTCCGCAAGTAGAACCACAAGGCCCTGACCTGCGGGAGCTACGGGATTCGCGGCTCTTCGACGACCTATCGCCGGACACTACCCGGATTGCGGCGCCACGTCAGGAAAAGAACACGAAAAGTCCTGGTCAGCCAAGGCCGACCAGGACTTTCCAGGGCAAAATGACCGCGATTGCGAGCCTTTTGCGGCCGCAGTGTGACGGCGCTCACGTCAAGTGCTCCCGGAGTGGCCCGGCGCTGCGCACACTGCGCAGGGTCACCGCACGGCTACCGGTCAGCGACCCGCCGCTACTTGACCGCGTCCGCGAACTCGCCGGCGAAGCGGTCCGCCGCCTCCCGCAGCGCCGCCACCGACGGCCCGTGCCTGAGCACGTCCCGGCTGACGCTCGGCACCACGTTGATCACCGACGCGCCGAACACCCGCGGCAGGTCCGCCATGGTCGCGCCCTGGGCGCCGATCCCGGGGGCCAGCAGCGGGCCGTTGATCGCCAGCTCCACGCCCGCGTCGGCCAGCGTCGCGCCGACCACCGCGCCGAAGGAGCCCAGCGGCGCCGCGCCCGCGTTCTCGGCCGCCAGCTGGCGCAGCACCGCGGCCGCGACCGGCTCGCCGTCAGCACCGACCGCGCGCTGCACCTCGGCGCCCTCCGGGTTGGAGGTCAGCGCCAGCGCGAACACCCCGCAGCCCTGCTCCCGGGCGAGGTTCAGGGCCGGGCGCAGCGAGCCGAAGCCCAGGTACGGGCTGACGGTCACGGCGTCCGAGAACAGCGGGCTCGCCGGGGACAGGAAGGCCTCCGCGTAGGCGGCCATGGTGGAGCCGATGTCGCCGCGCTTGGCGTCCATCAGGACCAGCGCGCCGGCCGCCCGGGCCTGCGCGACGGTGCTCTCCAGGACCGCGACGCCCCTGCTGCCGAAGCGCTCGAAGAAGGCGGCCTGCGGCTTGAGCACGGCCACCCGGTCGGCCAGCGCCTCGACCACGGTCCGGCTGAAGGCCTCCAGCCCGGCGAGGTCGTCGCCGAGCCCCCAGGCGGCGAGCAGGGAGGCGTGCGGGTCGATGCCGACGCAGAGCTGGCCGCGGGTGTCGAGGGCCTGGCGCAGCCGGGCGCCGAACGGGGCGAGGGTCATGTCGTCCTTTCCAGGGTTTCCGGGCGGATCAGGGAGTCAGGAACTGCGGACGGCGCTGCCGACGGCCGCCGCCAGATTGCGGAAGCCACCCGCGCGGACCCGGGCGGAGAGCCCCCGGTGGATCCGGCGGCACCAGAACGGGCCCTCGTAGATGAAGGCGCTGTAGCCCTGGACGAGGTCGGCGCCGTGGATGATCCGCTGCCAGGCGTCCTCGGCGGTCTCCACGCCGCCCACCGAGACCAGCGTCAGCCGGCCCCCGGTGCGGGCGCGCAGCCGCTGCAGCACCTCCAGGGCGCGGGCCTTGAGCGGGGCGCCGGACAGGCCGCCCATGCCGATCTCCTCGACCCGCCGCGCGTCGGCCCGCAGGCCCTCGCGGCCGATCGTGGTGTTGGTGGCGATGATGCCGTCCAGGCCCAGCTCCACGGCGAGGTCGGCGACCGCGTCGACGTCCTCGTCGGCCAGGTCGGGGGCGATCTTGACCAGCAGCGGCACGTGGTGCGCGGTGGTGCGGTCGGCGGCCTCGCGGACGGCGGCCAGCAGCGGGCGCAGGTGGTCGACGGCCTGCAGGTTGCGCAGGCCCGGGGTGTTCGGCGAGCTGACGTTGACCACCAGGTAGTCGGCGTACTTGGCCAGCCGCTCGGTGGACTTGACGTAGTCGGCGACGGCGTCGGCCTCCTCCACCACCTTGGTCTTGCCGATGTTGACACCGATCACCGGGGTGGAGCTGGTGTGCGGGCGGGCGGCCAGCCGGGCGGCGACCCGGGCCGAGCCCTGGTTGTTGAAGCCCATCCGGTTGATCAGCGCGCGGTCCTCGACCAGGCGGAACAGCCGGGGCGCCGGGTTGCCGGGCTGGGGTTCGCCGGTGATGGTGCCGATCTCGACGTAGTCGAAGCCGAGCATCGCCAGGCCGTCGATGCCGACGCCGTTCTTGTCGAAACCCGCCGCGAGCCCGAACGGGCCGGGCAGGTCGAGGCCGAGGGCGCTGGTGTGCAACGCCCGGTCACGCGGGGCGAGGACCAGCCGCACCAGGGTGCGCAGGCCGGGCACCGAGGAGGCCAGCCGGATCCAGAAGAACGCGAGGTGGTGCGCCTTCTCGGGGTCCATCCGCTTGAAGACGAGGTCGAACAGCAGCTTGTACAACGGGGTCAACTCCAAGGTCTCAGGCCGGATTCGAGCACGGAAGTGGGGGGCACCCAACTGGCTCCGGTGCCCCCCACTGCGGTGGCGCTACTTGCGGCCGGCGTTGATCAGCTCGGCGTGCTCCTGGAGCGACATCACCCCGACCTCGTCGCGCAGCTGCGCGTCCATGCCCTGGACGGCCGCCCCCATCGCCTGCACGGTGGTCAGGCACGGGACGCCGCGCGAGACGGCCGCGGTGCGGATCTCGTAGCCGTCCAGGCGTCCGCCGGTGCCGTACGGCGTGTTGATGATGAGGTCGACCTCGCCGTCGTGGATCAGCTGGACGATCGTCTTCTCGCCGTTCGGGCCCTCGCCCTCGCTGTGCTTGCGCACCAGCGTGGACGGGATGCCGCCGCGGTGGAGCACCTCGGCGGTGCCGGCGGTGGCGAGCACCTCGAAGCCCAGGCCGACCAGCGCCCGGGCCGGGAAGACCAGGTTGCGCTTGTCGCGGTTGGCGACGGAGACGAAGACCTTGCCCTTGGTCGGCAGCGCGCCGTACGCGCCGGACTGGGCCTTGGCGTAGGCGGTGCCGAAGACCTTGTCGATGCCCATGACCTCACCGGTCGAGCGCATCTCCGGGCCGAGCACGGTGTCCACGCCGCGGCCGTGGATGTCGCGGAAGCGGCTCCACGGCATCACGGCCTCCTTGACCGCGATCGGCGCGTCGGCGGGCAGGGTGCCGCCGTCGCCCTCGGCCGGGAGCAGGCCCTCGGCGCGCAGCTCGGCGATGGTGGCGCCGAGCGAGATCCGGGCGGCGGCCTTGGCCAGCGGCACCGCGGTCGCCTTGGAGGTGAACGGGACGGTGCGGGAGGCGCGCGGGTTGGCCTCCAGCACGTAGAGGATGTCCCCGGCCAGCGCGAACTGGATGTTGATCAGGCCGCGGACGCCGACACCCCGCGCGATGGCCTCGGTGGAGGTGCGCAGGCGCTTGATGTCGTAGCCGCCGAGGGTGATCGGGGGCAGCGCGCAGGCGGAGTCGCCGGAGTGGATGCCGGCCTCCTCGATGTGCTCCATGACGCCGCCGAGGTAGAGCTCGGTGCCGTCGTAGAGCGCGTCGACGTCGATCTCCACCGCGTCGTCCAGGAAGCGGTCGATCAGCACCGGGTGCTCGGAGATCAGACCGGCGTGCCGCTCCAGGTAGGAGGCGAGCGAGGCCTCGTCGTAGACGATCTCCATGCCGCGGCCGCCGAGCACGTAGGACGGGCGGGCCAGCACGGGGTAGCCGATCTCGTCGGCGATCGCCTTGGCCTCCTGGAAGGAGAAGGCGGTGCCGTGCTTGGGCGCGGGCAGGCCGGCCTCGCGCAGCACGCGGCCGAAGGCGCCGCGCTCCTCGGCGAGGTCGATCGCCTCGGGCTGGGTGCCGACGATCGGCACGCCGTTGTCCTTGAGCGCCTGGGCCAGGCCGAGCGGGGTCTGGCCGCCGAGCTGGACGATCACACCGGCCAGCGGGCCGGCCTGCTGCTCGGCGTGGACGATCTCCAGCACGTCCTCCAGGGTGAGCGGCTCGAAGTAGAGCCGGTCGGAGGTGTCGTAGTCGGTGGAGACGGTCTCCGGGTTGCAGTTGACCATGACGGTCTCGTACCCGGCGTCGGCCAGCGCGAAGGAGGCGTGGACGCAGGAGTAGTCGAACTCGATGCCCTGGCCGATGCGGTTCGGGCCGGAGCCGAGGATGATCACGGCCGGCTTGGTGCGCGGGGCGACCTCGCTCTCCTCGTCGTAGGACGAGTAGAAGTACGGGGTCTTGGCGGCGAATTCGGCGGCGCAGGTGTCGACGGTCTTGAACACCGGGCGGATGCCGAGCGCGTGGCGCACCTCACGGACCACGTCGGGGCGCAGACCGCGGATCTCGCCGATCTGCTGGTCGGAGAAGCCGTGCCGCTTGGCGTGGCGCAGCAGCTCGGGGGTGAGCTCGGCGGCCTCGGCCAGCTCGCCGGCGATCTCGTCGAGCAGGAAGAGCTGGTCGACGAACCACGGGTCGATCTTGGTGGCGTCGAACACCTCCTCCGGGGTGGCGCCGGCCCGGATGGCGTCCATCACGGTGTTGATCCGGCCGTCGGTCGGCACGGCGGCCTTGACCAGCAGCTCGGACTTGTCGCCCAGCGGGGTGGTCCAGCTGAACTGGGAGCCCTTCTTCTCCAGCGAGCGCAGCGCCTTCTGCAGCGCCTCCGGGAAGTTGCGGCCCAGCGCCATGGCCTCGCCGACGGACTTCATGGTGGTGGTCAGCGTGGCGTCGGCGCTCGGGAACTTCTCGAACGCGAACCGCGGCACCTTGACGACGACGTAGTCGAGGGTCGGCTCGAAGGAGGCCGGGGTCTCGGCGGTGATGTCGTTGGGGATCTCGTCCAGCGTGTAGCCGACGGCCAGCTTGGCGGCGATCTTGGCGATCGGGAAGCCGGTGGCCTTGGAGGCGAGCGCCGAGGAGCGGGAGACGCGCGGGTTCATCTCGATGACGATGACCCGGCCGTCGACGGGGTTGACGGCGAACTGGATGTTGCAGCCGCCGGTGTCGACGCCGACCTCGCGGATGACGGCGATGCCGACGTCGCGCAGGATCTGGTACTCGCGGTCGGTGAGCGTCATCGCCGGGGCCACGGTGATCGAGTCACCGGTGTGCACGCCCATCGGGTCGAAGTTCTCGATGGAGCAGACGACCACGACGTTGTCGTTCTTGTCGCGCATCAGCTCCAGCTCGTACTCCTTCCAGCCGAGGATGGACTCCTCCAGGAGCACCTCGGTGGTCGGCGAGAGGGTCAGGCCCTGGCCGGCGATGCGGCGCAGGTCCTCCTCGTTGTGGGCGAAGCCGGAGCCGGCGCCGCCCATGGTGAAGGAGGGGCGGACCACGACCGGGTAGCCGCCGAGGGTGTCGACGCCGGCCAGCACCTCGTCCATGCTGTGGCAGATGACCGAGCGGGCGGACTCGCCGTGGCCGATCTTGGCTTTGACGGCCGCGACGACGCCCTTGAACAGGTCGCGGTCCTCGCCCTTGTTGATCGCCTCGACGTCGGCGCCGATCAGCTCGACGCCGTACTTCTCCAGCGTCCCCGCCTCGTGCAGC
Source organism: Kitasatospora sp. NPDC029312 (assembly GCF_055569215.1). Classification (NCBI taxonomy): domain Bacteria; kingdom Bacillati; phylum Actinomycetota; class Actinomycetes; order Kitasatosporales; family Streptomycetaceae; genus Kitasatospora; species Kitasatospora sp. NPDC029312. The sequence goes on along the minus strand of NZ_JBVHXY010000029.1, from coordinate 72,458 downwards.
GAGATCGCGGTGTTCAGCGCGGTCTGGCCGCCCAGGGTGGGCAGCAGCGCGTCGGGGCGCTCCTTGGCGATGATCTTCTCGACGAACTCCGGGGTGATCGGCTCGACGTAGGTGGCGTCGGCGATCTCCGGGTCGGTCATGATCGTGGCCGGGTTGGAGTTGACCAGCACGACCCGCAGCCCCTCGGCCTTGAGGACGCGGCAGGCCTGGGTGCCCGAGTAGTCGAACTCGGCGGCCTGGCCGATGACGATCGGGCCGGAGCCGATCACCAGGACGGACTTGATGTCAGTGCGCTTAGGCACGCTGGCCCTCCATGAGCTTCACGAAGCGGTCGAACAGGTAGGCGGCGTCGTGCGGGCCGGCAGCCGCTTCGGGGTGGTACTGCACGCTGAAGGCGGGCACGTCGAGCGCCTGCAGGCCCTCGACCACGTCGTCGTTGAGGCAGACGTGGGAGACCTCGACCCGCCCGTAGGGGGTGTCGCTCACCTTGTCCAGCGGCGCGTCCACGGCGAAGCCGTGGTTGTGGGCGGTCACCTCGACCTTGCCGGTGGTGCGGTCCTGCACCGGCTGGTTGATGCCGCGGTGGCCGTACTTGAGCTTGTAGGTGCCGAAGCCGAGGGCGCGGCCGAGGATCTGGTTGCCGAAGCAGATCCCGAAGAACGGGGTGCCCCGCTCCAGCACGCCCTGCGCGACGGCGACCTGGTGGTCGGCGGTGGCCGGGTCGCCCGGGCCGTTGGAGAAGAACACGCCGTCCGGGCTGACCGCGTAGACGTCCTCCAGGCTGGAGTTCGCCGGCAGCACGTGCACCTCGATGCCGCGCTCGGCCATCCGCTGCGGGGTCATCGCCTTGATGCCGAGGTCCAGCGCGGCGACGGTGAACCTCGCGGTGCCGATGGGCAGGGCTTCGCCGCCGGGACCGACGGCGGGCACCACGTACGGCTCGGTGGTGGCCACCTCGGCGCACAGGTCGGCGCCCTTCATCTCGGGCGACTGCTGCACCCGGGCGAGCAGGGCGGCCTGGTCGGCCACCGCCTCGCCGGAGAAGATGCCGCAGCGCATGGCGCCGCGCTCGCGCAGGTGGCGGGTCAGCGCACGGGTGTCGATGCCGCTGATGCCGACGACGCCCTGGCGGGCCAGCTCCTCGTCCAGCGAGCGGCGGGAGCGCCAGTTGGACGCCACCCGGGCGGGGTCACGCACGACGTAGCCGGCGACCCAGATCTGCTTGGACTCGTCGTCCTCGTCGTTCCAGCCGGTGTTGCCGATCTGCGGGGCGGTCATCACGACCACCTGGCGGTGGTACGACGGGTCGGTCAGGGTCTCCTGGTAGCCGGACATGCCGGTGTTGAAGACCGCCTCGCCGAAGGTCTCGCCAGTCGCGCCGTAGGCCTGGCCGCGGAAGGTCCGGCCGTCCTCCAGGACGAGCACAGCGGGGACACGGTCCCGCCGTTGGCGCTGCGTGGTGGGGGCAGGTGCGGTCATTGCGCGGCCTCTTCCGTCTTCGTCTTCGTACGTGTTGCGAGCTGGGCGATCGCCTCGACCCAGGCGGTGTGCTCATCGGGGTGGTCGGCCCGGAACCCGGAGTCCAGTTCGGTGTCCATCGGGGTCCCCCCGGCCGAGGGCTGGGGGAGGGTCCAGGTGACGACGAGCAGTCCGGAGGGGACGACCTTGCCCGCGATCGCGGAGTCCGTCCGGGCACCCTTCAGATGTTCGGCCGGGATCCAGAAGTCCACGTCGCCGGGGCGCCGCACCAGCAGGCCGTCCTCGCCGAGGGTGAGGTCGGCACGGCTGCGGGTGCCCAGGCCGTGCGCGACGACCCGGTCCAGCCAGTCCCCGGCGGTGGTGGTGCCGTGGTACCGGCCGCTGGTCTCCAGGATGGTCCGGCCGGCGCCGGCCGGCACGGCGGGCAGCGGCGGGATGCCGGACTGCAGGGTGCGCCGCCAGTTCCAGCCCTGGCGCATCAGCCAGTAGACCAGGCCGATGACGATCAGCAGCCCGACGGACCAGCCGATGTAGCCCGGCCAGTTGGTGACCTTCGCCTGTTCCTTGGCGAGCACGGCGTGGGCCGCCGCGCCGATCGCCCCCGCGGCGAGCGCGGTCATGCCAGGCCGCCCTGCTCGGTGGGCTCGCCGGCCAGCACGGTGGCGCGGCCGCGCAGGAAGGTGGCGTGCACCCGTCCGGGCAGGTCCATGCCCTTGTAGGGGGTGTTGCGGCTGCGGGTGGCGAAGCTCTCCGGGTTCACGGCACCACGGTACGCGGGATCGAACAGCACCAGGTTGGCGGGCTCACCAGCCGAGATCGGCCGGCCGTGCCCGGTGAGACGGCCGATCCGGGCCGGGCGGTGCGACATCCGGTCGGCGACGCCCTCCCAGTTCAGCAGGCCGGTGTCGACCATGGTCTGCTGGACGACCGACAGCGCGGTCTCCAGGCCGACCATGCCCATCGCGGCGACGGCCCACTCGCAGTCCTTGTCCTCGGCCGGGTGCGGCGCGTGGTCGGTGGCGACGGCGTCGATGGTGCCGTCGGCGAGGGCCTTGCGCAGCGCCTGGACGTCCTCGGCGGTGCGCAGCGGCGGGTTCACCTTGTACACCGGGTCGTAGGAGCGGACCAGTTCGTCGGTGAGCAGCAGGTGGTGGGGGGTGACCTCGGCGGTGACGTCCCAGCCCTTGGCCTTGGCCCAGCGGATGATCTCCACCGAGCCGGCCGTGGAGACGTGGCAGACGTGCAGCCGGGAGCCGACGTGCGCGGCGAGCAGCACGTCGCGGGCGATGATCGACTCCTCGGCGACGGCCGGCCAGCCGCCGAGCCCGAGCTCGCCGGAGACCTGGCCCTCGTTCATCTGGGCGCCCTCGGTCAGCCGCGGCTCCTGGGCGTGCTGGGCGACGACGCCGTCGAAGGCCTTGACGTACTCCAGGGCGCGGCGCATCAGCACCGCGTCGTCCACGCACTTGCCGTCGTCCGAGAAGACCCGGACGTTCGCGGCGGACTCGTGCATCGCGCCGAGTTCGGCGAGCTTCTTGCCCTCCAGGCCGACGGTGACGGCGCCGACCGGCTGGACGTCGCAGTAGCCGGCCTCCTGGCCGAGCCGCCAGACCTGCTCGACCACGCCGGCGGTGTCGGCCACCGGGGTGGTGTTGGCCATCGCGTGCACGGCGGTGAAGCCGCCCATCGCGGCGGCCCGGGTGCCGGTGAGGACGGTCTCGGCGTCCTCACGGCCGGGCTCCCGCAGGTGGGTGTGCAGGTCGACCAGGCCGGGCAGCACGATCATGCCGGTGGCGTCGATCTCGATGTCCGCCTCGACGGCCAGGGTAGTGCCGATCGCCTCGATGACGCCGTCGGCGAGGTGGAGGTCCTGCGGGGCGCCGCCCAGGACCTTGGCGTTGCGGATCAGGTAGCTGGTCACTGGGCGGTCTCCACGGAGTCGGTGCGGGCGGGCTCGGCCGAGCCGTCGGCGAAGACGGCGCCGCCGAGCAGCAGGTAGAGGACGGCCATCCGGACGGAGACGCCGTTGGCGACCTGCTCGACCACGGTGCAGCGCGGCGAGTCGGCGACCTCGGCGGTGATCTCCATGCCGCGGACCATCGGGCCGGGGTGCATCACGATGGCGTGGTCGGGGAGCTGGGCCATCCGGATGCCGTTCATGCCGTAGCGGCGGCTGTATTCGCGCTCGGTCGGGAAGAACGCGGCGTTCATCCGCTCGCGCTGCACCCGCAGCATCATCAGGGCGTCGGTCTTGGGCAGCACGCTGTCGAGGTCGTAGCTGATCTCGCAGGGCCAGTTCTCGATGCCGATGGGCAGCAGGGTCGGCGGGGCGACGAAGGTGACCTGGGCACCGAGAGTGGTCAGCAGGTGCACGTTGGAGCGGGCGACGCGGCTGTGCAGGACGTCGCCGACGATGGTCACCCGGCGGCCGGCGAGGTCGTTCCCGGCGCCCCGGTTGAGGTGGCGGCGCATGGTGAAGGCGTCGAGCAGCGCCTGGGTGGGGTGCTCGTGGGTGCCGTCACCGGCGTTGATCACGCTGCCGTGCAGCCAGTCGGACTGGGCCAGCCGGGCCGGCGCGCCGGAGGCGTGGTGCCGGATGACGACCGCGTCGGCGCCCATCGCCTGGAGCGTCAGCGCGGTGTCCTTGAGGCTCTCGCCCTTGGAGACCGAGGAGCCCTTGGCGGAGAAGTTGATGACGTCGGCGGAGAGCCGCTTCTCGGCGACCTCGAAGGAGGTCTTGGTGCGGGTGGAGTCTTCGAAGAAGAGGTTGACGACGGTGCGGCCGCGCAGCGTGGGGAGCTTCTTGACGGCCCGCCCGGAGAGCTGGGCCAGCTCCTCGGCGGTGTCCAGGATCAGCAGCGCGTCGTCGCGGCTGAGATCGGCGGCGGAGACGAGGTGGCGCTTCACGCGGCTACTCCGGGAGGTGCGGTTCGGTGGGCTGGGAGGCCAGGGCCTGCGAGCTGCGGGCGGCGTGGTCGCGGTCGCGGTCGCCGACCAGGACGGCGTCCACGCCGTCGGTGTCGGCCAGGCGCACCTGCACGGCCTCGCGCAGCGAGGTGGGGAGGTTCTTGCCCACGTAGTCGGCCCGGATCGGCAGCTCACGGTGGCCGCGGTCGACCAGGACGGCGAGCTGGACGGCCCGGGGGCGGCCGATGTCGTTCAGCGCGTCGAGCGCGGCGCGGATGGTGCGGCCGGAGAACAGCACGTCGTCGACGAGGATCACCAGCTTGCCGTCGATGCCGCCGGGCGGGATCTCGGTGTGCTCCAGGGCGCGGGCGGGCTTGAGCCGCAGGTCGTCCCGGTACATGGTGATGTCCAGGGTGCCCAGCGGGATGTCGCTGCCGGTGATCTGGGCCAGCCGGCCGTGCAGCCGGCGGGCGAGGTGGACGCCCCTGGTGTGGATGCCGAGCAGCACGACGTCCTCCGCGCCCTTGGCGCGCTCGACGATCTCGTGCGCTATCCGGGTGACGACCCGGGCGATGTCCGAGCCGTCCAGCACCTGGTGCGGCGGCCGCGGCGTCGTTTCGTGGTGTGCGGTCATGCCGAAGCGGACCTCCTTCCCCGCCTCACGGGACGGGCCTTAAAGGATGTCTGGGATCTGCCCCCGCCGAACCGGGCGCGGGCTTCGGGTCATCCTACCAGCGCCCCGGGAGGCAAACGGACGTCCACGATTCCGCTTCACCGGGTTCACGCCCCGGATGCGCCGAGGATGCGGGCCATTCGCACGACTGCCCCATTCGGCTTGACGCCACACCTTACTCTACGTAACCTCACAGTGAGTTACGAGACGGGTGTCGAACCCACCGGTAACGACGCCGGCAAAGCCCGTGACCCACCACTGAACGCGAAGCAATCTCGTCCGGGGAGATCAATGTCCAGCGACTACGCGAAGCAGCTCGGAGGCAAGCTCCGAGCGATCCGCACTCAGCAGGGGCTCTCCCTGCACGGTGTCGAGGAGAAGTCCCAGGGGCGCTGGAAGGCGGTCGTCGTCGGGTCGTACGAGCGCGGTGACCGTGCGGTCACCGTGCAGCGACTGGCCGAGCTGGCCGAGTTCTACGGCGTTCCGGTGCAGGAGCTGCTGCCCGGCGGCACCCCCGGTGGCGCGGCCGAGCCGCCGCCGCGCCTGGTCCTCGACCTGGAGAGACTGACCCAGGTTCCTTCCGAGAAGGCGGGCCCGCTGCAGCGCTACGCGGCGACCATCCAGAGCCAGCGCGGCGACTACAACGGCAAGGTCCTCTCGATCCGCCAGGACGATCTGCGCACGCTGGCCGTGATCTACGACCAGTCGCCGTCGATCCTCACCGAGCAGCTGATCTCCTGGGGAGTGCTCAACCCCGACGCGCGCCGCGCGGTGCGCGAGGAGGACGCGGGCTGACGCTCGCCGCATCGGCTCGCGATCCGCTGCACGACCTGTTCCACGATCTGCTGTCCATAGCGGCTCTCATCGAGCCGGAAGTGCCGATTACCAGCAGAGCCGATTAGTAAGCAGAAACGTCACGGCGCGGCCCCGGCATCCAGGGCCGCGCCGCGGTGCTTCCTGCGCCGCCGGTCAGCAGACCGTACCCAGGCTGTAGCCGGGCCGGGCCGCCACGCCGTCCAGCCGCACCGGGCGGGCGGCCGGCGCCCAGTCCGGCCCGCCGCTGGACCAGGCCCAGGCGGCCGGCAGGTACTCGCCGCAGCCGGCGGCCGAGCCCTGGGAGCCGTGCAGCACCGCGACGCCCGGCAGCTCCAGGGCCAGCCCGACGCACAGCACCGCGCAGACCAGCTCGAGGTCCTCGTCGTTGATCCGCACCACGCCGTCCTCCCACTGCAGGACGCGAGCCGCGGCGGCCAGCTTCCCGTCCGGGGCGTCGACCCGCAGCCGCAGCTCGTACACGCCGGCGCCCGCGCCGACCAGCATCCGGCGGAACACCTCGGCCCCGCGCTGGTGGGCCGCGCGCACCCAGCGGGCGTGCTCCTCGTCGACCTCGCCCGCGCCCCCGTACAGGCCGCCGTCGAGCAGCAGGTCGGCGTGGCGGAGCGTCAGGCCGTTCTCCCGGGCGCGGACCAGGCGCGGCACGAAGTCCCCGGCCAGCTCCTCGCCCTGATAGGCCAACAGCTGGGTCCGCAGCGGCGGGTTGACCAGGTAGCGGTCGCGCGCGGCCGGCTCGGCCGGGTCCAGCCGGTGCAGCAGGCAGAACTCCTCGAAGTCCTGCGGGTGGAACATCCGGGCCCGCACCGTCTCGAACCGCTCCAGCGCGTCGGCCAGCAGCTCGGCGGTGTCGGCGAGGTAGCGCTCGTAGTCGGGGGCGTCGCACACGCCCCAGGCGCGGGCCCGCTGGAAGTCCGCGGCGTTGGTGAGCACTCCGATGACGAACGCCTGGTCGGCACCCTCGGCCCGTTGCCGGTGGTGCGGCGCCCGCAGCGCGGGCCGCAGGCCGCCGGTGGTGCAGTCGGGGTTACGGCGGGCGCGGCCCTTGCGGCTGGTCATCGAGGCTCCTGGCGTCGGCGGGCGACCGTCGGCGGTGACGGTCAGCGGCGGGGCTCGCCGCTGACCGTGTTACTCCCCAGTTCCGCGCGCCACACACGTACGGCGTGTCACAGGAAGGTAACCACCGGTAATACCAGTGGTCGCACGGCCGCGACCCCCGGGTCACCTCACGCCGGGCGCGGCACCCTGGCCAGCTGACGGGACTGGGCGACGAGCCGGCCGGCCTCGTCCCAGACCTCGGCGTCCTCCTCGAAGTAGCCGCCGGCCACGTTGCGGGTGGCGTGGGTGACCCGCAGCCAGCCCGGCGCCGGCTTGGCCCGCAGGTGGACGGTCAGCTCCACGGTCGGCGCCCAGCCGGGCAGGCCGAGGTCGAAGGTGACCGGCGGCAGCGCGTCGGCGACCAGCAGGAGCAGCAGTGGGTCGGGCTGGCGGCCGTCGCGGAGCCGGAACCAGCCCTGGATCCGCCCGTTGCCGGAGGGCTGCCCGAGCGCCCAGCCGACGGTCGCCGGGTCGAGCCGCAGGTCGAAGCGCTCCAGCAGGGCGGCCTGCTCGATGAGCTGCGGGGGCGCGTGTTCGACGCCGATGCACTGGTCCGGCGGCGGCAGCTGGGGCGGCACGGCGGTGGTGCGCACCTCGCCCTGGACGGCGGCGAGGTCGCCGTGGCTGGCCACCACCCGCAGCCGCTCCACGCCGTCCTGGCTGAGCGAGGCGGTGCCGGTGGACAGGCCGCGGCCGGTGCGCAGCACCTCGGTGCGGACGGTGGCCGGGCCGGGGGTGGCGGCGGACAGGTAGTAACCGCTGATCGACACCGGGTCGGGGTGGTCGGCGTGCTCCAGCGACAGCGCGTGTCCGGCCACGGCGAGCAGGAGCCCGCCGTTGACCCCGCCGCCGATCTGCCAGCCGGCGCCGAGCTCGGCCTGGTAGCGGCCGGCTTCCTCCGGGTGTCTGGTCAGGGCGATGCCCTGGTCGAACTCGCTGCGCGTCACGGTGGTCATGGGTCGGCCTGCCCTTCAAGTTACCGGCGAGTAGGGCACCACATTACGCCCGGCGGGTGAAACGCGGAACGGCCGCCGGCCCCCGGCGTCGGGGGTGGCGGCCGTTCGCGGGCGCGGCCGGTTACCGGCGGATGCTCGGCTTCAGCTCCAGGAAGCGGGCGAGCAGGCCGTTCACGAAGGCCGGGGAGTCGTCCGTGGAGAACTCCTTGGCGATCTCGACGGACTCGTCCAGGACGACCGCGTCCGGGACGCCGTCCTCCCAGATCAGCTCGTACGCGCCGAGGCGAAGGACGTTGCGGTCCACGATCGGCATCCGGTCGAGGGTCCAGCCGACCGCGTACTGCTCGATCAGCTCGTCGATGCGACGGGCGTGCTGGACGTACCCCTCGATCAGCTCCATGGTGTACTCGCCGACCTGCGGGGTGCCCTCGTCGGGCTTGGGCTCGCGCGCGCGGGCCACCCAGTCGGCGAGGACCCGCTGCGGGTCGACTCCGCGGTGGTCGGCCTCGAAAAGGATCTGGAAGGCCCGGGTGCGGGCCTTACTGCGTGCGGCCGACACGGACTTACTTCACCCGGCCGAGGTAGCTGCCGTCGCGGGTGTCGACCTTGACCTTCTCACCGGTGGTGATGAAGAGCGGCACCTGGATCTCGGCGCCGGTCTCCAGGGTGGCCGGCTTGGTGCCGCCGGTCGAGCGGTCGCCCTGGACGCCCGGCTCGGTCTCGGCGATCTCCAGCTCGACGGCGGCCGGCAGCTCGATGTACAGCACCGCGCCCTCGTTGGTGGCGACCAGGGCCTCGAAGCCCTCGAGCAGGTACTTGGCTGCGTCGCCCACGACGGCCGGCTCGATGGTCAGCTGGTCGTAGGTGTCCATGTCCATGAACACGAAGTTCTCGCCGTCCTTGTACGAGAACTGCATGCCGCGCTTGTCGACGTTGGCGGTCTCGACCTTGGTGCCGGCGTTGAAGGTCTTGTCGACGACCTTGCCCGTCAGGACCTCCTTGAGCTTGGTCCGAACGAAGGCCGGGCCCTTGCCGGGCTTGACGTGCTGGAACTCGACGACGGACCAGAGCTTGCCGCCCTCCAGCTTGAGGACCATGCCGTTCTTGAGATCGTTCGTGGAAGCCACGGGCGCACTAACTCCTGGATATAGCTGTCAAGGAACCAAGGGGTTGCGTCCTGCCGCCGACCGCCCCGGGGGGCCGCCGTCACAGGGCGAGGAGCTCCTTGGTGGTGATGGTGAGCAGCTCGGGCCCGCCCTCCTCAAGGGGACGCACGACGAGCGTGTCCTCGATCCGGACCCCGCCCTTGCCCGGGAGGTGTACCCCCGGACCGACGGTGACCGGCACGCGACTGTCCAGTTTACCCATGTCCGAGGGGCCGAGGCGCGGCGCCTCCCGGATCTCCAGCCCGATGCCGTGGCCCACCGGGTGCGGGGAGGTCTCGGTGTGGCCCGCCGCCTCCAGGAGCTGGCGGGCGGCCCGGTCGGGTACGCACTGCTGCACGCCCGGCCCGAGGGCCTCCCGGGCGGCCCGCTGGGCGCGGAAGACCAGCCGGTGCAGTTCGACCTGCCAGGGGGCGGGGGCGGCGCCGATCACGAAGGTCCGGGCGGTCGAGACCCCGTAGCCGCGGTACTGGGCGCCCATCACCACGGTGAGGAAGTCCCCCTCCTCCACCCGGCGGTCGGTCGGCTGGTGGGCGGGCTGGCCGGAGTGGCTACCGGTGCCCACGGAGACGGGGAACGCGGCCCGGTCGGCGCCGTGGTCGATCATCCGGCGCTCCAGCTCCATCGCCAGGTGCCGCTCGGTGCGGCCGACCAGGATCGACTCCAGCAGCTCGCCGAGCGCCTGGTCGGCGATCTCGGCGGCGATCCGCAGGTCGGCGATCTCGTGCTCGTCCTTGATCACCCGCAGCCGCTCCACGACCCGGTCGAGGTCGGCGAGCCGGGCCCCGTCCACCAGGCTCCCGACCGCCCGGTGCCGGGTGACGGTCAGGTCGTGCTCCTCCACGGCCAGGGCTCGCACCCCCAGCCGGGCGGCGGCGGCCGCGGCGGCCAGCGCGGTGTCCGACCCGGCCGACACCGGCACCTGGACGACGTCGGGGGCGATCAGGTGCTCCCCGGAGTCGTCCGGCGGCAGGTCGTCCGGCAGCGCCAGCAGCACCCGGTCCGGGGTGAGCAGCAGCGTGGCCCCGCAGGGCGCGCAGCCCGTCAGGTACCGGACGTTCGCCGCCCGGGTGACCAGCGCCGCGTCGGCCCCGGCCGCACTGCAGTGCTCCCGCACCCGCTCCCGCCGCCCCGCGTACGCATCCGCCATGCGTCGAGCCTACGAACCCCCGGCCCGAACCGCCCGCCGAGCACCCCCGCCGGTGCGGGAATGGGCGCGGCGGAGGCCGCGTTGAGCCAAGTGAAAATGACATCCATTCCGAACCGCGGCTCCAGTCCGGCACCCCGGTTCGGGTCCGCCGTCCCAGGCCGAGGAGGAAACCGATGGCCCGCAGCGAACTGCGCCCCGTGATCAAGCTCCGCTCCACCGCCGACACCGGCTACACGTACGTGACCCGCAAGAGCCGCCGGAACGACCCGGACCGGATGGTGCTGCGCAAGTACGACCCGGCCGCCGGCCGGCACGTCGACTTCCGCGAAGAGCGCTGAGCCGCCGCTCCGCCGGGTGCCCTCCCGCAGGACGCCCCTCCCCTCCCGCACCAGACAGGAGCTCCCCATGAAGTCCGGAATCCACCCGAGCTACCGTCCGGTCGTCTTCCGCGACAAGGTCGGCGGCCTCTCCTTCCTCTCCCGCTCCACGGCCACCGGCGAGAAGACGGTCGAGTGGGAGGACGGCCGCACCTACCCGGTGATCGACGTGGAGATCTCCTCGGCGAGCCACCCCTTCTACACCGGCCAGTCCCGGGTGCTCGACACCGCCGGGCGGGTCGAGCAGTTCCGCCGCCGCTACGGCGACCGGCACTGACCAGCAGCCGCGACGGCGTCTCCCGCGATCCGGGGAGGCGCCGTCGCGGCACGACGGAAGGCCGTCAGCGCGGCGGCGGGACGGACACCACCATGGTCAGCCGCAGCAGCCGTCAGCCCGCTACCGGGCGCTCGCGCTCGGCCCGATGGGCGTCGTCTCCCCGCCCGCCACCGTCGGCGTCGCAGTGCCGGTCGGCGTCGGACTCGCGCTCGGCGAACGGCCGGGGCTCGTCCAGCTGGCCGGGAGCGCGGTGGCCGTGGTCGGCGTGGTGCTGGCCGGCGGCCCCGAGCGCGGCGGGCCGTCCGCCGCCCGCACCGCCCTGGTGCTCACCCTGGCCGCCGCGTTCGGCTTCGGCGCCGACATGGCCCTGCTCTCCCAGGCCTCGGCCGGCGGCGGACTGCTGCTCGCCTCCGCCTGAGCCGGGCCGCGGCCCCCGCCCCCCGACCGCGGCCCTGCAACGGCGGCTCAGGAGCGCTCCACCGTCCAGCGCTTCTCGACGCCGGCCAGCTTCCAGTACGCGATCGCCGCGGCCCACACCACCACGAACAGCCCGGCGATCGCGTACCCGACGTTGTCCAGGGAGATGTCCGAGATGAACCCGGTGACCGGGTCGGTCAGGTCGAGCTTCTCGTGCAGCACCCCGACCAGTTCGATGGTGCCGATGATGAACGCCACGGCGATCGACAGCCCAGTGATGGTCAGGTTGTAGTACACCTTGCGCACCGGGTTGGAGAACGCCCACTGGTACGCGAAGTTCATGAAGGTCCCGTCCAGGGTGTCGAACAGGCTCATCCCGGCCGCGAACAGCAGCGGCAGGCAGACGATCGCGTACCAGGGCAGCCCGGCCGCCGCGCCCGAACCGGCCATCACCATCAGGGTGACCTCGGTCGCGGTGTCGAAGCCCAGTCCCAGCACCATGCCCACCGGGAACATCTGCCCCGGCCGGGTGATGGAGCGGGTCGCGCGGTTCAGCACCCGGGCCATGAAGCCGCGCGAGTTGAGGTGCTCCTCCAGCTCCGCCTCGTCGAACCGCCCGGCCCGCATCGAGCGGAACACCTTGAGGATGCCGAGCAGCGCCGCCAGGTTGAGCGCGCCGATCAGGTAGAGGAAGGCGCCGGAGGCCGTGGTGCCGACCAGTCCGAGCCACTTGTGGGTGGCCGAGTCGTCGTCCATCAGCGTGTTCGCCAGCTGGGCGCCGCCCGCCACCAGGGCGGCCATCACGACCACCATCGAGGAGTGCCCGAGCGCGAACCAGAACCCGACCGAGACCGGCCGCTTGCCGTCCGCCATCAGCTTGCGGGTGGTGTTGTCGATCACCGCGATGTGGTCGGCGTCGAAGGCGTGCCGCATGCCGAGGGTGTACGCGGTGATGCCCAGGCCCACCCCGAAGACCTGGGTGCCGACCGCGTACTCGTGGGGCGCGACCAGGAAGACGAGCGTCCCGAAGGCCACCACGTGCATGGCCAGGATCACCGCCATCAGCCCCGCCGTGCGGACGGTGTCCTCGCGCTTCCATCTGAACGTGGGCAGGACGGAAGGGGCCGCCTCGGTCGGGACGGCGGTTTCGGGCAGGGTCATCTGCGGATCACGCTCCAGCACCTCGTGGAATGACTTCGTGAGATGCCGTGGCCGGTCTCCTGGCTTACGGGGCTTCCGGACCCGCCTTCCCAGGCGCACGAAGCGCCCAGTGGCACGTAGGGTCCGGACAACTGTCCCCCGATCACAGTGGCGAGGGCCGCTCCGGACTGGGACCCCTGGAGGTCCGCCACCGGTCTTCCCGAGCACCACGGCGGGCAACACCGTAGGGGCCCGGCTCCACCCTCGCAAGGCTGCGCACCTGTGCAGGTGTTCAGGATCACAGGGCCCTGCCTGCAAGAATGTGCGCATGCATCTCGTACCGGCCGACCGCGCGGGCCACCGCACCATCGACGGGCACCGGGTCTGCGAGGCCATCGCCGCGATCGGCGACACCGCGCACGTCCGCTCCTGGGCCGAGCGGTTCTCCCTGCTCGCCGACCCCGGACGGCTCGCCCTGCTGCTCGCCCTGCACCGGGCCGGCCCGCTCGCCGTCAGCGACCTCGCGGTCGCCACCGGCATGCGCGACCCCGCCGTCTCCCAGGCCCTGCGCCTGCTCCGCACGGCCGGCGTGGTCGCCGGGGACAAGGACGGACGCGTGGTGCGCTACCGGCTCGTCGACGAGGGCATGCGCCCCCTCCTCGACGAGTGCGCCGCCGGCGAGCACCACGAGCCGACCGCAGCTGCGGGCTGACCGACACTCGGACTGCCCGTCCCTCAGGAAGCGGCGCCTCGGCGCGGCCGGATGAGTACGATCATGAGGTGCCGTCCCACCCCCACGTCTGGCCCGCCGACCGCTGGAACACCCGCCCGGTCAAGGCCCGCGTGCTGGCTGTCGCCCGCACCCTCACCTCCGCGACGAGGGTCCTGGACGTCCTCAGCCTGCTGCACCGGGACGGCATCGAGCGGTACGTCACCGTCAACCCCGGCTCCGTCTTCGCCGACGGCGGCCTGACCGAGTACCTGCGCGGCCTGCCCGGCTACACCGTGCTGGACTGGGAGGACGCCCTCCGGCACCGCTTCGACCTGGCCGTCGCCTGCGCCGTCCACGCCTCCATGCACCGGCTGGACGCCCGGCTCGTCGTCCTGCCGCACGGCGCCGGCTACAACCGCCTGGTCACCGAGTCCACCGGTGACACGGTCAGCTCCGCGGGCCTGTCCCGCAAGGAACTGACCCACCGGGGCCGGGTGTTCGTGGACGTCCTCGGTCTCTCCCACCCCGAGCAGCTGGACCGGCTGCGCACCTCCTGCCCCGAGGCGGTGGACGTCGCCCGGGTCGTCGGTGACCCGTGCTTCGACCGGATGCTCGGCAGCGAGCGCTCCCGTGACGCCTACCGCGCCGCCCTCGGCGCCGTCGACGGCCGCCGACTCGTCGTCGTCAACTCGACCTGGAGCGCCCACTCGTTATTCGGCCGCCGCCCCGACCTGCCCCGGAACCTGGCCCGCCGGCTGCCCGCCGACGAGTACACCGTCGCCGTCGTGCTGCACCCCAACATCTGGAGCCGGCACGACCCCGAGTCCCTGCTCGCCGACGCCCACCGGACGGGCCTGCGGCTGATCCCGCCGCACCAGGGTTGGCAGGCCGCGCTCGTCGCCGCCGACTGCCTGATCGGCGACCACGGCTCGGTCTCCGTCTACGGCGCCGCCCTCGGCCGCCGCACCCTGCTCGTCGCCACCGGCGCCGACGAACTCGACCCGCGCTCCCCCGGCTACGCCTTCGGCCAGGCCGCGCCCGTCCTCGACCCCGACGGCGACCTCGCCGCCCAGCTCGAACAGGCCCTCGCCCAGGACCCGGCCGACCTGAGCGACGTCACCGACCGCGCGCTCGCCCACCGCGGCGAGTCCGCCCGGCTGCTGCGCCCGCTGCTCTACTCGTTCCTGGAGCACCTGGACGAGCCCGAGGACGAGCCCTTCCTGCCGCCCTACCCCAAGCCCGTGCCGCGCCCCGGCACCACCGACGGCCCCACCGCCTACGACGTCGAAGGCGGCAGCGAGGGCACGGAGGTCAGCCTGCGGCGCTACCCCTTCGACCCGGGCGACCACACCCCGCGCGGCTTCCACGCGCTCACCGACGACCACCCGGGCGACGCCCTGCGCTACACCGCCGAGGTCCTCGCCCGCACCGAGCCGCGCGCCGAACGCCCCGCCGCCCACTGGCTCGCCGACACCGCCGCCGCACTCCCCGGCCTCGCCGTCGCGGTGGCCGCCCTCGGTCCGGCCCGCCACCTGCTCCGGCTGCGCACCGGCCTGCTGCTGGAAGCCGTCGCCGAACGGGACTTCGGCTGCGCCGACCCCGCCCTCGACCCCCTGCTGCTCGGCTCCGCCGTCGCCTGCTGGCTCACCGACGGCGGCGACCCGACCGGCCTGCCCGAGCACGGCCTCACCGTCCGCACCGGGGAGCACCGCACCCGGGTGTCCTTCCGTACGGAGCCTCAGCCCTGCTGACCCGCGAGCTCCCGCAGCCGGGCGCGGCTGCGCTCCGCCAGCTCCCGATCGTCCAACTCCTCGGCCAGGGCGACCAGCAGGGTGTGGGCCTGGGCCTCCTTCGAGTACAGCCCGCGCTCCCCGGCCCGGCGGGCGCAGTCCCCGGCCGCGGCGACGGCGAGGTCCAGCCGCCCGAGCGCGCGGTGGGCCCGGGCGAGGACCAGCGGCAGCTTCATCAGCATGTCCTGGTCCCCGGTGGCCTCCGCCCGCGCCGCGGCGTCCACCAGGACGGTCAGCGCCTGCTCCGCGCGGCCGTCCGCGATCAGCGCCTGCGCCAGGTTGTAGCTCTGGACGATCTCGCCGTGGGCGTCGCCCCGGTTCTCCGCCAGGGCCAGCGCGAACCGTTCCACCGCCTCTCCCGGACGGCCGTCGGCCAGGCGGAGCAGTCCGTCCGTCTCGTGCAACACCCCCACCACCCGGCGCTCCGTCACCAGCGGCAGCTGCTCCGCGGCGAGGGCCAGCTGCTCGGCGGCGAGCCCGTACTCCCGGCGCTCGTAGTGGGCGCGGGCGAGCTGGTTGCGCATCCGGACCACGGCATCCGGCTGGTTGTCCCACTGGGCCGACTCGACGCCGAGCCGGTGGGTGGCGATCCAGTCCTGGTAGAGCTTGCGGCCGTGGTACAGCGGCCAGAGCGACTCGCAGAGCCGCCACACCTCCCCGTGCCAGCGCTGCTCGGCCGCCGCCTCCACCACGGCGCGCAGGTTGGCCCGTTCGGCGTGCAGCCACTCCAGGGCCGCCGTCCCGGAGGCGAAGCCGGGCAGGCCCTCGCCGCTGGGTGCCTGGAGCCTCAGCCGTGACCCCATCGCCCGGTCGGCCAGCGAGCACCGGCCCCGGTAGTACGCCACCACTCGGGCCAGCAGCTCCGTCCGCCCGGGGAGTTCGCGGGTCCGCCCGTAGGCGTGCAGCCGCACCACGTCATGGGCGCGGTAGCGCTCCTCGGAGTCGTCGGCGTCCAGCACCTCGTCCACCAGGTGCACGGCGCGCAGCTCCGCCAGCGCCTTCGCGGCCCGTGCCACGCCGGCCACGTCCGCCAAAGCGGCCGTCACGAAGGGGCCGGGGTGCACGCCGATCAGCCGGTAGAGCGCCCGGCCGTGCGGGGTCAGCCGCTCGTAGACCGCGTCGTAGGTCGGGCCGAGGTCGCTCCCCTCGTCGTCCAGCACGGCCACGCCGCCCTTCCGATCGCGCAGTTCGGCCACCACCCGGCCGACCGGCAGGTGCTCCCGGTCCAGCAGCTGGCTGCCGACCGCGTTCAGTGCCAGGGGCAGCCCGCCGCAGTTCTCGACCAGGGCCGCCAGCTCCGCCTCGGTGCCGCGCCCGGCGCCCAGCCACCCGCGCACCAGCTCGACGCCGGCCGTGGCGCTGAGCGGACCGAGCTGCCGCACCTGAGCACCGTCCGTCCGCAGCGCGGGCAGCCGTCGGCGGCTCGCGACCACCACGAGTCCGCTGGACGGGAGCAGCGCCCGCACCTCGGCGGCGTGCTCGACGTTGTCCAGGAAGAACAGGCAGCGCCGCTCGGCGGTGACGGTACGGAACGCGGTGAACCGCTCGGCCTCCACCGCCGGGGGCTCGGTGCCCAGGGCGCGCAGGAAGCCGGCCAGCAGTTCGGGGAGGTCGACGCCGCCCTGGTGCCGGTAGGCGAGCAGGTCCGCGTAGAGGTCACCGTCCGGGAAGCTCGCCCGGTGCTCCTCGGTGAACTTGGCGATCAGCTCGGTCTTGCCGACCCCGCCGAGGCCGGTGAACACCACGATCCCCAGCCCGCCCGCCTCGACCCGGCCCAACGCGCCCTTCAGGGCCGCGAGTTCGCTCTGCCGGTTGACGAAGGGGCCGTGCGGCGCCCGGACCTGACGAGGTCTCGGCAGTGGATCCGGCTGGTGGAGGTGCAACGCCCCGATGCTGTCGGCCTGAACCACGTGGCCGCTCACCGTGGCGCCTGACACGGTGTTCGTCACCTCGCGCCGATCCATCCGCCTGCTCCCTCCGGCCGGTCCGCCCCAGCCTACGGGCTGCGGGGCGCGCGGATCGGCCGTTCAGGCCACCTGGCAGGTCGGGCACCAGAAGAGGTTGCGGGCGGCGTGCTCCTCGGTCCGCACGTCCGTGCCACAGACCAGGCAGGGCATCGCGGCGCGGCGGTAGACGTAGACCTCCCCGCCGTGGTCGTCCACCCGGGGCGGGCGGCCCATGGCCTCGGGGGTGTGTTCGGGACGGACGGTGTCGATGCGCCCGGCCGCGACGCCCTCGCGCATCAGGGCGACCAGATCGGCCCAGATCGCGTCCCACTCGCCGCGGGTGAGGTCACGGCCGGCCCGGTGCGGGTTGACGTGGTGGCGGAACAGCACCTCGGCGCGGTAGACGTTGCCCACCCCGGCCAGCACCTTCTGGTCCATCAGCAGCGCGGCGACGGTCGTGCGGCTGCCCGATATCCGGCGCCAGGCGGCCTCCGGATCGGCGTCGGCGCGCAGCGGGTCCGGGCCGAGCCGGGCGGCGACGGCGGCCTTCTCGGCTCCGGTGATCAGCTTGCAGGTGTTGGGCCCGCGCAGGTCGGCGTAGCCGTCGTCGCTGGCCAGCCGCAGCCGGACCAGGCCGACCGGATCGGGCGCCGGGCCGGTGCCGAAGGTGAAGCCGCCGTAGAGGCCGAGGTGGATGTGCACCCAGGCGCCCTCCTCGAAGCCGAGGAAGAGGTGCTTGCCGGTGGCCTCCGCGCCGGTGAGCAACTGCCCGTCGATCACCTTGGCCTCGTCGGCGAACCGGCCCTGCGGGCTGGAGACCCGGACGGGACGGCCGCCGAAGGCCGTGCGGCTCTGGTCGGCGAGGCGGTGGATGATGTGGCCCTCCGGCACGGGCGTCAGCTCCCCCAGGAGTAGGACGGCAGGACGGGGTCCATCATCGCAGCCGCCACCGACAGGCCGGGAGGGCGGCTGATCAGCGGACGGGCATGCCCATCAGCCGGGCCAGGATGACCCGGTCCAGCTCGGCGGCCGTGCCGGCGACGTCCAGGTAGGAGTTGTCGATGATCGGCAGCCCGGAGTTGTACCAGCCGGCCATCCGCCCGTGGATGCGCGCCACCTCCTCGTCGCCGAGCCGCCGGTTGCCGCTGCGGCGGGCGTTGCGGCGCAGCACTGAGTCCAGGCTGGGCAGCAGGACGACCGGGATCATGCCGGGGCCGATGTGCCGCTTCCAGCCGCCGAGGCCGATCGCCGGGCGGTCCGGGAAGACGGCGTCGTCGATGATGCAGGAGATGCCGTTGGCCAGGTAGTTGCGGCAGGCGAAACCGCAGGTGCGGCGGGCCAGCCGGTACTGCGCCTCGGAGGCGTCGTTCCAGCCGGACTGCGGGTTGGCGAAGCCCGACTGCACCCATTCGCGGACGTCGTCCAGGCTGATGTGCGCGGTCGGGGTGGCCCGGCGCTCGGCCCAGTACCGGGCGACGGTGGTCTTGCCCGCCCCGGCGGGGCCGATCAGCAGGACGGCGATCGGCCCGGCGGGCGCGTGCCGCTGCGGGGGGTGGGCGGGGAGTTGGACGGGCGTGCCGGTGGGCAGCACGAAGTGCCCAGTGCCGCCGGCCGGGACCGGCGCGCTCGGCACGGCCACGGGCGCGGGCGCTGCCGCGGGCGCGCGCACGGCGGCCGGAGCGGGGGCGGGTGCCGGAGCGGGCGCCGCGGCCGGACGCGCCGGAGTGGGCACGGGCGAGGACGCGATCGGAGCCGGAACCGGTGCGGGAGCCGGCCCCGGGGCGGCCGTCGGCCGGACCGTCGGAGGCGGCGGGGAAGGCGGTGGGACGGACGCCCCCGACGGGGACACCCTCGTGCCGCCCCCCGGTGGCCCCGGCGGAGCGGCGGGACGCGGCGGGACCTGCCCACCTGCGGCGTACTGCGTCACGGCACCTCCCGACACCCTTTCAGCGGGACACTACACGGCGGCCCGGCAGCGGGCACAGTCCGCCGCCGGGCCGCCGCCCGTCCCGCTCACCGCGCGGTGAGCTGCTCCGCCAGCGCGCGCAGCGCCAGCTCGTACGACCCGATCCCGAACCCCGCGATGGTGCCGGAGGCGACCGCGGCGATCACCGAGTTGTGCCGGAAGGCCTCCCGGGCGTACGGGTTGGAGATGTGCACCTCGATCAGCGGCGCGGTGCGCTGCGCGGCGGCGTCCCGCATCGCGTACGAGTAGTGGGTGAACGCGCCCGGGTTGATCACCACGGGCACCTTCCCGTCGGCCGCCTCGTGCAGCCACTCCACCATCTGCTGCTCGGAGTTGGTCTCGTGCACCTCCACCTCGAAGCCGAACTCCCGGCCCAGCGCGGTGCAGCGCTCGACCAGTCCGGCGTACGAGGTGGCGCCGTAGACGTCGGGCTCACGGCTGCCCAGCCGGCCGAGGTTGGGGCCGTTGAGCACCATCACCCTGGTCACGCCGAGACCTCCGCGTACGCGGCGACCAGCAGGGACGGGTCCGGGCCCTCCAGGACGGAGGTCCTGCCGAGGCCGTCCAGGACGATGAAGCGGATCAGGTCGCCGCGCGACTTCTTGTCGATCTTCATCGCGTCCAGCAGCTTCGGCCAGGCGTCCGCCCGGTAGCTCAGCGGCAGGCCGACCGAGGCCAGGACGGTGCGGTGCCGGTCGGCCGTCTCGTCGTCCAACCGCCCGGCCAGGCGGCCGAGTTCGGCGGCGAAGACCATGCCGATGGAGATCGCCGCGCCGTGCCGCCACTTGTAGCGCTCGTTGCGCTCGATGGCGTGGCCCAGGGTGTGGCCGTAGTTGAGGATCTCCCGCCGGCCGGATTCCTTCAGGTCCCCGGAGACGACGTCGGCCTTGACCTGGATGGCGCGGCGGATCAGCTCGACGGTGTGCGGGCCGGCCGGGGTCCTGGCGCCCTCCGGGTCGGCCTCGATCAGGTCGAGGATGGCCGGGTCGGCGATGAAGCCGCACTTGATGACCTCGGCGAGGCCGGAGACGTAGTCGTGCTTCGGCAGGGTCTCCAGGGTGCCGAGGTCGGCCAGCACGCCCACCGGCGGGTGGAAGGCGCCGACCATGTTCTTGCCCTCGGCGATGTTGATACCGGTCTTGCCGCCGACGGCCGCGTCGACCATGCCGAGCAGCGTGGTGGGCATGGAGATCCAGCGCACCCCGCGCAGCCAGGTCGCGGCGACGAAGCCGGCCAGGTCGGTGGTGGCACCGCCGCCGAGGCCGACGATGACGTCGCTGCGGGTGAAGCCGGTCTGCCCGAGCACCGACCAGCAGTACGCGGCGACCTCGGCGCTCTTCGCCTCCTCGGCGTTCGGCACCTGGAGCGCGATCGCCTCGTACCCCTCGCCGAGCAGGTCCTCGCGGATGGCGTCGGCGGTGGCGGACAGCGCCTCCGGGTGGATGATCGCGACCCGCTTGGCACGGGTGCCGATCAGCGGCGCCAGCTCACCGAGCAGCTGCTGCCCGATCAGCACGTCGTACGGGTCGTGGCCGGCGCTGCCGCCGACGTGGATCCTGACGGTGGTGTCAGTCATGGGGGGTCTTCAGCTCCAGTGCTTCCAGTACGGCGTCCGCGACCTGCGCGGGAGTGCGGCCGGCGGTGTCGACCACGGCGGTGGCCACCTCGAGGTAGAGGGGTCGGCGGGCCTCCATCAGCTCGCGCCAGCGGGCCCGCGGGTTGACCGCCAGCAGCGGGCGCGGGGCGTCCAGGCCGACCCGCTTGACCGCGTCGGCCAACGGCACCTCCAGGAGGACCACCGGCAGCTCGCGCAGCAGCTCACGGGTGGCCTCGGCCATCACCGCGCCGCCGCCGAGCGCCAGCACCCCGCCGTGCCCGGCGACGGCGGCCCGCACGGCCGCCGCCTCCAGCTCGCGGAAGTGCGGCTCGCCCTCGTCGATGAAGATCTCCGGGATGGGCTTGCCCGCCAGCGCCTCGATGTCGGCGTCGGTGTCCCGGAAGCCGACGCCCAGCCGCTCGGCCAGGGCCCGCCCGACGGTGGACTTGCCGCTGCCGGGCGGGCCGACCAGGACGACGACGGGAACGGTCATGCCCCCACCCCACTGAGCCCGGCGTGGGACGACCGCGACGGGCGCCCTCCGCTGACCAACTCGCTTCGCCGGCTCATGTGATGATCAGGTGCTCGAGGTAGTTCTGCACATTGCGACGCGTCTCCGACACGTGGTCGCCGCCGAACTTCTCGTTCACCGCGTCGGCCAGCACCAGCGCGACCATCGCCTCGGCGACGATCCCGGCCGCCGGCACCGCGCAGACGTCCGAGCGCTGGTGGTGCGCCTTGGCGGGCTCACCGGTGCGCACGTCCAGGGTCTGCAGCGCCCGCGGCACGGTGGCGATCGGCTTCATCGCGGCGCGCACCCGCAGCACCTCGCCGGTGGACAGGCCGCCCTCGGTGCCGCCGGAGCGGCCGGAGGTGCGCTTGACGCCCTGCGGGGTCGGGACGATCTCGTCGTGCGCCTTCGAACCCGGCACCCGGGCCAGCTCGAAGCCGTCGCCGACCTCGACGCCCTTGATCGCCTGGATGCCCATCAGCGCGGCGGCCAGCCGAGCGTCCAGGCGGCGGTCCCAGTGCACGTGCGAGCCGAGGCCCACCGGCACGCCGTACGCGAGGACCTCGACCACGCCGCCGAGGGTGTCGCCGTCCTTGTGGGCCTGGTCGATCTCGGCGACCATCGCCTTCGAGGCGTCCGCGTCCAGGCAGCGCACCGGGTCGGCGTCCAGCCGGGCCTCGTCCGAGGGCAGCGGCACCACGCCGGCCGGCGCCTTGGCGGCGGCCAGCTCGACCACGTGGCTGACGATCTCGATCCCGCAGGTCTCCTTCAGGTAGGCGCGGGCGACGGCGCCCAGCGCGACCCGGGCGGCCGTCTCGCGGGCACTGGCGCGCTCCAGGATCGGCCGGGCCTCGTCGATCGAGTACTTCTGCATGCCGGCCAGGTCGGCGTGGCCGGGCCGGGGGCGGGTCAGCGCCTCGTTGCGGGCCAGGCCCGCGAGCACCTCGGGGTCGACCGGGTCGGCCGACATGACCTGCTCCCACTTCGGCCACTCGGTGTTGCCGACCATGACCGCCACCGGGCTGCCCATGGTCAGGCCGTGCCGGACACCGCCGAGGAAGGTCACCTCGTCCTGCTCGAACTTCATCCGCGCCCCGCGGCCGTAACCGAGCCGGCGGCGCGCCAGCGCGTCGGCCACCACGGCGGTGGTGACCGGTACACCGGCGGGCAGGCCTTCCAGCGTCGCGACGAGTGCGGGGCCGTGCGACTCCCCCGCCGTCAGCCAGCGCAACGTACCCAACGGAGCTCCTTCATCAGCGGACCGGCCCACGGCACCGCCGCGGCCCGCCCCGGACGTGCCTTGTCCCTGAATCCTTTCATGCCCCAGCGGCACCCGGGGGCACAGTCCGCGTGACGGACAGCAACCGGTCACCATCCGGCCGTGGAGTGACCGCAAGCTGCGGCCCGGGGCGTGGCCGGGGCCGCCTAACGCCCCGCGAGCGCCTTCTCGCCCGCCTCGCGCATCGCCGCCAGCGGCCCGGGCACCCGCCCGGTGAAGGCCTCGCTCTGCAGCACGGCCTGGTGCACCAGCAGGTCCAGGCCGCCCAGGACGGTCGCCCCACGCTCGGCGCAGGCGGCGGCGAGCGCCGTCGGCCACGGGTGGTACAGCACGTCGAACAAGGCCCCGGGCGCGGCGGGCAGCCCGGCCGCGAAACCGTCCGTCGCGCCGACCGGCGTGGTGGAGACGGTCAGCGGCCGCTCCAGCGCCTCGGCCCCGCGCTCCCATTCGGCGGGCCGCACGACGACGCCGAGCCGCTCGCCGAGCTCGGCCATCTCCCGGGCCCGCTCGGCGCTGCGCACGTAGACCGTCACCTCGCCGGTGCAGATCTGGGCGAGCGCCGCCAGCGCCGAGGAGGCGGTGGCTCCGGCGCCCAGCACGGCGGCGGCCGGCACCTCGGTGATGCCGCGCTCGCGCAGCGCGTTGACCAGCCCGGGGACGTCGGTGTTGTCCCCGGTCCGCCGGCCGTCGGCGGTGAACACCACGGTGTTGACCGCGTCCACCGAGCGGGCGGTGGCGCTGACCTCGTCCAGCAGCGGGATGACGGCCCGCTTGAGCGGCATGGTCAGCGACAGCCCGGCCCACTCGGCCTCGTCCAGCCCGGCGACGAAGCCCGGCAGGGCGGCCTCGTCGACCTCGAAGCGGTCGTAGCGCCAGCCGTCCAGCCCGAGCGCGGCGAACGCGGCCCGGTGCAGGACCGGCGAGAGCGAGTGGGCGATCGGCGAGCCGAGGACGGCCGCCCGGTGCTTGCTGGTCAACGCTGCCCCTCCATGGGCCGGTTACCGGTGCGGACTACTTGCTGGTGCAGTGGCCGCGGGCCTCGTCGAAGCCCTGACCGGCCGCCTGGCAGTACTCCTTGACGTTGGCGTAGTGCTCCTTGCTGGTCTCGGCGAAGCGGGTCTCGGTCGGGGACATCGCGATGAAGTACAGCCACTTGCCGTCCGCCGGGTGCAGCACCGCGTTGATCGCGTCGTCACCGGGGTTGGAGATCGGCGTCGGCGGCAGGCCCGGGTTGAGGTAGGTGTTGTACTTGTTGGACGCGTCGTCCATGTCCTTCTTGGTGAGGTCCTTGCGGCCCAGCGAGTACTGCAGCGTGGTGTCCATGCCGAGGCGGCGGTGGGTCTCGGACTCGTTGGCCAGGCGGTTCTGGATGGTCTTGGCCATCTTCGCGAAGTCCGCGGTGTTGTTGCCCTCGCGCTGCAGGATGCTCGCCTCGGTGATCACCTCGTACGCGTTCTTCAGGCCCACCGAGGCGGCCTGGCCGTCCAGCGCGGCGTACTTGTCGGTGGCGTTCTTCACCATCTGCTTGAGCAGGTCCTCGGGCTTCATGCCGTCGGCGATGTTGTAGCGGGTCGGCCAGAGGAAGCCCTCGACGTTGCCCTGGGCGTAGCCGGGCAGACCGAGGTCGTTGAGCTGCGCCTTGGCGACGTTCGCCGTGGTGCCCTTCTGCAGCTTCAGCTTGGCGTCGATCATCGCGTAGATCTCGGAGGAGTTCTTGCCCTCCGGGATCACGATGGCCGCGCCGCCCGCCTGGTCCAGCAGTTCCTTGAGCGCGGCGGCCGCCGACATCTCCTTCTTCATCCCGTAGTAGCCGTACTGGATGGTGCCGCACTTGGGCTCGGCGTTGCAGGCCTTGGTGAACGCGTCGACGCTCTTGACCACACCGGCGTTCTTCAGGACGAGGCCGATCTGCCCGCCGCCCGCGCCCTGCTTGACCTCGACCTGGACGGAGCCGGTGCCCTCGCCGGTGAAGTCCGGCGGCGGCCCGAAGTGGTCCTGGTAGAAGCCGTAGCCCCACCAGCCGGCGCCGCCCATGGCGCCGAGGAGCACCAGCGCGACCAGCAGGCAGGCGCCGCCGTTGCGGCGGCCGGCCTTCTTGCCCTTCTCCTTGCGCTTCTTCTGGGCCTCGCGCGAGTCGTCCCGGGTGCCCAGGAAGCCGGGTTCCTCGGCTTCGGCGTGCTCGTCGAGGTACCCGCCGTCCTCGTGGTGGCCGTCCTCGCGGCCGTCCCACTCCTCGGCGGCGGGCTCGTGCACCGCGCCGACCGGGTCGGCGCCGGACTCCAGCGCGGCGGCCTCGGCCTCCCAGTCGATCCCGTCCGGGCCCGGGCCGGAGGCGGGCACGGCCTGCTGGGCCCGCTGCGGCGGCTGCTGCTGGGCGGGCGGCTGCTGCTGGTGCTGCTGCTGGAACTGCTGCTGCTGGCCGGGCATCTGCTGCTGGGCCGACATGTGCTGGGGATGGCCCTGGGGCATCTGCTGCTGCGGCATGCCCTGGTGCGGCATGCCGGGCTGCATCGGCATCTGCTGCTGGGGGTAGCCCTGCTGGGGCAGCTGCTGCTGGTACGGGTACCCCTGCTGCGGCATCGGTTGCTGCTGGGGGTAGCCCTGCTCCGGCATCTGCTGCTGGTACCCCCGGGCCGCCATCATCTGCTGGGGATGGCCCTGCATCTGCTGCTGATACGCCTGCTGCTGCACGTCCTCGTACGGCTGCTGGCCCTGCTGCGGGTACTGCTGCCACTGGCCGTCGTGGTGGCCGGGGACCGGCTGCTGGCCGCCGTACCCGGGATCACCGGGGTGCCACGGCTCGCCCTGGGGGCCGTAGCCCCGACCCAGATCGGTCATTGATCCCCTTAACCGACGGTGACGACCGGAGGATCGGACCGGCCGTCCGGGACGAGGCCGTCCCGGCTGATTCTCGAACCGGCGTGCTAGCGCAGCGCCTGGGAGGAGACGTTACCGTACCGCAGCCTGGCACCCGCCCGGACGGACATACCGTCAGTGATCGACCTCACCCGGGGTCCGCGCCCCGGTCACGGCGCCGCCGGGGGCGTGGCGGCCGCCGGGCCGCTGGGCGAGGTGCTCGGCTTCGCGGCCCGGGCCGCGTTGAACTCCGCCACGTTGCGCTGGTGCACCTCGTAGCTGTCCGTGAAGCGGGTGTCCCCCGGCTTCACGGTCACGAAGTACAGCCAGTCCCCGGGCGTCGGGTCCAGCGCGGCCATGATCGCCTGCCGGCCCGGGTTGGAGATCGGCGACGGCGGCAGCCCCGGGTGCACGTAGGTGTTGTACGGGGAGTTCAGCTTGGTGTCGGTGACGGTGGTGTTGAGCGTCGAGCGGCCGAGCGCGTAGTTGATCGTGGAGTCCAGCTGGAGCGGCATGCCCTTCGCCAGCCGGTTGTAGATGACCCGGGCCACCTTGCCCATGTCCTCGGTGTTGTCGGCCTCGCCCTGCACCATGCTCGCCACGGTGACCAGTCCGTACAGGCTCTGCCCGAGCGTCTGCGCCACCACGGTGGCGTCGTCCCGGCTGTACTCCTTGCCGGCCCGCTCGACCATCTGCTTCAACAGCTCCAGCGGGGTGGTCGCGTCGGTGACGCTGTACGTCGCCGGGAACAGGTAGCCCTCCGGGCTGCCGTTGGCGAAGTCCGGCAGGCCCAGTTCGGCGCCCTGCTCCTGGGCGGTCCGCCGGGTGGTGCCCTCGGGCAGGTTCAGCTTCTTGTCGATCGCCGCGTAGATCTGGTAACCGCGCCAACCCTCGGGAATGGTGAGGCCGTTGGCGTTGGCAGGGTCGATCAGGACGGCCAGCGCGGCGGCCGCCGACATCTTCAGCCGCAGCGTGTACGTCCCGGGCTGGATCCGTCCGGCGGCCGCCGCGCTGCCCTTGGCCGCCCGGGTGAAGGCGAGCGAGCTGGCCACCACCCCGTTGCGGACCAGCGCCGAGGCGATCTGGGACAGGCCCGCGCCCTCCGGCACCGAGACCTGGACACTGCCGCTGCCCTGACCCTTGTAGTCGGCGGCGGCGGCGGGTTTGCGCTGCCCCTGGAACCAGGTGTAGCCGGTCAGTCCGATCCCGCCGAACACCGCGATCAACGCGAGGGCGGTGAGCCCGCAGGCCAGCCCGTTGCGCCGCCGGTGCGGATCCGGCGCATCGGGGCGCGGCCGGGGCGCGACCGGGGGGCGTCCCTCCGGCTCCAGCACCGGTGCGCCCAGGTGGCCGGGGGTGAGCCCCGGGTGGAAGTCCTGGTCGGTCATGGCTCACGCTCCCTCGGCGTCCCGAATCGCTCCGAATCGCGCCGGATCAGTCCGGATCGGACCGAACCGCCCCCGATCGGTCATATCGATCTTCATCGATCTGTACCGACCGAAAACGGACACGGCATCGAACGAAAAGGGGTCCGTGCGGACGTGTCCGCACGGACCCCTTTTCGGGACGTTAGATCAGGCCGGTCAGCCGACCGCCTCGACGCTCTCACCGGGCGGGCGTCCGCTCACCCGTTCGGACTCAAGGGCGGTCTGGAGGATCACCACCGCGGCGGCCTGGTCGACCACCGAGCGGCCCTTCTTGGCCTTGACCCCCGAGGCGCGCAGCCCGTGGGTCGCGGTGACGGTCGACATCCGCTCGTCCACCAGCCGGACCGGCACCGGGTAGAGCCGGTTGGCCAGCCGGAGGGCGTACGCGCGGACCTTCTCCGCCGCCGGGCCCTCCTTGCCGCTGAGCGAGCGCGGCAGCCCGACGACCACCTCGATCGCGTCGTACTCCTCGACGATCGCGGCGATCCGGGCCTGCGACTTCACCCCGGCCGGGACGGTCTCCACCGGCGTGGCGAGCACCCCGTCGGGGTCGCAGGACGCGACCCCGATCCGGGCGTCCCCGACATCGACGGCGATCCGCCGCCCCCGCCGGAAGGGCCTCTCCTCCTGCTCCATCAGCTGGCGCGCTCCGCGACCAGGCCGCGCACCGCGGCGATGGCCTCGCCGACCGCGGCCGGGTTGGAGCCACCGCCCTGGGCGACGTCGTCCTTGCCGCCACCGCCGCCGCCGAGGGTCTTGGCGGCGGTGCGAACCAGCTCGCCGGCCTTGATGCCACGGCCGCGGGCGTCCTCGTTGGTGGCGATCACGGTCAGCGGGCGGTCGTTCGCCACGGTGAAGGCGGCGACCACGGCCGGGCGCGAGCCCAGGCGACCGCGCACGTCCAGGACCAGCTTGCGCAACTCGTCCGCACCGACGCCGTCGGCGACCTGGGCGGCGACCACCGCGATGCCGTGCACGTCCTCGGCCGAGTCGGCCAGGCCCGCCGCGGCGGCCAGCACCTTCTCGGCGCGGAAGCGCTCGATCTCCTTCTCGGCGTCCTTGAGCTTGGCGAGCATGCCCGAGATCTTCTCCGGCAGCTCCTCCGGGCGGCCCTTGACCAGCTCGGTGAGCTGGGAGACCACGGTGTGCTCGCGGGCCAGGAACTTGTACGCGTCGACGCCGACCAGCGCCTCCACCCGGCGCACGCCCGAGCCGATCGAGGACTCGCCGAGCAGCTTCACCAGGCCCAGCTGGGCGGTGTTGCCGACGTGGGTGCCACCGCACAGCTCCTTGGAGAAGTCACCGATGGTGACGACCCGCACCTCGTCGCCGTACTTCTCGCCGAACATCGCGATGGCGCCGGCCTTGCGGGCCTGGTCCATCGTCATGACCTCGGCGGTGACGTCCAGCTCGCGGCCCAGCACGTCGTTGATCTTCTGCTCGACGTCCACCAGCACGCTGCCCGGAACGGCGGCGGGCGAGCCGAAGTCGAAGCGGAAGCGGCCCGGGGCGTTCTCGGAGCCGGCCTGGGCGGCCGTCGGGCCGAGCGCGTCGCGCAGCGCCTGGTGGGTCAGGTGGGTGGCCGAGTGGGCGCGGGCGATCGCCCGGCGGCGCTCGATGTCGATCGTGGCGTACGCCGAGGCGCCCAGCACGACCTCGCCGAACAGCACCCCGCCGGAGTGCACGACGACGCCCGGGACGGGCTGCTGCACGTCGCGGATCTCCACCACCGCGCCGGACTCCAGCCGGATCCGGCCGTGGTCGGCGAGCTGGCCGCCGCCCTCGGCGTAGAACGGGGTGCGGTCGAGGATGATCTCGACCTCGTCCCCCTCGGAGGCGGCGGGCGAGGGCACGCCGTCGACGAGCAGGCCGACCACGGTGGCCTCGCCCTCGGTGAGGGTGTAGCCGGTGAAGACGCTGGCGCCGGACGTGTCGGCGACCTCGCGGTACGCGGCGACATCGGCGTGGCCCATCTTCTTGGCCTTGGCGTCCGCCTTGGCCCGGTCCCGCTGCTCCTGCATCAGACGGCGGAAGCCGGCCTCGTCCACCTGGAGGCCCTGCTCCTCGGCCATCTCCAGGGTGAGGTCGATCGGGAAGCCGTAGGTGTCGTGCAGCTTGAACGCCTGCTCGCCGGAGAGCACCGCGCCGCCGGACTGTCGGGTCTCGGTGACCGCGGCGTCCAGCAGATTGGTGCCGGCCTTCAGCGTCTGCAGGAAGGCGGCCTCCTCGCCGGTGACGACCGTCTCGATGCGCTTGCGGTCGGCCTCCAGCTCCGGGTACTGCGGGGCCATCGCCTTGATGGCGATGTCGATGAGCTCCTTGGCCACCGGCTCGGTCGCGCCCAGCAGGCGCATGTTGCGGATGGCGCGGCGAAGGATCCGGCGCAGCACGTAGCCGCGGCCCTCGTTGCCCGGGGTGACGCCGTCGCCGACCAGCATCAGCGCGGTGCGGATGTGGTCGGTGACCACGCGCAGCGAGACGTCCGACTTGTGGTCGGCGCCGTAGGCGTGGCCGGTGAGCTCGGCGGCGCGGTCGAGGATCATCCGGCTGGTGTCGATCTCGAAGAGGTTGTCGACGCCCTGCAGGATGGCGGCCAGGCGCTCCAGGCCGAGGCCGGTGTCGATGTTCTTGCTCGGCAGGTCGCCGAGGATCTCGAACCCGTCCTTGCCGTCGCCGTGGCCGCGCTCGTACTGCATGAAGACCAGGTTCCAGATCTCCAGGTAGCGCTCGCCGTTGACCGCCGGGCCGCCCTCCTCGCCGTACGCGGGGCCGCGGTCGTAGTTGATCTCCGAGCACGGGCCGCACGGGCCGGGGACGCCCATCGACCAGAAGTTGTCCTTCATGCCGAGGCGCTGGATCCGCTCGGAGGGGACGCCGATGACGTCACGCCAGATCTGCTCGGCCTCGTCGTCGTCCTTGTAGACGGTGATCCAGAGCTTCTCCTTCTCCAGGCCGTAGCCGCCGTCCGCGACGGAACTGGTGAGCAGCTCCCACGCGAACTTGATGGCGCCTTCCTTGAAGTAGTCGCCGAAGGAGAAGTTGCCGCACATCTGGAAGAAGGAGCCGTGCCGGGTGGTCTTCCCGACCTCCTCGATGTCCAGGGTGCGCACGCACTTCTGGACGCTGGTGGCACGCGAGAACTGCGGCTTGACCTCGCCCAGGAAGTAGGGCTTGAACGGCACCATGCCGGCGTTGACGAGCAGCAGGGTGGGGTCGTCGGCGACCAGGGACGCCGACGGAACGACGGTGTGGCCGCGCTCCTCGAAGAAGCGCAGCCAGCGGCGGCGGATCTCAGCCGACTCCATTAGTGGTCCTTCCGGTTCGGGGTGCCGCCCCGCGACGGCAGCGCGCGGCGGGGCGTTTCTTCAATGGCCTGAGGTGCGGTGCGGCCGCCACCGTGGGACAGCGCGCGGGACGGAGGCAGGGCGGCGGCCGGGCTGCCGGGCGCCGCCGAGATAGCTCGGTACTGCGGCTCGCCGCGCAGCACCCGGGTGGTCCGGGGCTCGACGACGGCGGTGCCGCGCAGTCCGAGGTCGTCCTTCAGCTGCTCCTCGCGCTCGGCCATGCCGGCCCGCACGTCCTGGGCGAACTGCTTGGCGAGGTCACCCAGGTGCAGCGCTCCGCGCGCGGCGGTGCCGGAGAGGCTGTCGGGGGTGAGCCGGTGCACGGCCTCGTTGGCCTTGCGCATGGCCCAGACGGTGGCGCCGGCGCCGACCGCCATCCAGAAGATGCGTGCCATGTCGTCAGCCCTTCACCGCGCGCCGGACCCTGGAGAGCAGGCCGTACCTGGGCGCGGTCGCGGCGCGCACCTCGGCCCGGATCAGCCGGGCGAGCTCGTCGCGCTCGGCGGCCTGCACCGGCACGTTCGGCAGGCCGCCCTGCTGCTTGGCGACGGCCTTGCGGACGCCGTAGCTGAAGGCCGCGACCTTGACCAGCGGTCCGCCCAGCGTGGCGGCCACGGTGGAGGAGAGCGCGTTGGCGTTGGCGGCGGCGTCCTGCACGTTGGCGGTGATCTCGTCCACCCGCTCCAGCTGCTCGTTGGCGCTGCGCACCGCGGCGCCCGCCTCGGTCAGCAGCGGCACGGCCTGCTCGGTGACCGCGGAGACCAGGACGGTGGCCTCCTTCAGCACCCGCGAGAGGCGGACCAGGACCACGGCGAGCAGGGTGACCAGGACCGCCCAGAACACGGCGACGAGCAACCCGGCCAGCTCTCCCACGGACACTTCTGCGCGCTCCCTCGCCTCGCCGTTCTCCTCAGGGTCTGACCCTATCGCGCCCGCACCCCGTTTCCGGACCGGGTTATCGCCCGTGACCTCGCCCGGGTGTGCGATGCGCGCGCGTAACCTACCGGCCGGTCACCTCGTTCTGCCAGGCGGGCCGTCGCCCGTACGGCCCGACACACGTCCGGACCGCGGTGGTCCGGGCCCGGAACGACGGGGAGCAGCGCGTGGCCGGCGACTGGACAGCACAGCCCGAGGCGTGGCCGCGCGAGCCGGGGCCCGGCCTGCTCCCGGCCGAGGTGACCGGCTTCGTCGGGCGGCAGCGGGAACTGGCCGAGCTGGCGGCCCTGCTCGCCGGCGCCCGGCTGGTGACCGTGACCGGACCCGGCGGGGTGGGGAAGAGCCGGCTCGCGGTGCGCGCCGCGGCCCGGGCCGCCGGCGCCTTCCCGGACGGCACCTGGCTGGTGGACGTCGCCCCCGTGCAGGACCCGCTGCTGCTCGGCCACGCCGTGCTGGAGGCGCTGCGGCTGACCGACGGCACCGCCCGCCCGCCGCTGGACGTCCTCGGTGAGCGGCTGGCCGGGCGCCGTCTGCTGCTGGTGCTGGACGGCTGCGAGCACCTGGTGGAGGCCTGCGCCGAGCTGGCCGACGCACTGCTGCGGATGCTGCCCGGACTGCGGGTGCTGGCCACCAGCCGCTCCGCGCTGCGGGCCTCGGGCGAGCACCTGCTGACCCTGGCCCCGCTGCCGGTCGGCCCGCTGCCGACCGGACCGACGGGCGCACTGCCGGACGCGGTGCGGCTGTTCGTCGACCGCGCCCGGGCGGTGCTGCCGTCCTTCGCGGTGACCGAGGCCAACGCGGAGGCGGTGGGCCTGCTCTGCCGCCGTCTGGACGGCATCCCGCTGGCTGTGGAGCTGGCCGCCGGGCGGCTGCGGGCGTTGTCGGTGGAGCAGATCACGGCGCGGCTGGACGACCGCTTCCGGCTGCTCACCGGGGGCTGCCGCACGGCCCTGCCCAGACACCAGACGCTGCGCACCACGATCGGCTGGAGCCACGAGCTGTGCACGGTGCAGGAACGTTTACTCTGGGCCCGCCTGTCGGTCTTCGCCGGCGGTTTCGACCTGGAGGCCGCCGAGTACGTCTGCGCCGGCGACGGCATCGAACCCGAGGACGTGCTCGACCTGCTCGACGAACTCGTCGCCAAGTCCGTCGTGCTGCGCGAGGACAGCGCCTTCGGCGTCCGATTCCGCCTGCTGGACACCCTGCGCGAGTACGGCGGCCACTGGCTGCGCGCGACCGGCGAGGAACAGCGGCTGCTGCGCCGCCACCGGGACTGGTACCTGGGCGTCGCCACCTGGGGCGAGGTCGAGTGGTTCGGTCCGCGTCAGGCGGAGACCGCCGAGCGCACCGAGCTCGCCCACACCAATCTGCGCGCCGCGCTGGAGTTCTGCCTCGCCGAGCCCGGCGAGGAGCAGATCGCCCTGCTGCTGGCCGGCACCCTGTGGTTCTACTGGGTCGGCTGCGGCCACCTCGGCGAGGGCAGGCACTGGCTGGACCGCGCGCTCGCGCTGGACCGCGAACCCACCGAGGCCCGCGCCAAGGCCCTCTGGGTCACCGGCTACATGGCCACCCTGCAGGGCGACCTCGGCGCCGCCCGCCCGGCGCTGGAGGAGTGCCGCCGCCAGGCCCTGGACACCGGCGACGCCCGGGCCCTCGCCTACGCCGTCCACCGCCAGGGCTGCGCCGCCCTGATCGGCGACGACCCGGAGCGCGCCGCCGAGCTGTTCGACGAGGCGCTCTGGCACTACCGGACGATCGGCGAGCTCAACAGCAACGTCGTGATGGCCATGATCGAGCTGGGCCTGGCCCACCTGTTCCAGGGCGACCTCGACAGCGGCGAACTCTGGTTCGGCCAGGCCCGAGAGGTCTGCGAGGAGCACGGCGAGCAGTGGGCGTACGCCTACGTGCTCTACGCGACGGCGTACTCCCACTACCTGGACGGCGCGGTCCAGGCCGCCCGCGCCCTGGCCCGGGAGTGCGTCCGGCTGAACCACGTCTTCCACGACCTGCTCGGCATCGTCCTGGGGATCGACCTGCTGGCGCTGCTGGAGACCGAGCCGGACGGCCCGGGCGAGCCCGGCGACCTGCGCGAGGCCCGGGTGCTGCAGGGCGCCGCGCACCGGATCTGGCGCGCCGTCGGCAATCCCTTCCTGGGCTCGCGCTCCTTCTTCGGCACCCACCAGGAGTGCGCCGAGCGGGCCCGCGCCGGGCTGACGGAGCGGGAGTACGAGGACTGCTACCGGGCCGGCACCCGGCTGGACCTGGACGCCGCCGTCTCCCGGGCACTCGGCGACGGCGGCCCGCCGGGCGGGTGCGAGCCACACTCCGGGCCGTTCTCGGTGCCGCCCGCACCGGCGCCCGCGCCGGTGCGGAATAGTTGAAACTTGTCCATTGCTTGAGGAGGCAAGGAACCACCCGGAGGAGCACCATGGCCGTCCACGACGAGTACCGCCTCGCGAACTTCCACTTCGAGTCCAAGGCGTACGCCGACGCCGCCCGCCTGCTGGAGGGCGTGCTGGCCGAGGAGCCGGCCAACCTCTCCGTCCGGCTGCTGCTGGCCCGCAGCTACTACCACTCCGCCCAGCTCGGCCGCGCCGAGGCCGAGCTGCGCCGGATCCTCGACCTCGACCCGGCCGAGGACTACGCCCGGCTGATGCTCGGCCGCACCCTGGAGCGCCAGGGCCGCGCCGAGCAGGCCCGCCCGCACCTGCGGCTGGCCGCCGCAATGACCGGCGAGGCCGTCTGACACCGCACAGCGCCTCGTCCGGCACAGCGGGACGGGAGAACGGCGAGCCCCCGCCGCCTCGGAAGGCGACGGGGGCTCGCTGTGGTCTCGCGGACTGCGGAACCGAGCGCGGGTCAGCGCGAGTAGTACTCGACGACCAGCTGCTCGTCACAGATCACCGGGACCTCCTTGCGCTGCGGCGCACGGTCCAGGCGGAAGGCCAGGGCCTTCAGGTTGACCTCGAGGTACTTCGGGGTCTGGCCCTCACCCGCGTAGCCACCCTCACGGGCGACCTGGAAGGGGACCTTCTCCTTGCTGCGCTCGCGGACGGTGACCACGTAGCCCGGCTTCATCTGGAACGACGGCTTGTTGACCTTGCCGCCGTTGACCTCGATGTGGCCGTGGACGACCATCTGACGGGCCTGGTAGATGGTGCGGGCGATGCCCGAACGCAGCACCAGCGAGTCCAGACGGGTCTCCAGCTCGGCGACGAGCGCCTCACCGGTCTTGCCCTCGGCCTTCTTCGCGCGGTCGAACGCACGCGACAGCTGCTTCTCGCTCAGGTCGTACTGGGCGCGAAGACGCTGCTTCTCGAGCAGACGGACCTTGTAGTCCGAGTTCTGCTTGCGGCCACGGCCGTGCTGGCCGGGCGGGTACGGGCGGGCCTCGAAGTACTTGACGGACTTCGGGGTCAGCGGCACGCCGAGGGCACGCGCGATCTTGACCTTGGGACGCTTCTGGTTCGCCATGAACCAAACCTTCCTTGCTTATGAATACGGCTTTCACCAGGTGTTGACGGAGGTCGCATGTCGCGACCCGGAGAAAACCCGCCCGCCTGCGCGAGGGATCAGCCGCTCTCCGGAGCCGGGCACGGAAGTGCTGGTCACACGAAGGGCCCGGAAACCGGGCCGTCCGCGACACCGAAACGGTGCGCGACGCTCCTGTTGCGGGCCTCCCGGAGGAGGCCTACGGCCGGTGCCCCGCTGGTGCGGCCGGTCGGTGGGGTCACCCCCGCCGCCGTCCCGGGACATGGCACTCCGACCGAGTATACCGGTGGCTCACCCGCCGTTCTCCCCGGGCTCCTCCGCCTTCCGCTCCGCCCGGCGCTCGCCCCGCAGTCGGCCGCGCGTCCACTCCACGGTGTCCGCGTACCGCACCTCTCCGCCGCGCCGGTTCGGCCGGTAGTACTCCTTGCCGTGCACCGCGTCCGGCGCGTACTGCTGGGCCGCGATGCCCTCCGGCAGGTCGTGCGGGTACTGGTAGCCCTTGCCGTGGCCGAGCTTGCCCGCACCGCCGTAGTGGGAGTCCCGCAGGTGCGGCGGCACCGCGCCCGCCAGGCCCTGCCGCACGTCCGCCAGCGCCGCGTCGATCGCCAGGTACGCCGAGTTGGACTTCGGCGCCAGCGCCAGCGCGATCGCCGCCTGGGACAGGATGATCCGGGCCTCCGGGAAGCCGATCAAGGCCACCGCCTGGGCCGCCGCCACCGCCGTCTGCAGCGCCGTCGGGTCCGCCAGACCGACGTCCTCGCTGGCCGAGATCATCAGCCGCCGGGCGATGAACCGCGGGTCCTCCCCCGCCTCGATCATCCGGGCCAGGTAGTGCAGGGTGGCGTCCACGTCGCTGCCGCGGATCGACTTGATCAACGCGCTCGCGACGTCGTAGTGCTGGTCACCGTCCTTGTCGTAGCGCACCGCCGCCTGGTTGACGGCGGTCTCGGTGGTGGCCAGCGTGATGCCGGCCTCGCCCTTCTCCAGCGCCGCCCCGGCCGCCGCCTCCAGCGTGGTCAGCGCCCGCCGGGCGTCCCCGCCGGCCAGCCGCACCAGGTGGTCCTCGGCCTCGGCGGTCAGCTCCACTGCACCGCCCAGGCCGCGGTCGTCGACCACCGCGCGGCGCAGCAGCGCCCGGATGTCGTCGTCGGTGAGCGACTCCAGGGTGAGCAGCAGCGAGCGGGACAGCAGCGGGGAGATCACCGAGAAGTAGGGGTTCTCGGTGGTCGCCGCGATCAGCGTGACCCAGCGGTTCTCCACGGCCGGCAGCAGCGAGTCCTGCTGGGCCTTGGAGAAGCGGTGGATCTCGTCCAGGAAGAGCACCGTCTCCCGGCCGGACATGCCGACGGCCCGCCGGGCGCCGTCGATCACCGCCCGGACCTCCTTGACCCCGGCGGTGATCGCGGACAGTTCGACGAAGCGGCCCTCCACGGCCTGGCTGATCACGTGCGCGAGGGTGGTCTTGCCGGTGCCGGGCGGCCCCCAGAGGATCACCGAGCTGGTGGCCGCCGGTCCGCGCGAGCCCGCGACCAGCCGCCGCAGCGGGGAGCCGGGCTTCAGCAGCTGACGCTGCCCGGCCACCTCGTCCAGGGTGCGCGGGCGCATCCGTACGGCCAGAGGTGCCCGGCCGGGCTCCTTTCTCTGGCGTTCCTCGGCTGCGGCGGTGAAGAGGTCCGGTTCGTCCACACCGGAAGCCTATGCGAGGCCGCCGACACCCCTCGGCGGGAAGCCCTCCTGTCTGTCAGTCCTGCGGCGGGCCGTCCAGCAGCACGACGTCGAACTCCTCCAGCGACCACACGGTGGATCCGGCCGAGGCGGTCGCCTGCGCCCGGGCGTCGGCCATCGGGCCGCGCGAGTGCGCGAAGCTCGCCTGGTCGGCGAAGATCGCGCCCACCGAGATGCGGCCGCTCGGCCGGTCGGCCAGCAGCGCGCCGGTGACGAAGCCGTCCAGCTTCTCCAGGGTCGGCAGCGCGCGGTCCCGGAAGACCTCGGCCAGCCGGTCCACCTTGTCCGGGTCGATCCGGCCGCGCACCAGGCGGAAGCCGGCGCCCGGGCCGGCCGTGCCGGGCGGGGCCGTCACCACGGCCTCCCAGACGCCGGTGTCCACGGTGCCGGCCAGCGGCGCCAGCAGCTCGCGGCGACGCTCACCCAGCGCCGCGTCGCTGTCCCGCTCGGCCTGGGCGGACTCCCACCAGGAGCCCATGGTGATCTTGCCGAGGGACCGGTCGACGAACAGCCCGTAGCCGCGGTACCCGGGCCGGTCGGCCAGCAGTGCGGGGGCCTCGGCACGGAGCCGGTCGAGGGTCTGCTCGATCCGGTCGGGGTGACCGGTGGCGTAGACGGTACGGACGAACATGAGCGCGCCTCCTGTGGACGCCCGGGCGCCACGCGGGGCCGTCTTCTCGGTAGCAGCGCCCGGCGGGCCCCGTCTACTCCAGTCTGGCAGCGTGGTCCGGAACGTACTTCTGCAGATCGCGCGGGGGCCGCCGGTAGCCGCGCGAGTCCGGGCGGGGCGGCAGCTCGATCCGGGGCGGAGTGATCTCGTGGTACGGCACGGTGGAGAGCAGGTGGGCGATCATGTTGATCCGGGCCCGGCGCTTGTCGTCGCTCTCCACCACGTGCCAGGGCGAGACCGTGGTGTCGGTGTGGACGAACATCTCGTCCTTGGCCCGCGAGTAGTCCTCCCAGTGGTTGATCGACTCGACGTCCATCGGGGAGAGCTTCCAGCGCCTCATCGGGTCCTGCAGCCGGTCCCGGAACCGCCGCTCCTGCTCGGTGTCGCTGACCGAGAACCAGTACTTGCGCAGCAGGATGCCCGCCTCGATCAGCATCTGCTCGAACACCGGGCACTGGTGGAGGAACTGCCGGTACTCCTCGTCGGTGCAGAAGCCCATCACCCGCTCGACCCCGGCCCGGTTGTACCAGCTCCGGTCGAACAGCACGATCTCCCCGGCCGCCGGCAGGTGTTCGACGTACCGCTGGAAGTACCACTGGGTCCGCTGCCGCTCGGTCGGGGTGGGAAGCGCCGCGACCCTGGCGATGCGCGGGTTCAGGTACTCCGTCACCCGCTTGATGGCACCGCCCTTGCCGGCCGCGTCCCGCCCTTCGAAGACCACCACCACGCGGGCCCCCTCGACCCGCACCCACTCCTGGAGCTTCACCAGCTCCTGCTGCAGCCGCAGCAGCTCCCGCTCGTACGGCTTCCTCGCCAGTCGCTCCGGCTTCCCGGCCCGCTTCCCGGTGGTCACCCTCGGGTCCTCCGTCCGACTGCTGCCGAT
Organism: Kitasatospora sp. NPDC029312; assembly: GCF_055569215.1. NCBI lineage: Bacteria > Bacillati > Actinomycetota > Actinomycetes > Kitasatosporales > Streptomycetaceae > Kitasatospora > Kitasatospora sp. NPDC029312. The sequence continues at coordinate 34,856 of NZ_JBVHXY010000029.1, read as the reverse complement.
GACCCTTCACCGTAGGCGCAGAACGGCGGCCCCGCAGGTCGGCCGAAGCCGCGGGGGCCGGGAGGGGTGCGGTCAGACCGCGACGAACGGCTCCGGATAGCGGCAGAGCCCGCGCGGACCGCCGTCGTACGCCGCGAGCGGCAGCGCCTGGAAGTACGCCTCCGGCACCTCGAACGGGCCGCTGACCTCGTGCCGCCCGGCCGGGGCGAAGCCGAACCGGCCGTAGTAGTCCGGGTCGCCGAGGACGACCACCAGCTTCTCCCCCGCTTCCTCGGCCGCCGACAGCGCGGCCCGGACGACGAGTTCCCCGACGCCCTTGCGCTGCCACTCGGGCGCCACCGCGACCGGGGCGAGCGCCACCGCGTCGCCGTCCCCGACCCACAGCCGGGTCAGCAGCGCGTGCCCGATCACCAGCCCGGTCCCGTCGACCGCGACCCACGAGAGCCCGGGCAGCCAGGCGGGATCGCGGCGCAGCGCGTCCACCAGGTCCGCCTCGTCCGGCCCGGGGAACGCGGCCATGTGGACGCGTCTGGTCGCCGGGGCGTCCTCCGGACGTTCGATTCTCGTGGTGACGTTCGTGACCTGCATGAGTCAACCCTCCCTGAGTCACACACCGTTGTGGACCGGCCCCGGACAGTGGGTGGACCGTCCGGGGCCGTTGAAGGTTAGCGGATGACGCGGTGTCAGCCCTCGGGCGTCACCTGCGACTTGGCGTCCTAGGCGTCCTTCGCGTCCTTGACGTCCTTCGCGTCCTCGCGGACCTTCGGCTGGGCGTCCACGCCGGCCTCGCGGCGCTGCGCCGGGGTGATCGGGGTCGGGGCGCCGGTCAGCGGGTCACCACCGGTGGACGTCTTCGGGAAGGCGATGACGTCGCGGATGGTGTCGTAACCGCCCAGCAGGGTCACGATGCGGTCGAGGCCGAAGGCGACCCCACCGTGCGGCGGCGGGCCGTAGTTGAAGGCGTCCAGCAGGAAGCCGAACTGCGAGGCGGCCTCCTCCTCGGAGAGGCCGATCGCGTCGAACGCCCGCTTCTGGACGTCCCGCTGGTGGATACGGATCGAACCGCCGCCCAGCTCCGAGCCGTTGAGGACGAGGTCGTAGGCGTTCGACAGGGCCGAGCCGGGGTCGGTGTCGAAGGTGTCCAGCGACTCCCGGGTCGGGGCGGTGAACGGGTGGTGCACCGCGTGCCAGCCCTGGAACTGGCCCTTGTCGTCCTCGATCGGCTCGAACATCGGGAAGTCGACGACCCAGAGGAAGGCCCACTTGGACTCGTCGATCAGCCCGCAGCGGCGGCCGATCTCCAGGCGGGCGGCGCCGAGCAGCTCCTGCGAGGCCCGCTCCTTGCCGGCCGCGAAGAAGACCGCGTCGCCGTTCTTGGCGCCGGCGGCGGCGGCCAGGCCGGCCAGGTGCTCCTCGGAGAGGTTCTTGGCGACGGGGCCGCGCAGCTCGCCGGTCTCGGCGTCGATCAGCACGTACGCCAGGCCCTTGGCGCCGCGCGCCTTGGCCCAGTCCTGCCAGGCGTCCAGCTGCTTGCGCGGCTGGGAGGCGCCGCCCGGCATGACCACGGCGCCGACGTACGGGGCCTGGAAGACGCGGAACTCGGTGCCCTTGAAGTACTCGGTGAGGTCGGTGAGTTCCTGGCCGAAGCGGACGTCCGGCTTGTCGGAGCCGTACCGGGCCATGGCGTCCGCGTAGGTCATCCGCGGCAGCGGGTTGGGGATCTCGTAGCCGTGCACCTCGCGCCAGACGGCACCGATGATCTTCTCGCCGAGGGCCAGGATGTCCTCCTGGTCGACGAAGGAGGCCTCGATGTCCAGCTGGGTGAACTCCGGCTGGCGGTCGGCGCGGAAGTCCTCGTCGCGGAAGCAACGGGCGATCTGGTAGTAGCGCTCCATGCCGGCCACCATCAGCAGCTGCTTGAACAGCTGGGGCGACTGCGGCAGCGCGTACCAGTGGCCGGGCTGCAGGCGGACCGGGACGAGGAAGTCGCGGGCGCCCTCGGGAGTGGAGCGGGTGAGGTACGGCGTCTCGATGTCGAGGAAGTCGTTCTCCTCCATCACCCGGCGGATGATGTTGTTGACCTTGGAGCGCAGCCGCAGGCCCTTGGCCGGGCCCTCACGGCGCAGGTCCAGGTAGCGGTAGCGCAGCCGGACCTCCTCGTTGACCGTGCCCGGCTCGTACTCGGCGACCGGGAAGGGCAGCGGGGCGGCCTCGGAGAGCACCTCGATCTCGCTGACGACGACCTCGACGGCGCCGGTCGGGATCTCGGGGTTCTCGTTGCCCTCCGGGCGGACCCTCACGTCACCGACGACCTTGACGCAGTACTCGGCGCGCAGGCCGTGCACCGAGTCCAGGTCTCGGACCACGATCTGCACGGTGCCGGAGGCTTCGCGCAGGTCGATGAAGGCCACGCCGCCGTGGTCGCGGCGGCGGGCGACCCAGCCGGCCAGGGTGACGGTGGTGCCTGCGTGCTCCGGGCGGAGCGTGCCCGCGTCGTGCGTGCGGATCACAGCTGCTTCTCCTTCAGGGTGGTGACGAGTGCGTCGAGGGCGACGGGGATCTGCTCGCCGGTGCTCATGTCCTTGAGCTGGACGACGCCCTCGGCGAGGTCCCGGTCCCCGGCGATCAGGGCGAAGCGGGCGCCGGACCGGTCGGCGGACTTCATGGCGTTCTTGATGCTCTTCACGCCGAAGGCGAGGTCGGTGGCGACGCCGGCCCGGCGCAGCTCGATCACCTTGGCGAACAGGACGTTCTTGGCCTCCTCGCCGAGCGCGACGGCGTACACCGCGGTGGCGGCGGGCAGGTCGAGGGCCACGCCCTCGGCCTCCAGCGCCAGGTGGGTGCGGTCCACGCCGAGGGCCCAGCCGACGGACGGCAGCGCCGGGCCGCCGATCATCTCGGACAGGCCGTCGTAGCGGCCGCCGCCGCCGATCGCGGACTGGGCGCCGAGGCCGTTGTGCACGAACTCGAAGGTGGTGCGGGTGTAGTAGTCCAGCCCGCGCACGAGCTTGGGGTCGTCCACGAAGGCCACGCCGGCCGCGGTGAGCAGCTCGCGGACCTTCTCGTCGTACGCCTTGCAGTCCTCGCAGAGGAAGTCGCGCAGCATCGGCGCGCCGGTGAGCTGGGCCTGCACCGACTCGCGCTTGTCGTCCAGCACCCGCAGCGGATTGATCTCGGCGCGGCGGCGGGTGTCCTCGTCCAGGTCCAGGCCGGCCAGGAACTCGATCAGCGCGGCGCGGTAGACCGGGCGGCACTGCTTGTCACCGAGGCTGTTGAGCAGCAGCGAGTAGTTCCGCAGGCCGAGCGAGCGGAAGGCGTCGTCGGCCAGGATGATCAGCTCGGCGTCCAGCGCCGGGTCCTCGGCGCCGATCGCCTCGGCACCGACCTGGGAGAACTGGCGGTAGCGGCCCTTCTGGGCGCGCTCGTAGCGGTAGTACGAGCCGGAGTACCAGAGCTTGACCGGCAGGTTGCCCTGCTTGTGCAGGTTGGCCTGGAGCGCGGCGCGCAGCACCGAGGCGGTGCCCTCCGGGCGCAGCGCGAGCTCGTCGCCGCCCTTGGTGGTGAGGGTGTACATCTCCTTGGTGACGATGTCGGTGGACTCTCCGACACCGCGCGAGAACAGCTTCACGTCCTCGAAGACCGGGGTCTCGACGTAGCCGTAACCGGCCCGGCGGGCGGGCGCGGCGATGCGCTCGCGGATCGCCAGAAAGGTCGCGGAGCTGGGGGGCAGCAGGTCGTAGGTGCCCTTGGGGGCGGTGAAGGTGCTCAACTTCTCTTCCGTCACATTCCTCGTCGCGGGAAAGCCGGGGCGCCGGCCGCCCCTGCTGCCTGTCGGAGGTAGGGGTTGGTGGCGCGCTCGTGGCCGATGGTCGTCTGTCCGCCGTGGCCGGAGAGGACCACGGTGGAATCGTCGAGGGGCAGGCACACCCGGGCCAGCGAGCGCATGATCGCCGTGCTGTCCCCGCCCGGGAGGTCGGTACGCCCGATGGAGCCGGCGAACAGCAGGTCGCCCGAGAACAGCACCGGGGGGAGGTCCTCGGCACCGGGCGTCCGGAAGGTCACCGACCCCCCGGTATGGCCCGGGGCGTGGTCCACGGTGAGCTTCAGACCGGCCAGCTCCAGCACGCTGCCGTCGGTGAGCTCGCGCACGTCGTCGGGCTCGCCGACGGTGAGCTCGCCCATCAGCTGGGTACCGAGGGAGCGGCCGAGGGCCTTCGCCGGGTCGGACATCATGTACCGGTCCTCGGGGTGGATCCAGGCCGGGACGCCGCGGGCGCCACAGACCGGGACCACCGAGGCGACGTGGTCGATGTGGCCGTGGGTGAGCAGCACGGCGACGGGCTTGAGCCGGTGCTCGCGGACGAGCTCCTCGACGCCGCGGGCGGCCTGGTGGCCCGGGTCGACGATGACGCACTCCTCGCCCGCCGCCGGCGCGACCAGGTAGCAGTTGGTGCCCCAGGCTCCAGCGGGGAATCCGGCGATGAACACGCGCGTCCTTCGGGTGTGCGGCGACCAGCTGCGATGGCTACCAGTAGTGATGTGTAAGGGCAGCCTACCGGCGGGCCGGGTCCGGTTGCGAACCAGATTGCGGCGGCGGGGCGGGCCGCCTGACAGGTTCACCACGTCCTTACGGGCCCGGTCCCTACACTTGGCCGCCGATGGATGCGATGATCCGCTACGGAAACCATCCACTCTTCCCGCACATCATCAGGAGACACGGCCGGTGGTCAGCAGCGAACAGCGGCGGCGGCAGCTCGCCCGCGAGAAGTACGAGCGCCAGATGCAGCGCCGCGCCGAGGCGGCGGCCGCGCGCAAGCGCCGCAACACGATCCTGGGCACCTCGCTCGCCGTCGTGGTGCTGGCCGGCGGCGGCACGCTGTTCGCCACCGGCGCGTTCGACTCGGACAAGGACAAGGACACGGGCGCTTCGGCCGCCTCCACACCCCAGGCCGCGCCCACCCAGCCGACCACCCCGACCCGCAAGCCGGTCGAGGGCTGCACCGCCCCGGCGCCCGGTGCGCCCAACGGCAAGCAGTTCAAGGCCGAGCCGGCCATGACGATCGACGCGAGCGCGTCGTACACCATGGCGCTGGACACCAACTGCGGCAAGGTGACGGTCGCCCTGGACGCGGCCAAGGCCCCGCACACGGTGAACTCCTTCGCCTTCCTGGCCGGCGAGCAGTACTTCGACCACACCAAGTGCCACCGCCTCACCACGGACGGCATCTTCGTGCTCCAGTGCGGCGACCCGACGGCCAGCGCGACCGTCCCCGGCGGCACGGGCGGCCCCGGCTACAAGTTCGCGGACGAGAACCTGACCGGCGCCACCTACCCGGCGGGCACCGTGGCGATGGCCAACTCCGGCCCGGGCACCAACGGCAGCCAGTTCTTCCTGGTCTACAAGGACACCCAGCTCCCGCCGAACTACACCCCGTTCGGCAAGATCACCGGCGGTCTGGACGTGGTCCAGAAGATCGCCGCCGCGGGCACCCTGGACGGGTCCCCGGACGGCCGCCCGATGGCCGACGTCACCTTCAACTCGGTTGCCGTATCGAAGGGTTGACCGGCCCCGGGGCCACCGGCGGCGGGCGCCCGGAGCGCCGCCGCCCGGCCCCGGGCCGAAATCGCCCGGCCCGGATGCGGACAGCACCGGGCCTGGTCGCCTATGTTGGCGTTGTATAGGGTGCCCGGACCCGCCCAGCCGTCACCCGCGGCAGCAAGGCACGGCGGACGGGGACGGCGGACTCATCGGTCCGCCGCACATCAACTGTGGACGACGGACGCGCGCCGCCCCGGCGCGGGCGCGACGTCATGTGGAGGACGCGCTATGAGCAGCGACCCGTGGGGCCGTGTGGACGAGCAGGGCACGGTCTACGTCAGGACGGCCGACGGCGAACGCGTCGTGGGTTCCTGGCAGGCCGGCTCGCCCGAGGAGGCCCTCGCCTACTTCGAGCGCAAGTACCAGGGCATCGAGGTGGAGATCGGCCTGCTGGAGAAGCGGGTGCGCACCACCGACCTGGCCGCCAAGGACGCCCAGACCGCGCTGGAGCACCTCCGCGCGCAGGTGACCGAGGGGCACGCGGTGGGCGACCTGGACGCGCTGGCCAAGCGGCTGGACACGCTCGCCGGTGAGATCGAGAGCCGGCGCGAGGAGCGCAAGGCCGCTCGCGCCAAGGCCCAGGACGAGACCCGCTCCGCCAAGGAGGCCCTGGTCTCCGAGGCCGAGCAGCTCGCCGAGTCCACCCAGTGGCGGGAGGCCGGGGACCGGCTGCGCGCCCTGGTGGAGACCTGGAAGGGCCTGCCGCGGCTGGACCGCAAGAGCGACGACGAGCTGTGGCACCGCTTCTCGCACGCCCGCTCGGTCTTCTCCAAGCACCGCAAGGCGCACTTCGCCACCCTGGACGCCGAGCGTGAGCAGGCCCGTCAGACCAAGGAGGCGCTGGTCGTCGAGGCCGAGGCGCTGTCCTCGTCCACCGACTGGGGCACCACCGCCGCCGCCTACCGCGACCTGATGGCGCGCTGGAAGGCCGCCGGCCGGGCGCAGCGCGACGTCGAGGACGAGCTGTGGGCGCGGTTCCGCGGTGCCCAGGACGTCTTCTTCCAGGCCCGCTCCGCGGTGTTCAGCGAGCGGGACGCCGAGCAGGTGGCCAACCAGAAGCTCAAGGAGGCGCTGGCCGCCGAGGCCGAGGCGATCCTGCCGATCACCGACCTGAAGGCCGCCAAGGCCGCGCTGCGTGACGTCAACGAGCGCTGGGAGGCGATCGGGCACGTGCCGCGCGACGTCCGCCCGAAGCTGGACGGCCGGCTGAACGCGGTCGAGCGCGCGATCCGCGAGGCCGAGGAGGCCGAGTGGCAGCGCTCCAACCCGGAGGCCAAGGCCCGCGCGGCCGGCATGGTGGGCCTGTTCCAGGCGAAGGCCGACAAGCTCCAGGCCGACCTGGACAAGGCCCGCGCGGCCGGCAACAACTCCAGGGCGGCCAAGCTGGAGTCGGAGCTGGCGGGCGTGCAGACCCTGCTGGAGCAGGCGCACCGGAGCCAGGAGGAGTTCAGCGGCTGATCCCGTAGCCGTTGGATACGCCGAAGGGGCCCCGGGTCGAGCACCCGGGGCCCCTTCGGCGTATCCGCGTATCCGCGTATCCGCGTGTTCGCGTGTCCGCGTGTCCGTTGCTTCCGGGCGCTACTTCCGGGCGGAGGTGACGCGGTAGACGTCGTACACGCCCTCGACGCCGCGCACCGCCTTGAGCACGTGGCCCAGGTGCTTGGGGTCGCCCATCTCGAAGGTGAAGCGGCTCATCGCCACCCGGTCCCGGGAGGTCTGGACGGCCGCCGAGAGGATGTTGACGTGCTGGTCGGACAGCACCCGGGTGACGTCCGAGAGCAGCCGGGAGCGGTCCAGCGCCTCGACCTGGATGGCCACCAGGAAGACCGAGGACTGGGTGGCCGCCCACTCGACGTCGATCATGCGCTCGGGCTGCTGGCTCAGCGACTCGACGTTGACGCAGTCGGCGCGGTGCACCGAGACGCCGTTGCCGCGGGTGACGAAGCCGACGATCGGGTCGCCCGGCACCGGGGTGCAGCAGCGGGACAGCTTGACCCAGACGTCCTCGACGCCCTTGACGATCACGCCCGGGTCGCCCTTGGCCCGGCGGCGCGCCGCCCGGCGGGTGTCGTGGGTCGGGGTCGCGGTCTCGGCCAGGTCCTCGGTCGCGCCCTCCTCGCCGCCGAGCGCCTGGACCAGCTTCTGGACGATGTTCTGCGCGGCGACGTGGCCCTCGCCGATCGCGGCGTAGAGCGAGGAGATGTCGGGGTAGCGCATCTCGTGGGCCAGGGTGACCAGCGAGTCGCCGGTCAGGATCCGCTGGATCGGCAGGCCCTGCTTGCGCATCGCCCGGACGATCGCCTCCTTGCCGTGTTCGATCGCCTCCTCGCGGCGCTCCTTGGAGAACCAGGCGCGGATCTTGTTGCGGGCGCGCGGCGACTTGACGAAGCCCAGCCAGTCCCGGGAGGGGCCGGCGTTCTCCGCCTTGGAGGTGAACACCTCGACGGTGTCGCCGTTCTCCAGGGTCGATTCCAGCGGCACCAGCCGGCCGTTGACCCGGGCCCCTATGGTCCGGTAGCCGACCTCGGTGTGGACCGCGAAGGCGAAGTCGACCGGGGTCGCCCCGGCGGGCAGGGCTATCACGTCGCCCTTGGGGGTGAAGACGAAGACCTCGTTGCTGGCCAGGTCGAAGCGGAGCGACTCCAGGAACTCGCCAGGGTCGGCGGTCTCCTTCTGCCAGTCCAGCAGCTGCCGCAGCCAGGCCATCTCGTTGACGGCGCCGGCCTTGTCGTCCTTGCGGACCTGGGTCGGGGTGTCGGTGCGGACCTTGGACGCCCCGGCGACGGCGCGCTGCTTGTACTTCCAGTGCGCGGCGATGCCGTACTCGGCCCGCCGGTGCATGTCGAAGGTGCGGATCTGGAGTTCGACGGGCTTGCCGCCGGGACCGATCACCGTGGTGTGCAGCGACTGGTACATGTTGAACTTGGGCATCGCGATGTAGTCCTTGAACCGCCCCGGCACCGGGTTCCACCGCGCGTGGATGGTGCCCAGCGCCGCGTAGCAGTCGCGGACGGTGTCGACCAGGACCCGGATGCCCACCAGGTCGTAGATCTCGGCGAAGTCCCGGCCGCGGACGATCATCTTCTGGTAGACCGAGTAGTAGTGCTTCGGCCGGCCGGTGACGGAGGCGGTGATCCGGGCGCCGCGCAGGTCCGCCTGGACCTGGTCGATGACGGTCGCCAGGTACTCGTCCCGCTTGGGGGCGCGCTCGGCGACCAGCCGGACGATCTCGTCGTACATCTTGGGGTAGAGGATCGCGAAGGCGAGGTCCTCCAGCTCCCACTTGATGGTGTTCATGCCCAGCCGGTGCGCCAGCGGGGCGTAGATCTCCAGCGTCTCGCGGGCCTTCTTCTCCTGCTTCTCCCGCTTGAGGTAGCGCATCGTGCGCATGTTGTGCAGGCGGTCGGCCAGCTTGATCACGAGGACGCGCGGGTCCTTGGCCATCGCGACGACCATCTTGCGGACGGTCTCGGCCTGCGCGGCCTCGCCGAACTTGACCCGGTCCAGCTTGGTGACGCCGTCCACCAGCAGGGCCACCGAGTCGCCGAAGTCTTTGCGCAGGGTCTCCAGGCCGTAGTCGGTGTCCTCGACGGTGTCGTGCAGCAGCCCCGCCATCAGGGTCGGGGCGTCCATGCCGAGCTCGGCGAGGATGGTCGCGACGGCCAGCGGGTGGGTGATGTACGGGTCGCCGCTCTTGCGCTTCTGCCCGCGGTGCCACTTCTCGGCCACGGCGTAGGCGCGCTCGATGTCGCGCAGCAGCGCCGGGTCGGCCTTCGGGTCGTTCGCCCGGATCGAGCGGAACAGCGGTTCCAGGACGGGGTTGAGCACGCTGGAGCGCTGGCCGCCGAGGCGGGCCAGGCGGGCGCGCACGCCGCCGCCGGCTCCGGAGCCGCGGCTGAGCGGGGCGGTCTGGCGCGCGGAGGTCTGCGCCGGGCGTGCCGGGGTGGCCCCCGAGGGCGTGGGTCGGTCTTCGGGGGCGGCCGCTGCGGCCGTGGGCACAACCTCGTCGGGCAAGGACACTCCTCGGGGCACCGGGGCCGACCCCCGCCGGGCCCGTAGCGTCCGGGCGGGCACAACCGGGAGGGGATGAATCTTCATGGTACCGAGCCGGGCGGCCCGGTGTTCATCCGGCCGGGTCCGGAAACGGAAGGACGGCGGTCGGATGATCCGACCGCCGTCCTCTGAGCCTGTCCCTCGGACTGTGCTGGGCCCGTTCCCCGGGACCGTGCCCAACCCGTGTCTCAGACCGTGACCAGCGTCTCCAGCGGGGCGCCGTTCAGGTGCCCCGCCAGCCGCTCGCGGCCGTCCAGGAAGCCCAGCTCCATCAGCACCACGACGCCCGCCAGCTCGGCGCCCGCCTCCTTCACCAGGTCCAGCGAGGCGCCGATGGTGCCGCCGGTGGCCAGCACGTCGTCCACCACCAGCACCTTCTCACCGGGCGCGAAGGCGTCGCACTGCACCTCCAGCGTCGCCGAGCCGTACTCCAGCTCGTACGAGCGCCGGAACACCTCGCCGGGCAGCTTGCCCTGCTTGCGGATCGGCACGAAGCCCAGCCCGGCCGCGAAGGCCGCCGGCGCCGCCAGCACGAAGCCGCGCGCCTCCAGGCCCACCACCTTGGTCGCCCCGAGCTCCTTCGCCCGGTCGGCCAGCGCCCTGGTCAGCGCGCCGAACGCCTCGGCGTCGGCGAGCAGCGGCGCGATGTCCTTGAACAGCACGCCCGGCTTCGGGTAGTCCGGGACGTCCCGGATCCGGCTGTTCAACAGCTCGGCCAGGGTGGTGTCGGCGGTGGTCACGGTTCTTCCTTAGGGTCTGGTCGGGATCAGCGCTTGGTGGACGGACGGCCCTTGGCCCGCGCGGCACCGGCCGCCCGACCGCGCTGACCGACCATACCCGCGGGCTGGTCCCCGTCCGCACCCTCGTCCGACGGCCCCGCGTCGCCGGCCTCGGCCTCGGCCTTGGCGGCGGCCGCGGCCCGGTGCTGCAGGACCCGCTTGCGCAGGGCCTTCATCTGCGGCTGCTCCTCCTTGAGCTGCGCGAGCAGCGGGGTGGCGACGCAGATCGAGGAGTAGGCACCGGCCGCGAGGCCGATGAACAGCGCGAGCGAGATGTCGTTCAGGGTGCCGGCACCCAGGATGCCGCCGCCGATGAACAGCAGCGCGGCGACCGGGAGGAGCGCCACCACGGTGGTGTTGAGCGAACGCACCAGGGTCTGGTTGAGGCCCGCGTTGGCCGCCTCGCTGTAGGTGAGCTTGTTCTGCTTGGTGAGGTTCTTGGTGTTCTCCTTCACGGTGTCGAAGACGACGACCGTGTCGTAGAGCGAGTACCCGAGGATGGTGAGGAACCCGATCACCGTACCGGGGGTGACCTCGAAGCCCACCAGGGCGTACACACCGATGGTGATCAGCAGGTCGTGGATCAGGGCGACCAGGGCGGCCACCGCCATCCGCCACTCGAAGGCGATCGCCAGGTAGGCCGTCACCAGGATCATGAAGATGATCAGGCCGGTGAGGGCCTTCTGCGAGATCTGCTTGCCCCAGCTGGGGCCGATGACCTGGGCCTCGACGGTGTCCAGCGGCACGCCGATCTTCTCGGCGAGCTGCGAGCGGACCTCGTCGGCGCTCTTGGTCTCCTCGGTGCTGACCTGGATGCGGATCTTGCCGTTGTCGGTCGACTGCACCAGCGGGTGCGAGGAGACGACCTGGTCGGCCTTCTCCTGCGCCTGCGAGAGGGTCAGGCCCGGCTTGGCCACGGTGTAGACCGAGCCGCCCTTGAACTCGATGCCCAGGTGCAGGCCCATGGCCAGGCCGATCGCCGCGATCAGCACGATCGCACCGGAGATCGAGTACCAGAGCTTGCGGCGCCCGACGAAGTCGAAGCTGACCTCGCCCTGGTAGAGCCGGTGGCCCAGATTGGAGAAGCGCGACACGGTGTCAGGCCTCCTTCACGGCGGCAGAGGAGGAGCTACGGCGACGGCTGCTGCGCAGCGGCGGGCGGGCGCCCAGCCGCTTCGGGTCCAGGCCCGACCACGGGTGGCCCTCGGCGAAGAACTTCCGCCGGGCCAGCAGGGTGATCAGGGGCTTGGTGAAGAGGAAGATCACCACGACGTCGAGCGCGGTGGTCAGCCCCAGGGTGAAGGCGAAGCCCTGGACCTTGCCGACCGAGACGACGTAGAGCACGGCGGCACAGAGGAAGGACACGAAGTCCGAGACCAGGATGGTGCGCCGGGCGCGCGGCCAGGCCCGCTGGACCGCCGCGCGCAGCGGGGCGCCCTCGCGGACCTCGTCGCGGATGCGCTCGAAGTACACGATGAAGGAGTCCGCGGTGATGCCGATCGCGACGATCGCACCGCAGACCGCGGGCAGGTTCAGCGCGAAGCCGATCCCGCCGCCGAGCAGGCTCATGATCGAGTAGGTCAGGATCGCCGAGACGATCAGACCGGCGATCGAGACCAGGCCGAGGCCGCGGTAGTAGACCAGCGAGTAGGCGACCACCAGCAGCATGCCGATCGCGCCGGCGACCAGGCCCGCCTTGAGCTGGTCGCTGCCCAGCGCCGGGGAGACGGTGGTGATGTCGCTCTGGGTGAACTCCAGCGGCAGGGCGCCGTAGCTCAGCACGTTGGAGAGGTCCTGCGCCTCGGCCTGGCTGAAGCGGCCGGTGATGACCGCGCTGCCGCCCGGGATCGCGCCGTTGACCTGCGGGTGCGAGACGACCTGGTTGTCCAGCACGATGGCGAACTGGTTGGTCGGCGGGGTCTGGGTGGCCAGCTGGCCGGTGACCTTGGCGAAGGCGTCGGTGCCGGTGCCGTTGAACTGCAGCTGGACCTGCCAGCCGGCCCCGGTCTGGGTGTCCAGGCTGGGCTGGGCCTTGGAGACGTCCGAGCCCTTCACGGCGACGGGGCCGAGCGCCAGCTTCTCGTAGTAGCCGTTCTCAGCCTTCTGGGAGCAGGCCACCATGGCCTCGTCCTCGGCGCCGGTCTGGGCGGTGCGCATCTCGGGCTTGGAGCAGTCCAGCGCGGCGAAGGCGGCGGACAGCTCCGGCGGGACGGTGCCCTGGGTCATCGCGGCGCTCAGGTCGGCGGCGCTCGGCGGGGTGGCCTGGGCGCTCGGGGAGCCGGCGGCGGACGGGGCGGTGCTCGCGCCGGTGGCGGCGGCCGACGGGCTGGCGGCCTCGGCGGCCAGCGCCTCACCGACGGCGCGGCCCTGCTTGGTGGCGCTCGGGGAGGCCGTCGGGGCGTGGCCGGCGGAGGAGCTCGCGCCGGCCGTGGCCGACGGGGTGGCGCCGCCCGACGGCGCGGCGCCCGGAGTGCCGGTGGCGCCGGCGGACGGGGTGCCGGTGGGCGCGGGCGGGGTGACGCCGCTGGGCGCCACGGCCAGGACCGGACGGAAGTACAGCTTCGCGGTGGTACCGACCTGGTCCGCCGCGTTCTGCCGGTCGCCGCCCTTGGGGATGTTCACGATGACCGTGCTGTCGCCCTGGGTCTGGACCTCCGCCTCGGAGACACCCATACCGTTGACACGGCGCTCGATGATCCCGACGGCGATGTCCATGTTGGACTTGCTGACCGCCTTGGGATCGGTCGACTTCGCGGTCAGCGTGATGCTGGTGCCACCGGCGAGGTCGATTCCGAGCCGGGGCTTGGAGTTGCCCGTCCCGAACATGAGGGCGACCAGTCCGACGGTGACGACCAGGATGAGGGCCAGCGCCCGTCCTGGGTAGCCGTCGCGCGGGCGCGACTTGGGTGTTGCCACCTTGCTCGTTTCTCCCTGTCCATGCCACCTCCCCGACCGGACCCCCGTCCGGCTCGTGGCGGGACGGGGGCATGGCGGATCTGCGGCCCTGAGGTCCTGTGGGCTCGCGGCACTGCGCCGCGCGGCCTGGCGGGTTGCCCGGCCGTACTACTTGCTCGCGGGAGCCCCGCCCTCGGCATCGCCCTTCTCGGCGCCGTCCTTGGTGAGCGACAGCGGCTTGTCCTCGGCCGGCGCGGCGTCCGCGTCCGCGTCCGCGTCCTCGGGCTCGGGCAGTTCGTCATCGGCGGGGCGGCCGTTGATGATCGCGTCGTACTCCTGGGGGTCCAGGACGGCCGCGACGGCACTCTTGGTGAAGTGGGCGACCACGCCGGGAGCGATCTCCAGCTCGACGGTCTCGTCGTTGACCGCCTTCACCTGGGCGTACAGGCCGCCGATGGTGCGCACCCCGGCCCCGGGCTCCAGCGCCGTCTGCATCTGCTGCATCTGCGACTGGCGCTTCTTCTGCGATCGGAACATGAGCACGATCGCGATGACGGGGAGGAGAAGGATGATGAGGTTCACTGCAGCCAGGGTCCTTTACGGGCCGCCGACCGGCGGCCTGTGTGGTATGGGTCGGCCCGTCAGGTGAGAGGGGCGGTCCGGCGGAGTCTAGGCGACCCCGAAGTGATCGGACAACGCCAAGCATCGCATCCTGCCGCCGAAAGTGGCGAGCCTGCGCCTGCACGGTTTCCCCGACTTTCTCCCGCGGGTCCTCCCCGCCGTGCGGCGGGCCCCGGCGCGGAAGCCGGTGGGCACCTCTCACCCGTTCGGCCCCGGGCCGGTCAACTTCCGTCCGCGGGGAACAGCTCCGGGTGGGCCGTCGGACCTCCCCGAGTGGTCTGCACCGGCGGGTTCCGTACCGGCGGAGTGAGGCCGAGGTGCTGCCAGGCGGCGGCGGTGGCGATCCGGCCGCGCGGGGTGCGGGCGAGCAGTCCCTCGCGGACCAGGAAGGGCTCGGCCACCTCCTCGACCGTCTCCGCCTCCTCCCCCACGGCGACCGCGAGTGTCGACAGGCCCACCGGACCGCCGCCGAACAGCCGCAGCAGCGCGTCCAGGACGGCGCGGTCGAGCCGGTCCAGTCCGCGGGCGTCGACCTCATAGACGGCCAGTGCCCGGGCCGCGATCCCGGCGGTGACCACGCCGTCGTGCCGGACCTGGGCGTAGTCGCGGACCCGGCGCAGCAGCCGGTTGGCGATGCGCGGGGTGCCGCGCGAGCGCCCGGCGATCTCGGCGGCGCCGGCCGCGTCTATCTCGACGTCCAGCAGGGCGGCCGAGCGGTGCACCACCCGTTCCAGCTCGCTCGGGGCGTAGAACTCCATGTGTCCGGTGAAGCCGAAGCGGTCGCGCAGCGGCGGCGGCAGCAGGCCTGCCCGGGTGGTGGCGCCGACCAGGGTGAAGGGCGGCAGCTCCAGCGGGATGGCGGTGGCGCCCGGGCCCTTGCCGACGATCACGTCGACCCGGAAGTCCTCCATCGCCATGTAGAGCATCTCCTCGGCCGGCCGGGACATCCGGTGGATCTCGTCGAGGAAGAGCACCTCGCCCTCGGTGAGCGAGGAGAGGATCGCCGCGAGGTCCCCCGCGTGCTGGATGGCCGGGCCGGAGGTGATCCGGATCGGGGCGCCCAGCTCGGCGGCGATGATCATGGACAGGGTGGTCTTGCCGAGCCCGGGCGGCCCGCTCAGCAGGACGTGGTCGGGCGCGCTGCCGCGCTTGCGGGCGGCCTGGAGCACCAGGGACAGCTGCTCTCGCACCCGCTCCTGGCCGATGAACTCCTCCAGCAGCTTGGGGCGCAGCGCCGCCTCCACCGCCTGGTCCTCGCCGTCGGCGGCCGCCGTCACCAGCCGGTCCGCAGGTTCCGGGTCGTACATCCTCGCGGGCTCCAAAGTGTCCGGTGTCGACGAACAGACAGGTCGTCAGGGGGTCGTCGGGGTCGTCAGGGGGCGTCGAAGGGACGTCAGGGCGTTCAGCGGGCCCGGTTGAGGCCGCGCAGCGCCAGCCTGAGCAGGGCACCGACGTCCGGCACCGACTGGGCCTCGGCCTCCGGCGCGACGGCCGCGACCGCATCGTCCGCCTCGCGCGGGGCGTAGCCGAGGCCGGTGAGCGCGGAGTGCAGCTGCTCGCTCCACGGCGCCGGGCCGCCGGCGATCGGCTTCTGCGCGGGCACCGCGCCGTGCGGGGCACCCAGCTTGTCCTTGTACTCCAGCAGCAGCTTGGCCGCCTTCGCCTTGCCGATGCCGGGCACGGCGACCAGCGCCTTCTCGTCCCCGCCCGCGACGGCGGCGCGCAGCGCGTCGGGGCTGTGCACCCCGAGGATCGCCTGCGCCAGCTTGGGGCCGACGCCCGGCGCGGCCTGCAGGATCTCGAACACCGAGCGCTCGTCGTCGTCGGCGAAGCCGAACAGGGTCAGCGAGTCCTCCCGGACCACGAGCGAGGTGGCCAGCCGGGCCGGCTCGCCCAGCCGGAGTCCGGCCAGGGTGTTCGGGGTGCACTGCACGGCCATGCCGACCCCGCCGACCTCGACCACCGCGACGCCGGAGGAGATGGCCGCCACAGGGCCTTGCACGAAGGCGATCACCGGAGGGTTCCTTTCAGGGGCGTGGAGCGGGAGGTCGAGCGGGCGGCCCGGACGGCGGCCTCCAGACGGTTGACCGCCCCGCCGCGCCAGATGTGGCAGATGGCCAGGGCCAGCGCGTCGGCGGCGTCGGCGGGCTTGGGCGGGGCGTCCAGCCGCAGCAGCCGTTGGACCATGGCCGTGACCTGCGCCTTGTCCGCCCGGCCCGAGCCGGTGACGGCGGCCTTGACCTCGCTGGGGGTGTGCAGGGTGACGGGGATGCCGCGCCGGGTGGCGCAGAGCATCGCGACCGCGCTGGCCTGGGCGGTGCCCATCACCGTCCGCACGTTGTGCTGGGCGAAGACCCGCTCGACCGCGACCAGGTCCGGCCGGTGCTCGTCCAGCCAGCCCTCGATCCCCTGCTCGACCAGCAGCAGCCGCTGTCCGATCTCGGCCTCGGCGGGCGTGCGCACCACGCCCACCCCGGCCATCCGCAACGGCCGGCCCGGCGCCCCCTCGACCACGCCGACCCCGCACCTGGTCAGCCCCGGGTCCACACCCAGCACCCGCACGTCGTGCCCCGCCTCTCCAGTGACTCGCCACTCGCCTCCGGGCGCTCCGGACCCGGTGCGCGGCGAACGACCTCCGCAGGCTACCGTCCGGGTCCGACAATGCCGCCGACAACGCCGACGACGACACCGGCCCGGCGGTCCTGGGACCACCGGGCCGGGCAGCGAGAACGGTCACGCGCCACCGATCGATCGATACCGTGTTACTCGGCGTCGAGCTGGGCACCGACCTCGTCGGGGATGTCGAAGTTGGCGAAGACGTTCTGCACGTCGTCGCTGTCCTCGAGCGCGTCGATCAGCTTGAGGATCTTGCGGGCGCCGTCCAGGTCCAGCTCGACCTGCATGCTGGGGAGGAAGTTGGCCTCCGCCGAGTCGTAGTCGATGCCGGCGTCGACCAGCGCGGTGCGCACGTCGACCATCTTGGAGGCCTCGGAGACGATCTCGAAGGAGTCGCCGAGGTCGTTGATCTCCTCCGGGTCCTGGTCGAGGACGATCTCGAACAGCTTGTCCTCGTCCACGCCGTCGGCCTTGGGCACGATCACGACGCCCTTGCGGGTGAACAGGTACGACACCGAGCCGGGGTCGGCCATCGAGCCGCCGTTGCGGGTCATGGCGACGCGCACGTCGGAGGCGGCGCGGTTGCGGTTGTCCGTGAGGCACTCGATCAGGACGGCGACACCGTTGGGGCCGTAGCCCTCGTACATGATGGTCTGGTAGTCGGCGCCGCCGGCCTCCAGACCGCCACCGCGCTTGACGGCGCGGTTGATGTTGTCGATCGGGACGGAGCTCTTCTTCGCCTTCTGGATGGCGTCGTAGAGGGTCGGGTTACCCGCCGGGTCGGGACCGCCGGTGCGCGCCGCCACCTCGATGTTCTTGATCATCTTGGCGAAGAGCTTGCCGCGCTTGGCGTCGATCACGGCCTTCTTGTGCTTGGTGGTAGCCCACTTAGAGTGGCCGGACATCGCCAGCTCCTTTACGTCGCCAAAGGGAAATGAAACAGATCAGATCCTACCGGTGTCGTCACCGGTAAGACGCACCCGGCCACCGACGCCCTACCGGGCGGCGAGGTGCTCCTCGACCATCCTCACGAAGTAGGCGTGCACCCGGTGGTCGCCGGTGAGCTCCGGGTGGAAGGAGGTGGCCAGCAGGTTGCCCTGACGCACGGCCACGATCCGGCTGTCCGGGCCGTCCGCGGCGGGCAGCTCGGCCAGCACCTCGACGCCCGCGCCGACCGCCTCGACCCAGGGGGCGCGGATGAAGACGCCGTGCACCGGCGCGTCGTCCAGGCCCTTGAAGGCGATCCCGGACTCGAAGGACTCGTTCTGGCGGCCGAAGGCGTTGCGGCGCACCGTCATGTCGATGCCGCCGACGCTCTCCTGGTCCTCCCGGCCGTCGAGGATCTTGTCGGCCAGCATGATCATGCCCGCGCAGGTGCCGTACACCGGCATCCCGGCGGCGACCCGCTCGCGCACCGGGTCCATCACGCCGAACAGCAGCGCCAGCTTGGACATGGTGGTGGACTCCCCGCCGGGGATCACCAGCGCGTCGACCTCGGCCAGCTCCTCGGCACGGCGCACCGGACGGGCGAGCGCGTCGGCCTCGGCCAGCGCCACCAGGTGCTCGCGGACGTCGCCCTGGAGGGCGAGGACGCCGATGACTGGAGTGCTCACGGTCTTCAACCTCTATCGATCGTTACTACGGGAAAACGCGGCACGGCCCGCCGCGCGCTCGGCGCGACGGCGGGCCACGAGTGTGCCGGGGGTGTACCGGTCTACGGGCGGACGGCGACTACCAGCCGCGGTTGGCGTAGCGCTCGGTCTCCGGCAGGGTGTCGCAGTTGATGCCGACCATGGCCTCGCCCAGGTTGCGGGAGGCGTCCGCGATGATCTTCGGGTCGTCGAAGAAGGTGGTGGCCTTCACGATGGCGGCGGCGCGCTTGGCCGGGTCGCCCGACTTGAAGATGCCCGAGCCGACGAAGACGCCCTCGGCGCCCAGCTGGCGCATCAGCGCGGCGTCGGCCGGGGTGGCCACGCCACCGGCGGAGAACAGCACGACCGGCAGCTTGCCGAGCTCGGCGACCTCCTTGACCAGCTCGTACGGGGCGCGCAGCTCCTTGGCGGCGGCGTACAGCTCGTTGTGGTCCAGGGCGCGCAGGTGGCCGATCTCGTTCTTGATCTGACGCAGGTGGCGGACGGCCTCGACGACGTTGCCGGTGCCGGCCTCACCCTTCGAGCGGATCATGGCCGCGCCCTCGGCGATGCGGCGCAGGGCCTCGCCCAGGTTGGTGGCGCCGCAGACGAAGGGGGTGGTGAAGGCCCACTTGTCGGAGTGGTTGACCTCGTCGGCCGGGGTCAGCACCTCGGACTCGTCGATGTAGTCGACACCGAGCGACTGCAGGACCTGGGCCTCGACGAAGTGGCCGATGCGGGACTTGGCCATCACCGGGATGGAGACCGCCTCGATGATCTCCTCGATCATGTTCGGGTCCGACATGCGGGCCACGCCGCCGTCCTTGCGGATGTCGGCCGGAACCCGCTCCAGCGCCATGACGGCCACCGCGCCGGCGTCCTCGGCGATCTTCGCCTGCTCGGCGTTGACCACGTCCATGATCACACCGCCCTTGAGCTGCTCGGCCATACCGCGCTTGACCCGGGCGGTACCGATCTGCGGCTGGTCTGCGGTGGTGGGGGTGGTGGACACGTGAGACCTCACTCGAGAATGAACCAGTGCTATCGCCCTATGGTAGGCGGACCGGGTGACCCCTCCATGCGCCACCAAGTCCAGCCCGGACGATGGGATGCGACAAACGGGCCGTATCCGGGACCAGCCTAAGCAGGCGCTCCCTCGGGGGTGAGGGCGGGCGGCGGAGCGTCGTCCATCTCGAAGGCCAGGGGGAACGGCGCCTTCCCCGCCAGCCGGAAGTAGCGGACCAGCCGGTGCTCCCGCACCGCCCGGGCCGCCCGGACGGCGTCGTTGTGGAAGCGCCGGGCCATCGGCACCCGCCGCGCCGCGGCCGTCAGATCACGAACGGCGTCCTCGCCGCCCGGCTCGGCCCTCAGCGCCGCCACCTGCTCCGGCTCCTCGAACACCGCCCGCAGGGCCAGGCTCAGCTGGCTCTCCGCCACCTCGCGGTGCTCGTCCTCGGCCTGCCGGGCCGCGTGCGCCGCGTCCAGCAGCAGCAGCGAGGCCGCAGGGTCCAGCAGCGAGGACGTCGCCAGCTCCATCGCCACCGAGGCCCGCCGCACCAGCTGCGCGTCCAGCGCCGCCCGCGCGGCGTCGATCCGGGCGTGCAGCCGGTCCAGGCGACCGGCCGTCCAACTCAGGTACATGCCGAACAGCACCACGGCCACGCCGGCCCAGATCCAGGTAGTCACGGGCCGCTACGTTACCGGGTGTCACCGGCTCAGCCCTGGGCGGTCGCGTTGCGGTAGCTCTCCCGGTCGATGTCCGCGATGTCCACGGCGGTGAACAGCCGCACCCCGGGCCCCGGCCTCACGTGCTCGGCCAGCAGCGCCAGGACGCCCTCGCTCAGCGCCGCCTTCGCCTCCGGCGTACGGCCGGGGAAGACCCGGAACTCCACCAGGACCTGCGCGTCGGCCGGGGTGCCGGTCGTCCCCACGACGAGCAGCTCGGTCCGCCGGAACACCGTCTTGCACGACTCCGGCTTCGCGTCGATGGTCTCCTCCGCGAGCCGGTTGATCGCCAGACCGAGCGCCGCCCGGTCGAAGGTACCGGCCAGGCCGGCGGAGTAGTCGACGGAGATCTGCGGCATCGGTGCCCCCAGGGATCGAGGTGGTGCGGTGGACCGACCCTAACGCCGCGGAAACCCGGCCGGTCCACGGGCCCCTCCCCCGCCGCCCGGTCCCCCACCAGCGCGCCGACCAGCACGCCCACCAGCGCACCGACCGGCCCGCGGCCTCAGTCCCGGGCCAGACCGAACCGGCCGCGCCGCCCGCTGCGCACGTCCTCCTCGACCACCGCCGCGTCCCCGGCCGTCACCGTCTCGTACACCGCCAGGATGTCCGCGCCCACCGTCGACCAGTCGAACCGCCGCACGTGCCGCGAGGCCGCCTTGCGCAGCTCCTCCAGCCGCCGCGGGTCCCCCAGCAGCCGCAGCGCCTTGCGGGCCAGCGCGTCGGCGTCCTCCACCGGGAACAGCTCCCCGGCGTCCCCGCCGTCCAGCACCTGCTTGAACGCGTCCAGATCGCTCGCCAGCACCGGAGCGCCCGCCGACATCGCCTCGACCAGGATGATCCCGAAGCTCTCGCCGCCCGTGTTCGGCGCCACGTACAGGTCCACGCTGCGCAGCAACCGGGCCTTCTCCCGGTCGGAGACCATCCCGAGGAACTCCACCTGCGCGCGGA
Source organism: Kitasatospora sp. NPDC029312 (assembly GCF_055569215.1). Lineage (NCBI taxonomy): Bacteria > Bacillati > Actinomycetota > Actinomycetes > Kitasatosporales > Streptomycetaceae > Kitasatospora > Kitasatospora sp. NPDC029312. Next base: position 13,986 of record NZ_JBVHXY010000029.1, on the reverse strand, counting down.
CCTCGGGCGCCAGACCGGCGACGACCTCCTCCTCATCGCCCTTGCCGGCCACCAGCAGCCGCACCCCCGGCCGCTCGGCCAGGATCCTCGGCAGCGCCGCCAGCAGCGTCGGCAGGCCCTTGCGCGGTTCGTTGATCCGGCCGATGAAGCCGATCGTGCCCGGCTCGCCCCCGGCCGCGTTGCCGGTCCACCGGGCGTCCGGCTCGGCGTCCGCGAAGAAGCCGACGTCCACGCCGTTCGGGATCACCACCGCGTCCCCGCCCAAGTGCTCCACCAGGGTGCGCCGGGCGTACTCGGACACCGCGATCCGGGCCCGCATCTTCTCCAGCCCCGGCTGGAGGATCGGCGAGGCCGCGATCATCGCCCGCGAGCGCGGGTTGGAGGTGTGGAAGGTGCCCACCATCGGCCCCGTCGCCGACCAGGCCGCCAGCATCGACAGGCTCGGCGAGGCCGGCTCGTGCACGTGCAGGATGTCGAAGCGCCCCTCGCGCAGCCACCGCCGCACCCGGGCCGCCGACAGGATGCCGAAGCTCAGCCGCGCCACCGAGCCGTTGTACGGCACCGCCACCGCCCGCCCGGCCGAGACCACGTACGGCGGAAGCGCGTCGTCGTCCTCGGCCGGCGCCAGCACCGACACCCGGTGGCCCAGGGCGATCAGGTGCTCGGCCAGGTCCCGGATGTGGAACTGCACCCCGCCGGGGACGTCCCAGTCGTACGGGCAGACGATGCCGATCTTCACGGGTTCCTCAAGCTCCTTCGGACGGGTCGTACGGGCGGGCTCAGGACCCGGAGGCCTCGGCCGCGGGCTCCACGGCCGGCTCGGCCGCCGCCCCCGCTCGCGCCGCCGGCGAGGCGTCCACGGTCTCACGGGCCGGCAGGTCGGCGAGCCAGAACCTCTGCAACATGTGCCAGTCCTGCGGGTGCTCGCGGATCCCCCGCTCCCACACCCGCGCCATCGCCTGGGTCATCGCCAGGGTCCGCTCCTTGTGGCCGCCCTCCTCGGGCGCCACCACCTCGGGGTGGATCCGCGCCCGCATCACCGGGCCGTCGTACCAGAGCGTCACCGGCAGCAGCGCCGCCCCCGTCCGCCGGCACAGCGCCGCAGGACCGGCCGGCATCCGGGTCGCCTCGCCGAAGAAGGTCACCTCGAGGCCCGCCTCCGACAGGTCCCGGTCCCCCACCAGGCAGACCAGCCGGCCCTCCCGCAGCCGCCGCGCCAGGGTGCCGATCACGTTCACCGAACCACCGGTCAGCGCCAGGACCTCCATGCCCTGGCCCTCCCGGAACGCGACGAACCGGTCGAACAGCCGCTCCGGCTTCAGCCGCTCGGCGACCGTGGTGAACGGGTAGCCCTGCTGCGCGACCCAGGTGCCCGCCAGGTCCCAGTTGCCCATGTGCGGCAGCGCTATCACCGCGCCCCGCCCGGCCTCCATCGGCTCCCGCAGGTGCTCGAAGCCCTCCACCCTGACGTCCCGGGCGACCCGCTCCCGGCTCCACACCGGCAGCCGGAAGGACTCCAACCAGTACCGCAGGTACGAGCGCATCCCGGCCCGCGACAACGCCCGCAGCGCGGCCTCGTCCAGCCCCGGACGGACCCGGCGCAGATTCGCCTCCAACTGGAGCACCCGCTTGCCGCGCCGGCGCCACGCGTAGTCCGCCAGCCGGTCGAACAGCCCTCGCGCCACCGGCTCCGGCAGGTGCTTCAGCACCGCCCACCCCAGCGCGTACGCCCAGTACACCAGTCGGTCCGTCACCGCAGGACGCCCCCCCATCAGCTCCCGGCCGCCGCTCGGTCGGCCTCGAACGCCTCCCGGCGCACGGTCAGCATCCGCTGGAACACCGTCACCAGGCTGCCCGCCGCGACCAGCCACAACGCCACCGGCAGCAGCCACTCCACGTACGGCACCCCGAACTCGTGCAGACCCGCGACGCCGGCGGCCACCAGGCTGGCCACCAGCCGCTCGGCCCGCTCCACCAGCCCCGACACGTCACACGGCAGGCCCTGGCTCTCCGCCCGCGCCTTGGTGTACGACACCACCAGGCCGCTCGCCAGGCAGAAGATCGCCACCGCGCACAGCAGGTTGTCGTCGCCCTTGCCCGCGTACCACATCGCCAGGCCGCCGAAGATCGCCGCATCCGCGACCCGGTCCAGCGTGGAGTCCAGGAAGGCCCCCCACCTGGTGCTGCGGCCCAGCTGACGGGCCATGTTCCCGTCCACCAGGTCCGAGAAGATGAAGAGCGTGATCGTGATGGTGCCCCAGAAGAACTCCCCGCGCGGGAAGAACACCAGCGCACCGGCCACCGAACCGGCGGTACCGACCAGCGTCACGGTGTCCGGGCTCACGCCCAGGCGGATCAGGAACGCGGCGAACGGGGTCAGGACACGTGTGAAGAAGGCACGCGCGTATTTGTTGAGCATGGCCTTCCCAGCCGCTCCGATCTGCCAGGTACCCGCCTGGCGCAACACGCGCGGCAGACGGCCGGACGGATGAGCCCGTCCGGCGCACCCATCGTAGCCACGCCGGAGAGACGCTCCGGCGCAGGCACCGCCGGGCGGCACACCGGCCACCGCCCACCCACGCACGGTCACCGCCCCGCCCACCGTCCCGCCGCAGAACACGCGCCGGAACGACACCCGACCCTAAACTGCGATGGACAAGCCTCGGCGCCACGGGAGGAGACCCCGATGCCCGACCGCAGCACGGCACGAGCCGGCCAGGCACCCGCCGTCACCGGCCCGCGGGACCTGCGCAACGTCGTCCTCATCGGCTCCAGCGGTGTGGGCAAGACCACCCTCGCCGAGTCCCTCGCCCTCGCCGCCGGCGCCATCGGCCGCGCCGGCCGCGTCGCCGACGGCACCACCGTCTCCGACCACGAGGACATCGAGCACCAGCAGCAGCGCTCCGTCCAGCTCTCGCTGCTCCCGCTCGAGTGGAAGGGCGTCAAGATCAACCTGCTCGACCCGCCCGGCCACCCCGACTTCACCGCCGACCTGCGCGCCGCCCTGCACGCCGCCGACGCCGCCGTCTTCGTCGTCTCCGCCACCGACCCGGTCACCGCCCCCACCCGCGCCCTCTGGCGCGAATGCGCCGCCGAAGGCATCCCGCGCGCCATCGCCGTCGCCAAACTCGACCTCGCCCGCACCGGCTTCGCCGACATCCTCACCGCCTGCCACGACGCCTTCGAACTCGGCCCGGACACCCTCCGCCCGCTGTTCCTACCCGTCCTCCACGACGGACACCCCGACGGCAGCGTCGACCTGCTCACCGGTGACACCTACGGCGACGCCGCCCCGCTGCCCGACACCGGCCCGGCCCACGACAGCCTCGTCGAGGCCATCTCCGGCCAGGACGACGCCCTCATGGAGCGCTACCTCGCCGGCGACCCCCTGGACACCGAGTCCCTCGAAGCCGGCCTGCGCCGCGAAGTCCTCGCCTGCGCCCTCCACCCCGCCGTCCCCACCAGCGAGAACGGCCTCGGCGCCGCCGAACTCCTCGACCTCATCGCCCACACCTTCCCCGACCCCACCGAACGCACCCGCCCCGGCCCCGACTGCGACCCGGACGCCCCGCTCGCCGCCCAGGTCGTCCGCGTCACCGGCGACGCCTACGTCGGCCGGATCAGCCTGCTGCGGGTGTACGCCGGCACCCTGCGCCCCGACACCAAGATCCGCCTGGTCGGGCCCGCCCACGCCCCCGACCAGAACGGCGACGAACGCGTCACCGCCCTCACCAGCCCCTTCGGCAAGCTCCAGCGCCCCGTCCCGCACGCCGTCGCCGGAGACCTCGTCTGCGCCGCCAAATTCACCAGCGCCCGGGCCGGCGACACCGTCCACGAACCCGGCCAGCCCGCCGAACTCGACGGCTGGACCCTCCCCGAGCCCCTGCTGCCCATCGCCGTCGAAGCCCACAGCAAGGCCGACGACGACAAGCTCTCCCAGGCCCTCACCCGGCTCACCGCCGAGGACCCGGCACTACGCCTGGAACAGAACCCGGACACCCACCAGCTCGTCCTCTGGTGCACCGGCGAGGCTCACGCCGAGGTCGTCCTCGAGCGGCTGCGCACCCGCCACGGCGTCCACGTCGACACCGTCGAACCCAAGGTCGCCCTGCGCGAGACCTTCGGCACCGCCGCCGCCGGCCACGGCCGCCTGGTCAAGCAGTCCGGCGGCCACGGCCAGTACGCCATCTGCGACCTCGAAGTCGAACCCCTGCCGACCGGCTCCGGCTTCGAGTTCCAGGAACACGTCGTCGGCGGCGCCGTCCCCAAGCACTTCATCCCCTCTGTCGAGAAGGGCGTCCGCGCCCAGCTCGCCAAGGGCGTCGCCACCGGCCACCCGCTGGTCGACGTCCGGGTCACCCTCACCGACGGCAAGGCGCACTCCGTCGACTCCTCCGACGCCGCCTTCCAGAACGCCGCCGCGCTCGCCCTGCGCGACGCCGCCGAGCACGCCGTCATCCGGCTGCTCGAACCCGTCGCCGCCGTCAGCGTCCTGCTGCCGGACGAGTACCTCGGCGCCGTCCTCGGCGACCTCTCCGCCCGCCGGGGCCGGGTCCTCGGCAGCGAGACGGGCGGGACGGGCCTCACCCTGCTGCGTGCCGAGGTCCCCGAACTCGAACTCGTCCGCTACCCGCTGGACCTGCGCTCGCTCACCCACGGCACGGCCGAGTTCTCCCGCGCCTACCTGCGCCACGAACCCATGCCCACCGCGCTGGCCGGGCGCTACACCGACTGACCAGCCGCGGCACGCCTCGGCAACGCGCAGGCCGCCGTGCCCCCGGGCATCCGGTGCCGGTTGCGCGCCACCCAGCGGTACGCCAAGGCCGCCACCGGCCGCACCGGCGCCAGGGTCAGCACCGCCCCCAGATACGCCCACGCGCCCCCGGAGCGCATCAGCAGCCGCGCCACCGCCTGCGCGCCCCCGTACACCCGGCCCGCCGGCGTCACCCACAGCACCTCGCGCTCGGCCCGCTCGGCGGACACCTCACCCCGGCCGCCCGCCAGCGCGTCCAGCTCCGGGAGCTCGGCGAACTGGAACGGCACCGCCTCCCAGCCCCCCGAGGCCAGCGTCTGCCGCAGGTACCGCTCCCCCCACCGCACGCAGGACGAGCAGAACGCGCAGTCGCCGTCGAAGACCAGCACCGGATCCTTCACCACAGCCCCCTTCGTCATTCCTCCACCGTCCATCCTCCTCCACCCCCGCCCGGCCGGTCCGGGCGGGTATCGACCGGCCCCAAGCTGGGCATCATGCCCCTCAGGCCGGGGGTGGCCCGATCGTGACGGTTCGTGACGGTACTTCAGACGATCATCCGCGCGGGGGTGCCACGGCACGGTAACCTGCCGCTGACAAGGGGAGGAGGGGACGCCACCGTGACCACACTCGACATGACTCCGGGAGCGCAGATACCCCGGACCGACGCCGGCCCGCAGACCGCCGTCACCCAGGCGCTCTCCTCGGCCGCCTACCGGGACGGCGAGATCGGCAAGTTCGTCGAGGACGTCACCGACGCCACCGAGAAGAAGGGCCGCTTCGCCCTCTTCCGCCCCAACCTGGGCGAGGCGTTCAGCAAGGCGTTGATCTCCCGCGCCCTCGGCGGCGACCGCAAACCCCTCGTGCCCTCCTTCGGCGTCAACACCCGCCAGGTCGTCGAACACTGCCTGGCCGCCGAGGAGTTGCGCAACGCCCGTGACCGGCAGCTCAGCACCGTCACCGTCGTCACCGGCCTGCTCTTCCTCCCCGGCACCCTGGTCTGGCTCGGCGCCTTCCAGCTGCGCGCCTGGCTCAAGCGGGACAGGACGCGCGGCGCCGACGTCTTCGGCGGCCTCGCGCTCATCGCGGCGGGCGCCCTCGCGGTCCTGCTCGCGCTGCGCCCGCCGGCGGCCGGCGTCCTGGGCGTGTACCTGCGGATCACCATGCTCGCACCGGTGATCGGCTGGTACCTGGCCCGCCGGATCGTCGAGCGCTCCGCCAAGGACCTGCGCACCCGCTGGCAGGACCTGGTCGAGGGCAGCGCCGTCGCCGCCACCGTGGCCAAGGCCGTCCCCCGCGACGATCTGGACAAGAAGGCCAACGACCTGCGCGACAAGCTGGGCCGCCTGGACGCGGAGCAGGAGACCAACGTCCACCACTACGCCGGCCCGAAGGGCATCCTCGGCGCCGGCCGCCGCTGGGGCGAGTGGCGCCTCGCCGACACCCTGCACCCCGCCGAGGGCCACGTCGACTTCCGGGCCTTCCACCCCTGGGACCTGGTCCGCCGGATCTCCGCCCAGCTCAAGGGCCTCGGCGTCAGCCACGTCGCCAACAGCGGCATCCCCAACGTCGCCATCAAGCAGTGGGTGGTCTTCGACGTCAGCGAGGGCGCCGACGAGATCAGCCGCCCCGGCAGCGCCGACATGGACGGCGACCGGATGCGCGACTTCGCGGTGCAGAGCATCGCCGACAAGCAGACCTTTCCCGGCGGCCCCCGGCACTACCTGGCCACCCAGTTCATCACCCACGACGGGAAGCTGGTCCTCACCTTCACCATCACGGTGACCCTGCTCGCCGACGTGCTGAACATCTCGGTGGCCGGCTACGCGCTCGGGCCGGTCAAGGGCGTCTTCTTCGACAAGCCCAAGGACAAGGAGAAGTCCGTCGCCAAGACGGTGAGGTTCTGGGAGGAGCGCACCGTCAAGCTGCCCCTGATCGACAACGACGAGGTGGTCCGCCAGGCCGTCCGCGCCCCGTTCCACCGGATGCCCGGCCTGCTCGGCTGGCTCGGCGGCGGTCTGGGCCTGCCCGAGCCGTTCGGTCTGCGGCACGCCTGGGTCGCCACCGCGTGGAGCAACCGCTCCATGGTCGACAACGCCATGAACGCCTCCGTCCCGGTGCTCAACGCCGTCCACACCGCCACTCTGGAGTTCCTGCGGGAGCACGACCTCGACGCCGACCGCTTCTTCAAGAACCGCACCTCGATCATCAAGTCCGAGGCGCAGAGCCCCCGGCCGTACGACGTCGACACCTTCAACGCCAGCTGAGCCCACCGCGCAGGAGCCCACCGCGCACGACGAAGGGGCCCGCCACCGAGGGATCGGTGACGGGCCCCCTTCGCCTGCGCGGCTCAGCCCTGCGGCCAGACCTCGGCCAGCATCTTCCGGGTGTCCGCCAGCAGCTGCGGCAGCACCTTGGTGTGGCCGACCACCGGCATGAAGTTGGTGTCCCCGCCCCAGCGCGGCACCACGTGCTGGTGCAGGTGCGCGGCGATCCCGGCACCGGCGGCCGCGCCCTGGTTCATCCCGATGTTGAACCCGTGCGCCCCGGAGGCCGTCCGCAGCGCGGTCATCGCCTTCTTGGTGAAGTCGGCCAGCTCGGCCGTCTCCGCCTCGTCCAGGTCGGTGTAGTCGGCCACGTGCCGGTAGGGGACCACCATCAGGTGTCCGCCGTTGTACGGGTAGAGGTTCAGCACCGCGAAGACGGCGCTCCCCCGGGCGATGACCAGCCCGTCCTCGTCGCTCAGCGCGGGGATCGAGCAGAACGGACAACCGTCGTCCGGAGCCGGACCGGTGGGCTTGTTCTCCCCCTGGATGTACGCCATCCGATGGGGCGTCCACAGGCGGCGGAAGCCGTCCGGCTCACCGACGCCCCGCTGCAGTTCCGGCTCAGTCGTCATGCTGATCAGCATATTCGCCCAGCCGTGCTTGCGAAGCCGCGCGGGGCGGACTCATCGAGAGCCCGCCCCGCGCGTGCTGGTCGGACGACGGCGTCAGACCTGGACGCGGTTCTTGACCGCGTCCACGATCTCCTGGACGGCGTCCGCCACCGGCACGCCGTTCTTCTGCTCGCCGTTGCGGTAGCGGAAGGAGACGGCACCCGCTTCGACGTCGTCGTTGCCCGCGATGAGCATGTACGGGACCTTGCTCTTCTGCGCGTTGCGGATCTTCTTCTGCATCCGGTCGTCCGAGGTGTCCACCTCGACCCGGATCCCCTGCTTCCTGAGCTCGGCCGCGACCTCCAGCAGGTACGGCACGTGCTCGTCGGTGATCGGGATGCCGGTCACGGTGACCGGGGCCAGCCACGGCGGCATGGCGCCCGCGTAGTGCTCCAGCAGCACCGCGAAGAAGCGCTCGATCGAGCCGAACAGCGCGCGGTGGATCATGACCGGCCGCTGGCGCGAGCCGTCCGCCGCGGTGTACTCCAGGTCGAAGCGCTCGGGCAGGTTGAAGTCGAGCTGGATGGTCGACATCTGCCAGGTGCGGCCGATGGCGTCCTTGGCCTGCACCGAGATCTTCGGACCGTAGAAGGCCGCGCCGCCCGGGTCGGGCACCAGCGGCAGGCCCTGCTTCTCGGCCACGCCTGCGAGGACGGCGGTGGCCTCCTCCCAGGCCTCGTCCGTGCCGACGAACTTCTCCGGGTCCTTGGTCGACAGCTCCAGGTAGAAGTCGGTCAGTCCGTAGTCGCGGAGCAGGTTGAGCACGAAGGTCAGGGTGGAGTCGAGCTCCTCCGCCATCTGCTCGCGGGTGCAGTAGATGTGGGCGTCGTCCTGGGTGAAGCCGCGGGCCCGGGTCAGGCCGTGCACCACGCCGGACTTCTCGTACCGGTACACCGTCCCGAACTCGAAGAGGCGCAGCGGCAGTTCACGGTACGAGCGGCCGCGCGCATCGAAGATCAGGTTGTGCATCGGGCAGTTCATCGGCTTGAGGTAGTAGTCCACGCCCTCGTCGAGCTGCATGGGCGGGTACATGCCGTCCGCGTACCAGTCCAGGTGGCCGCTCTTCTCGAAGAGCTTCCCCTTGGTGGCGTGCGGGGTGTAGACGAACTCGTAGCCCTCTTCCTCGTGCCGCTTGCGCGAGTAATCCTCCATGGCGCGGCGGATGATGCCGCCCTTGGGGTGGAAGACGGCGAGGCCGGAGCCGATCTCCTCGGGGATGGAGAAGAGGTCGAGCTCGGTGCCGAGCTTGCGGTGGTCGCGCTTCTCGGCCTCGACGAGGAAGTCGAGGTGGGCCTTCAGCTCGTCCTTGGTCGGCCAGGCGGTGCCGTAGATGCGCTGGAGCATCGGGTTCTTCTCGCTGCCGCGCCAGTAGGCGGCCGCGTTGCGCATCAGCTTGAACGCCGGGATGTGCCGGGTGCTGGGCAGGTGCGGGCCGCGGCAGAGGTCGCCCCAGCACTGCTCGCCGGTCTTGGCGTCCAGGTTGTCGTAAATGGTGAGTTCGCCGGCGCCGACCTCGACGTCGGCGCCCTCGCCGGCGGTGGCGGCGGAGCCCTTGAGGCCGATCAGTTCGAGCTTGTACGGCTCGGCGGCCAGCTCCTCGCGGGCGGACTCGTCGGTGACCACGCGGCGGGAGAACTTCTGCCCGCGCTTGATGATCTCCTGCATCTTCTTCTCGATGGCCTTGAGGTCATCGGGGTGGAACGGCTTCTCGACGTCGAAGTCGTAGTAGAAGCCGTCCTTGACCGGCGGGCCGATGCCGAGCTTGGCCTCCGGGTAGAGCTGCTGCACGGCCTGGGCCATGACGTGCGCGGTGGAGTGGCGCAGGATGTCGAGGCCGTCCTTGCTGCCGATCGCGACCGGCTCGACCTCCTCGCCGTCCTGGACGACGTAGGAGAGGTCCTTGAGCTGGCCGCCGACGCGGGCGGCGATGATCGAGCGGTCGTCGGCGAAGAGCTCGGCGGCCGTAGTGCCCGTGGTCACCACGCGCTCTTCCCGATCGGGTTCGCGGCTGATGATTACCCGGACGTCCGTCACCGGTCTCTCCTGACGTGCTGGATTCAGAGGACGCAACACTGCGCTGCGCGTGACGATGGTACCGAGAGCGCCACCCGCACCGTGCACTCAGGACCTTTCCCCGCCGTCCTCCAGCCCCTTCAGCAGTTGCTCGCGGTCGCCCTGCTCCCAGCCGCACAGCTCCAGGCCGCGGGGCCGGGTCAGCCGCCGGAAGCCGTCCCGGCGCTCCAGCCGGCCGGAGACCTTGACCGGGACGCCGGACAGGTGGGCCTCGGCGGCGAGCCGGTAGTCGGGGTCGGGCAGGCGGAGCTTGAGTTCGCGGACGTCGGCTCCGCCGAGCACCCGCAGCCGGACCGCGCCGGGCCCGGCCGGGTCGGCGCGCTTGAGGCGGACGACCACGCCGACCACGGTGACGTCGACGGCGGGCTCGATCCGTTCCAGCAGTTCGGCGGCCTCGGCCAGGGCGGGCAGGTCGCCGGGCGAGAAGTCGAGGTCGATCCGACGGTCGCCGAAGCCGCCCGGGGTCCCGGCGGCGGGCGACCAGGCGACGGTGAGCCGGGCGGCGGTGGTGCCCCGCACCAAGTCCTCGACGGACCGGACGAGTTCGCGGCTGACCCCGGACTGGACGGCGTTCTCGAAAGCCTCGGGCCCGCCGCTGACCCGGCGGTAGTCCACCGCGTCGCGCAGTGCCTCCAGGGCCCGCACCAGGGTGGTGACCACGGCCCGGCCCTCGGGGGCGGGGGTGTAGGCGGTGAGGGCGGCGCCCTGCTCGACGGCCCCCTGCTCGATGACCAGGACGCGGTCGAGGAAGTCCCCGGCGAGGGCGTCCAGCCGGGCGCCGAAGTAGGCGGCGGTGGTGCGGCCGGCCTTGGCCCCGGCCGCGAGCATCGCGCGGGCTGCCCGCTGGAGGCGCTCGGCGTCGTCCCAGGGGGTGGCATCGGCGGGGCCGGGCAGTTCACGGCGCCAGCGCAGTTCGTCGCCGGGGAGGGCGAGGGCGAGCAGGATCGGGCGGGCGGAGGGGGTGCGGGAGCGGGAGAGGGCGGTGACGGCGTCGGCGAGGAGGTCGACCGCGTCGTCGAAGCCGTCCCCGGCGGGGACGAGGAGGCTGGTGCCGGGTTCGTCGTCCGGTGGGGTCCAGCGCCCGTACCGGGCGGCGGGGCCACCGCGTCGGACCCAGCCGTGCCGGGCGAGCAGGGTGGTCAGCACCGCGGGGTCGACGGTGGCCGGGTCGGGCAGGGCCCGGGACGCGTCGTCCGGTCCGTGCGGCAGGGTCATGGGTCCAGTTCCTCGCTGCCGGGGCCGGGCCGTCACGGGCTGCCGCCCGCGCCGACCCGGGCCATGATGTCGCAGAGCGCGCGGTCGTCGAAGACCTTGTCGGTGGGCACCCGGACGTTGGTGCGCCGCTGACCGGTGACGGGGTGGCCGGCCAGGTTGACCCAGTAGCAGCAGTGCCGCAGCTCCAGGGCGTCCGGGCGGGCCCGCAGCCAGTGGTCGACCCGGCGCGGCAGCAGCATCACGACCAGGATCCGCGGGACGGCGACCCGGGCCCGGGCGAGCTTGCGCAGGTGGTCGTTGTCGAGGGTGAAGCTGAAGAACGGCCCGGCCGGGTCGGAGGCGATCTGCTGGGTGGCCTTCAGCTGGATCTTGATGGTGACCTCGTCGTCCACCTCGTGCGCCCGGGAGCCGTGGCTGACCTGCCAGTCGATGCCGTTGTCGGGGAACGGCTGGGACAGCGAGCAGCCGGCCGCCGCGGCGACCGCGTGCAGATAGCCGACCTGCAGCGTCTCCATGCACGCGGTGACCGCGAGGTTGCCCCGCAGTACGGCGGCCGCCTCCTCGGGCTGCGGCTGTGTCAGTGCCATGCCCCGCGCCCTCCCCGGCTCAGGGCCCGCCCGGAACCGGACGGGACGCCCGTGGGCAGGATCCCCGGTCCGAGCTGGGCCAAACGGGTTGAGCGGGCGTCAGAACCGGGTATCACCCCGGCGCGGAACGCACGCCTGAGGGGCAGTCATGCAGCAGCACTGGTACACCGGCCCGCTCGCCTCCTTCGACACCGAGACCACCGGCGTGGACGTCGAGACCGATCGGATCGTCTCGGCCGCGCTGGTCGTCCAACTCGCCCCGGGCGCACCGGCGCGGACCACCACCTGGCTCGCCGATCCGGGCGTGCCGATCCCGGACGGCGCCCGCGCGGTGCACGGCATCACCGACGAGCAGGTCCGGACGCACGGCCGGCCGGCCCGCACCGTGGTGGCGGAGGTCACCCGCGCCCTGGCGGCCCAGGCGCGGGCCGGGCTCCCGGTGGTGGTGATGAACGCGCCGTACGATCTGACGCTGATGGACCGGGAGTTGCGCCGGCACCACGGGCTGACGCTGACCGGCGGCCTGGACGGCGCCGGGCTGGTGGTGCTCGATCCGCGGGTGCTGGACAAGCACGTGGACCGCTACCGCAAGGGCCGCCGGACGCTGACCGACCTGTGCGCCCACTACGGGGTCGACCTGACCGGGGCGCACGACGCGGCGGCGGACGCGAGGGCGGCGCTCTCGCTGACCCGGCGAATAGGCGCCCGCTACCCGGCGGCCCTGGGCGGGCTGACGGCGGCGGAGCTGCACCTGCGGCAGGAGATCTGGCACGCGGCGCAGGCGCGGGGGCTGCAGAGCTGGTTCGACCGCTCGGGAACGCCGGAGCGAGTGGATCTCTCCTGGCCGCTGCGGCCGGCCCGGTGCGGCTGCGGTCGCCGGCTGGAACCCGGTCACGGCTGCGAGGCGGCGGCATAGCCGGCGGATTCCCCTCGAACGCGCCGCAGGCCCCGACCGGTTTCCTGGTCAGGGCCTGCGTGCTGTCCGGTGGGCGATACTGGGATCGAACCAGTGACCCCTTCGGTGTGAACGAAGTGCTCTCCCGCTGAGCTAATCGCCCGGGCAACGAGAAGAACTGTAGCACCGGCCGGGGGCGGTCGTACAACTCGCTCCGTCCGGGCTGCGGCCCCCGCATCCGCAGAACTCGCGCTCCGCGCGGAAGGTGACTGGGCCTCAGTCGGATTACTGACGGCGCTTCGGGTGGATTCCCGGAAATACATGTGAGGCCCAGCCGAAAAATCGGCTGGGCCTCACATATCACAATGCATTCCGGTGGGCGATACTGGGATCGAACCAGTGACCCCTTCGGTGTGAACGAAGTGCTCTCCCGCTGAGCTAATCGCCCGGGTGCAGGGAAAACATTACCGCATCCCGGAGGGTGCTCCGAACACCCTCCCGGCGCGGGGCCCACCCCGGACGCCCCGGCCGCCGTACGCCCGGCCGGGGCAGGGCAGGCCCGGGACGGGCCCGCCTCCCGGGCCCCGACCGCACGGCCGACTCGTCGGACCTGACCACATCACCCGCTCCCCTGTTCCCGCCCCGGCCGGGCCCCCGGACACGCGCAGTACACGCCGATCGGGAAACCCCGAGAAGAACCGCCGGTAATGCCCCGGGCGGGTACTCCGGGCCGATTCCGCAATGCGCCGTAAGGGGTACGACTCGCGCCGGAATCAGGACAGCGGGGTTTACATCGGTCGTAGGGGTGGGATGGTCCGTTCGCCGACGTGCGATTCCCCGAGCGCACACTGAGCGAAAGGCCATGGCGCTTATGAACACCACGGTCAGCTGCGAGCTGCACCTGCGCCTCATCGTGTCCAGCGAGTCCTCACTGCCCGTCCCCGCGGGCCTTCGCTACGACACCGCCGACCCCTACGCCGTACACGCCACGTTCCACACGGGCGCCGACGAGACCGTGGAGTGGGTGTTCGCCCGAGATCTCCTCGCGGAGGGGCTGCACCGACCCACCGGTACCGGAGACGTCCGGGTGTGGCCGTCGCGCAGCCACGGGCAAGGGGTGGTCTGCATCGCACTGAGCTCTCCGGAAGGAGAAGCCCTGCTGGAGGCCCCGGCCCGGGCGCTTGAGTCGTTCCTCAAGCGGACGGACGCCGCGGTGCCCCCCGGCACCGAACACCGTCACTTCGACCTCGACCGGGAGCTGTCCCACATCCTCGCCGAAAGCTGACCCGCCCGGAGGCGGTCCAGCCCCGCTGTCGGCGGGGCCGAACCCCCTGCCGTCCTCGCAGCCGTCCTACTCGGGGGCACGGCCGCGGACTCAGCCGCGCACGACGCGGTCTCGGGGCCGGTGGAAGGCCCCGCTCCCCTCGGAGCGGGGCCACAGCACCGCAGGGGGGGGGGGGGGGGGGGGGGGGGGGGGGGGGGGGGGGGGGGGGGGGGGGGGAGGGGGGGGGGCGGGGGGGGGGGTACT
>NZ_JBVHXY010000028.1:100167-104995 GCF_055569215.1 Kitasatospora sp. NPDC029312 | reverse complement strand
CCTCTCCCTGGACAAGTTCGCGTCCCTTTTTTCGTTGCCGGGGGACGGGGGGTTCCTTCCCGCGGAGGACATTTGGCCCGGGGGAGGAGGGGGGGGCGGCCCCCCGGCCCCCCCCCCCCTGGACGCTCGAACCGGTCAGCCGACCGAGCTGTTGTAACTCTCGATAGCGGGCTGGAGTTCCTTGGCCGCGTCCGCGAGCGCCTGCTGGGCGGTCTTGCTGCCGGCGATCGTCTGCTCGATGGCGGTCTCCACGCCCTTGCGGGCCTGCGGCATCACGCCGAGCAGGCAACCCGCGGTGGCCGGAGTGGGCTTGGTGGCCTTCAGCTGGTCGATGGCGGTCTGGAACTGCGGGTACTTGGCCACCCACTCCTTGTCCTTGGGGTCGTCCAGGGACTTCCGGTTGACCGGGAAGTAGCCGGTGCCGGTGTGCCAGGCGGCCTGCTGCTCGGGGGCGGTGAGGAACTTCTCGAACTCCCAGGCGGCGCGCTTCTCGGCGTCCGAGTGGCCGGGGCCGCTGATCCACAGCGAGGCGCCGCCGATCACCGGGCCGCCTTGGTCGCCGGCGGTGGCCTTGGGGAACGCCGCGGTGCCGACGCCGAACTTCGCGGCCTCGGTGTAGCCGCGCAGCACACCGGTGGACTCCAGGTGCATCGCGACCGTGCCGGCCTTGAAGGCGGCCTGGGCGTCGTCGGTGACCCGGCCGGTGTTGGCCGCGTACCCGCCCTTGACGAGGTCGGCCCACCACTGGACGATCTGGGCGCCCTGAGCGGAGTCGAACACGACCTTGCCCGCCTTGTCGCTGCGGCCGTTGTCCTTGTCGCAGTACATCGTGCCGGACTCGGCGAGCAGTTCCTCGACGAACCAGCCGTAGATCGCGGCGCCGAAGCCGTAGCGGACGGTCTTGCCGTCGGCGTCCTTCCTGGTCAGCTTCTTGGCCGTCTCGGCCAGTTCGTCGAGCGTCCGGGGCGGCTGCGCCGGGTCGAGCCCGGCCTCCTTGAAGGCGTCGGTGTTCAAGTAGAGCAGCGGCATCGAGGAGTTGAACGGCATCGAGACCAGCTTGCCGCCGGCCGAGTAGTAGTTGCGGATGTTGGGGTCGAGGTCGTCCAGCGAGTAG
Source organism: Kitasatospora sp. NPDC029312 (assembly GCF_055569215.1). Classification (NCBI taxonomy): domain Bacteria; kingdom Bacillati; phylum Actinomycetota; class Actinomycetes; order Kitasatosporales; family Streptomycetaceae; genus Kitasatospora; species Kitasatospora sp. NPDC029312. The sequence goes on along the minus strand of NZ_JBVHXY010000028.1, from coordinate 103,881 downwards.
CCGTCCTTGTCCGCGAAGGCCTGGGCGGGGACGGTCTGCTTGGAGTCGATCATGAAGCGGGTGCCGATGTCGTAGACCTGCACCAGGGCGGGGGTGCCCTTCTGCTGCACCGAGGCCTTGTACTTGGCGACCAGTTCGTCGTACTTGCCCTGGAACTGGGCCTTGACCTCGATCCGTCCCTGGTGCGCCGCGTTGAACTGGCTGACCAGTCCGTTCAGCACCTCGGCGTTCTTACCGGTCATCGAGTGCCAGAACTCGACGGTGGTGACGCCCGAAGCCTGGTCGAGCGCCTGGGCGCCGGGGGCGGCGGCGTCGGCGGAGCCGCCCGAGCCGGAGCCGGAGGAGCTGCAGGCGGTCAGGGACAGGCCGGCCACCAGCAGGGCCGCGAGCGCGCGGGCACTCTTCTTCACGAGGGTTCTCTCTTTCCGGAAGCGGGACGGACGGTCCAGCGGAGGGCGGGACGGCGAGCCGACGGCGGGGCGGTCGGCCGCGGGACGGGTCAGCGGCGGGGCGGGTCAGCGGACGGCACCCGCGGTGAGGCCGCGGACGATGAAGCGCTGGCCGAAGACCACCAGGGCGAGGGTGGGCAGCAGCGAGAGCACGACGCCGGCCAGGATCAGACCGGGGTCGGCCATCTCGGAGTCCCGCAGCGAGGTGAGGCCGATCTGCAGGGTCTGCATGTTCGCGGTGCGGGTGATGATGAGTGGCCAGAAGTACTGGTTCCAGGCGGACAGGAAGACGTAGACCGACAGCGCGGCCAGGGCCGGCTTGTTCAACGGGACGACGATCCGCCACAGGAAGCGCCAGTGCCCGGCGCCGTCGATCCGGGCGGCGTCGCGCAGTTCGCCGGGCAGCTGCCGGAAGGACTGGCGCAGCATGAAGGTGCCGAAGCCGGAGGCGAGGAAGGGCAGCACCAGACCGAAGTAGGTGTTGCCGAGGCCCCAGTCCGACAGCGTCAGGTAGTTGGGGATGATGATGGCCTCCCACGGGACCATCAGCGTCGCCAGGAACACCCCGAACACCACGGCCCGCGCCTTCAGCGGCAGGAACACGAAGGCGTACGCGGCCAGGATCGAGGTGAACAGCTGGGCGAGGGTGATGGCGGTGGCCGTGATCGCCGAGTTGGCGTACTGCCGGGCCAGCGGGATGGTGTCCACGGCGCCGGAGAAGTTCCGGCCGGTGATCGAGTGCGGCACCAAGGCCGGCGGGTAGGACGACAGTTCGGCCGGATCCATGAAGGCGCCGACGATCGCGTAGTACACCGGGAAGGCCACGGTGACGAGGGCGGCGGCGAGCAGCAGGTAGACGGCGGCGCGGCCGAGCAGGTCGCGCGGGGAGCGCCCGGCGAACACCCGGGCGCGCGGGCGGCTGCGGGGGCGGGGCGCGTCGGCTTCGGGCTCGGCGCCGGCGCCGGTTTCCGTGGCGAGGGTGGTCATGCGTAGTGCACCTTCCGCTCCAGGACGCCGAACTGGACGGCCGTGCAGGCGAGGACGACCACGAGCAGCACGACGGCCTGGGCGCTGGCCGTGCCGAAGTCGCTGGAGTTGTAGGCGAAGGCCTTCTCGTAGACGGAGTAGACGAGGGTCCGGGTGGAGCCGTCCGGGCCGCCCTTGGTGAGGATGTGGATCTGGCCGAAACTCTGCAGTGCGTGGACGGTGGAGACCACCGTCAGGAAGAAGAGGTTCGGCCCGAGCATCGGGACGGTGATCGAGCGGGCCAGCCGCAGGCCGGAGGCGCCGTCGATGCGGGCCGCCTCGACGACCTCGCCCGGGATCGAGCCGATGCCGGCGGAGAGCACCAGCACGTTGTAGCCGAGGTTCATCCAGACCGTGGTGACGGCCACCGAGACCAGCGCGTAGCGGGAGTCGGTGAGCCAGCCGACCGGGCCGAGGCCGACGTGTGAGAGCAGGCCGTTGAGCACCCCGCTGGCGGGGTTGAAGAACACCGCGAAGACCACCGAGGCGCTGGCCACCGAGAAGGCGAAGGGCAGCGCGAAGGCGGAGCGGAGCAGCCGTACACCGCGGATCCGGTTCTCCAGCAGCAGCACCAGCACGAGCGCGCCCAGCACTCCAGGCACCACGGTGAGCAGGGTGAACAGCGCCGTGGTGACCAGCGTCCGGCCGAAGTCGGCCGAGCCGAGGAGGTCGGTGTAGTGCTTCAGCCCGACGTAGCGGGAGGGCGCGCCGAAGAGGTCGTTGGCGTGCCCGCTCAGGTAGACGGTGCGGCCCAGGGGGTAGCCGATGAAGAGGGCGAACACCACCAGGGAGGGCAGCAGGAAGGCCCGGGCGAGCCCGTGTTCGCCCCAGCGCGCTGCCCGATGGGGTGGTGGGCGGCGTCCCGGCGGGGGCGCGGTGTGCGGTGCGGTCGGCATGGGTCGCGCGTCCGCCTTTCGTGTGTCGGTTCCGGCCGAAACCGTGTCCTGCCCGAACGACGGCGCGGGAACCCCGGGGTGATCGACGGGTGTCCTCGGACTTACGCGTTCGCGTCAGATTCGGCCGGTCCGCCCCGGAGGACGTGCCCGACGACTCGGGAGCGGAGCGGCACTGCGGCGGCTGGACGCACGGTGGCCTCAACCGCGCCTGCGCACGGGGCGGTTGAGGCCACCACGGCTCAGGCGGAGACGCCGCCGTCCAGGACCAGGTCGGCGAGACGCTGTAGCCTGCCCGTACTGGACCGAACGGTCAAGAAAGGCGACTGGCCACTTGTTGACAGCCGTCTGACGGAGCGTTGCCCGGCCGACCGGGCGAAGGCTAGCTTTACCGCCCCTTGCCCCCTTCTTTCCCCACAAGAGGCGTTCCCGCATGACCGCACAGTTCCCCGCAAGCTCCCGCCAGGCGGCCGACGCCGCCCGCCCCTACGTCCTGGCGGCCTTCCGCGCCGTCATCGGCCTGCTCTTCGCCTGCCACGGCGCCGCCTCGCTCTTCGGCGTCCTCGGCGGCACGAAGGGCGGTGGCGCCCTCCCGCTCGGCCAGTGGCCCGGCTGGTGGGCCGCACTGATCCAGCTGGTCGGCGGCGCCCTGGTGCTGCTCGGCCTCGGCACCAGGGCGGCCGCCCTGCTCTGCTCCGGCTCGATGGCGTACGCCTACTTCACCGTCCACCAGGAGCACGCACTGCTGCCGCTGCAGAACGGCGGCGAGCCCTCGGTGCTGTTCTGCTGGGCCTTCCTGGCCATCGCGGCGCTCGGCTCCGGCCCGTACGCCCTGGACCGGCTGTTCACCGCCCGCGGGCCGGAGGCCCGGACGGCCGAACCGGCCGCCCAGCCGACCTCCACGGGCTGAGGGTCAGCTTCCGGCCAGGTGCCGTTCGACCGAGGCGACCTTGGCGGTGAGACCGTCGGTGACCCCGGCCCGGTCGTCGATCTTGATGACCGTGCTCACCCGGCCGCTGTAGGCCTTCACCGCCTCGATCGCCTCCCGGATCACCGGCATCACCTCGTCCCACTCGCCCTCGACGCTGGTGAACATGGCGTCCGTCCGGTTGGGCAGCCCACTCGCGCGGACCACCCGGACGGCGGCGGCCACCGCCTCCCCCACGTCCTCGCCGATCCCCAGCGGGGTCACCGAAAAGGCTGCGATCACGGCTCTGCACTCCTTGCGTCGACGGCACTGGTCGCCGGTCCGGGAACTCCCGGACCGGCGGGCAGACTCAAGGGGCCTACAGCCCGACCCCGAGAGGTAGCGGCGGGAACACACGAACAGAGGGTAGCGCGGCGAG
>NZ_JBVHXY010000028.1:68166-100157 GCF_055569215.1 Kitasatospora sp. NPDC029312 | reverse complement strand
CCTCCCCTCCCTCACCCCTAGGGGGCCAACAGAGAGGGCTGCGACTCCTTCTTCCCGTCCTTTGTGCCACCGCCTCTTCGCCCCCCCCCCACCCCCCCCCCCCCCCCCACCAGGCTAGACGGACCCGCCGCCGGCCCGCCGGAGGCAGCGGCGGCCGCACCGGGACGGCGGCCGGCGCGGCGAGCGGGCGGAGCCCCAGGACAGAGCGCCCACGTCCGGGGCGACCGAGCCCGGCTTCCACATTCTGTTGAAACTCCTCTTGACGCCCCGACGGGCCCGACTCTACCGTGCTTCCACATACAGAAACCGTTCTTCCGTATGGTGGAATTCAGGAGATGAGCCCTCCGAGCCACTGCGGGCCGACGCAGGAGAGACCCGATGCCTCGTATGACAGCCGCCCGCGCGGCCGTGGAGATCCTCAAGCTCGAAGGCGTTGAGGTCGCCTTCGGCGTGCCGGGCGCCGCCATCAACCCCTTCTACGCCGCGCTCAAGGCCTCCGGCGGCATCCGACACACCCTGGCCCGGCACGTCGAGGGCGCCTCCCACATGGCCGAGGGCTACACCCGCGCCAAGGCCGGCAACATCGGCGTGTGCATCGGCACCTCGGGCCCGGCCGGCACCGACATGATCACCGGCCTGTACTCGGCCATCGCCGACTCCATCCCGATCCTGTGCATCACCGGCCAGGCGCCCGTCGCCCGGCTGCACAAGGAGGACTTCCAGGCCGTCGACATCGCCTCGATCGCCAAGCCCGTCACCAAGGCCGCCACCACCGTCCTGGAGGCCGCGCAGGTCCCCGGCGTGTTCCAGCAGGCCTTCCACCTGATGCGCTCCGGCCGCCCCGGCCCGGTCCTGATCGACCTGCCGATCGACGTCCAGCTGACCGAGATCGACTTCGACCCGGAGGCCTACCAGCCGCTGCCGGTCTACAAGCCGACCGCCAACCGGATCCAGATCGAGAAGGCCATCGCGCTGCTTCAGGAGGCCGAGCGCCCGCTGATCGTCGCCGGCGGCGGCGTCATCAACGCCGACGCCTCCGAGCTGCTGCTGGAGTTCGCCGAGCTGACCGGCGTCCCCGTCGTCCCGACCCTGATGGGCTGGGGCATCGTCCCCGACGACCACGAGCTGAACGCCGGCATGGTCGGCCTGCAGACCTCGCACCGCTACGGGAACGAGAACTTCCTCGCCTCCGACTTCGTCCTCGGCATCGGCAACCGCTGGGCCAACCGCCACACCGGCGGCCTGGACGTCTACACCGCGGGCCGCACGTTCGTCCACGTCGACGTCGAGCCCACCCAGATCGGCAAGATCTTCGCCCCCGCCCTCGGCATCGCCTCCGACGCCAAGGCCGCCCTGGAGCTGTTCGTCCAGGTCGCCAAGGAGCTCAAGGCCGACGGCCGGTTGAAGGACCGCAGCGCGTGGGCCGCCTCCACCCAGGAGCGCAAGGCCCGGCTGCAGCGCCGCACCCACTTCGACAACGTGCCGCTCAAGCCGCAGCGCGTGTACGAGGAGATGAACCGCGCCTTCGGCCCGGAGACCCGCTACGTCACCACCATCGGGCTCTCCCAGATCGCCGGCGCGCAGATGCTCCACGTCTACAAGCCGCGCCACTGGATCAACTGCGGCCAGGCCGGCCCGCTCGGCTGGACCATCCCGGCCGCGCTCGGCGTCGCCACCGCCGACCCCGAGGGCCAGATCGTCGCGCTCTCCGGCGACTACGACTTCCAGTTCATGATCGAGGAGCTGGCGGTCGGCGCCCAGCACCGGATCCCGTACGTCCACGTCCTGGTGAACAACTCCTACCTGGGCCTGATCCGCCAGGCGCAGCGCAACTTCGACATCGACTTCCAGGTCAACCTGGAGTTCGAGAACGTCAACTCCCCCGAGCTGGGCGTCTACGGCGTGGACCACGTCAAGGTCGTCGAGGGCCTGGGCTGCAAGGCGATCCGGGTCACCGAGCCGGAGGGGCTGCTGCCCGCCTTCGAGGAGGCCAAGAAGCTGGCGGCCGAGTTCCGCGTCCCGGTCGTGGTCGAAGCCATCCTGGAGCGGGTCACCAACATCTCGATGGCCGCCGCCGACATCGACAAGGTCAACGAGTTCGAGGAGCTCGCCACGCTCCCCGAGCACGCACCGACCGCGATCAGGCCGCTGGCGCTCTGACGCGGGCGGTGCGCGGGGGCGTACGAGCCGCTCCGTACGCCCCCGCGCAGGCGGAACACCGGCGGCGCCGGCGCGGTTGAGCCGTCCGGGGCCGCTACCGTGTGCCCGGACGACTTCCTCTGCCACGCTGCCGAAAGGACCACCACCGTGAGCCTGTACGACATCCCGCTGCGCACCCTGGCCGGCGAGCCCGCCTCGCTGGCGGACTACAAGGGCAAGGCGCTGCTGATCGTCAACGTCGCCTCCAAGTGCGGGCTGACCCCGCAGTACACCGGCCTGGAGAACCTCCAGAAGCGCTACGCCGGGCGCGGTTTCACCGTGCTGGGCTTCCCGTGCAACCAGTTCGCCGGGCAGGAGCCGGGCAGCGCCGAGGAGATCCAGAGCTTCTGCTCCACCACCTACGGCGTGACCTTCCCGCTGTTCGAGAAGATCGACGTCAACGGCGAGGACCGCCACCCGCTCTACCGGCAGCTGACCGAGGTGGCCGACGCCGAGGGGCAGGCCGGGGACGTCAGCTGGAACTTCGAGAAGTTCCTGATCTCGCCGGACGGCACCGTCGTCGCGCGACTGCGCCCGCGCGTCGAGCCGGAGTCGCCGGAGCTGACCGCCGCGATCGAGGCCGTGCTGCCGGCCTGACGCGCCCGCTCGCCCGCTCGTCCGCTCGGCGAAGGGCCGTCCCCGCCGGGGGCGGCCCCTTCCCGTCGTCAGTGGCCGTCGTCAGAGCAGCAGCCGCGTGCCCGGCGGCAGTTCGCCGGCCCGGGCGGCGTCGCGCAGGTGCGCCAGCAGGGTGTCGTGCAGCGCCTCGGCGGCGCGGGTGAGCGGCACCTCGTGGCCGTGCGCCACGGCGATGGTGCGGCCCAGGCCCGGCCCGGCGAACGGGGTCACGGACAGGCCCGAGCGGGCCGCCACCATGCCGGGCAGCACCGCCGGGCCGAGGCCGGCCCGGACGAACCCCAGCACCGCGTCCATCTCACCGCCCTCCACCGCGAACTCCGGCTCGAACCCGGCCGCCCGGCAGGCCGCGATGGTCGCCTCGCGCAGGTCGTAGCCCTCCCGGAACATCACCAGCGGCCGCCCCTCCAGCTCCGCCACCCGCACCGTGCGCCGGGCGGGCCCGGCGGCGGAGACCAGCACCAGCTCCTCGTGGAGCAGCTCGGTGACGGCGGGGGCGGGCGCCGCCTCCCCGCTCGGCGGGGTGATGATCAGCGCGAGGTCCAGCTCCCCCGCCGCCAGCCAGCGCACCAGGTCGCGCGAGCCGCCCTCGCGCACCCCCAGCGCCACCCCCGGGTAGCGGTCCCGGAACGCCCGCAGCACATCCGGCACCAGGCTGGTGCACAGGCTCGGCGGCGCGCCCAGCCGCACCCGGCCGCGGCGCAGCTGCACCGTCTCCTGGACGGCGAGGCGGGCGCTCTCGGTGTCCGCGAGGATGCGCCGGGCCAGCGGCAGCAGGGCGTCCCCGGCGTCGGTGAGCGCGATGTTGCCACGGGTGCGGTGGAACAGCTCGGCGCCCAACTCCCGCTCCAGTGCCCGGATCTGCTGGGACAGCGAGGGCTGCGCCACGTGCGCGGCCTCGGCCGCCCGGGTGAAGTGGCGGGTCTCGGCGACCGCGAGGAAGTAGCGGAGTTGCTGGAGCTGCACACGACCAGGTTAAGCCGCATCGATAGGCCCCGACTATCGTCACCAGCCGCATCATGTCTTGGACGCACCCCGGTGACCGTCCCTACCGTTGCCGACATGACAACCGCGACGCGGACGGGCCGGCATCCGTCCACCCTGGCGACCCTGTGGCGGTCGACCGTCGGCAAGAAGGCGGTCATGGCCGTCACCGGACTGGTCATGCTGCTGTACCTGGTCGCGCACATGCTGGGCAACCTCAAGGTCTTCTTCGGCCCCGACGACATCAACGGCTACGCCGCCTGGCTGCGCACCATCGGCCAGCCGTTCCTGGGCCACGAGTGGTTCCTGTGGATCGCCCGGCTCGGCCTGGTCGCCGCCGTGGTGCTGCACGGCGTGTCCGCGTACCAGCTCAGCCGCCGCGACCTGGCCGCCCGGCCCAGCAAGTACGTGCACCAGCGCCGGCGCGCCAGCTACGCGACCCGGACCATGCGCTGGGGCGGGGTGATCCTCGGGCTGTTCATCGTCTGGCACATCCTCGACCTCACCACGCTGACGGTGAACCCCGTCGCCGAGCACGGGCACGTCTACCAGAACGTCGTGGGCACCTTCGGCCGCTGGTACAGCGACGTGATCTACATCGTCGCGATGCTGGCGCTGGGCCTCCACATCCGGCACGGCTTCTGGAGCGCCGCGCAGACGCTCGGCGCCAACAACGCCCGCCGCGACAAGGTGCTGAAGCTGGCCGCCAACGGCCTGGCGCTGGCGCTGACGGCCGGCTTCCTGTCCGTCCCCGTGGCCGTGATGTTCGGAGTGGTGAAGTGAGCTACCTGGAGTACACCGTCGGCGAGCCGATCGCCGACACCAAGGCGCCCGACGGCCCGATCGAGCAGCGCTGGGACCAGCGGCGGTTCGACGCCAAGCTCGTCAACCCGGCGAACCGGCGCAAGCACACCGTGATCGTGGTCGGCACCGGCCTGGCCGGCGGCGCGGCCGGCGCCACCCTCGCCGAACAGGGCTACCACGTCGTCCAGTTCTGCTTCCAGGACTCCCCGCGCCGGGCTCACTCGATCGCCGCCCAGGGCGGCATCAACGCGGCCAAGAACTACCGCAACGACGGCGACTCGATCCGCCGGCTGTTCTACGACACCGTCAAGGGCGGCGACTTCCGCGCCCGCGAGTCCAACGTGCACCGGCTCGCCCAGGTGTCGGTGGAGATCATCGACCAGTGCGTGGCCCAGGGCGTGCCCTTCGCCCGCGAGTACGGCGGACTGCTGGACACCCGCTCCTTCGGCGGCGTGCAGGTCTCCCGGACCTTCTACGCCCGCGGCCAGACCGGCCAGCAGCTGCTGCTCGGCGCCTACCAGGCGCTCTCCCGGCAGATCGCCGCCGGGAACGTGGAGATCCACCCGCGCACCGAGATGCTCGACCTGCTGGTGGTCGACGGCCGGGCCCGCGGCATCGTCGCCCGCGACCTGGTCACCGGCCGGATCACCAGCCACACCGCGGACGCCGTGGTGCTCGCCACCGGCGGCTACGGCAACGTCTTCTACCTCTCCACCAACGCCAAGAACTCCAACGCCACCGCCATCTGGCGGGCCCACCGGCGCGGCGCCTACTTCGCCAACCCGTGCTTCACCCAGATCCACCCGACCTGCATCCCGCGCTCCGGCGAGCACCAGTCCAAGCTCACCCTGATGAGCGAGTCGCTGCGCAACGACGGCCGGATCTGGGTGCCCAAGGCCCAGGGCGACACCCGGCCGCCGGCCGAGATCCCCGAGGACGAGCGGGACTACTACCTGGAACGGATCTACCCCTCCTTCGGCAACCTGGTGCCGCGCGACATCGCCTCGCGGGCCGCCAAGAACGTCTGCGACGAGGGCCGCGGCGTCGGCCCCGGCGGCCAAGGTGTGTACCTCGACTTCTCGGACGCCATCCGCCGGCTGGGCCGGGACGCCGTCGAGGCCAAGTACGGCAATCTCTTCGAGATGTACGAGCGGATCACCGCGGAGGACCCGTACCGGGTGCCGATGCGGATCTACCCCGCGATCCACTACACGATGGGCGGGCTCTGGGTCGACTACGACCTGCAGACCAGCATCCCGGGCCTGTTCGCGATCGGCGAGGCCAACTTCTCCGACCACGGCGCCAACCGGCTCGGCGCCAGCGCCCTGATGCAGGGCCTCGCCGACGGCTACTTCGTGCTGCCGCCCACCCTCAACGACTACCTCGCCCGCCACCAGCCGACCGCCCTGCCCGCCGACCACCCGGTGCTCACCGAGACCGAGGCGGAGGTCGAGGACCGGCTCAACCTGATCCTGTCCGTCGACGGCGACCGCACCCCCGACTCCTTCCACCGCGAACTCGGCGAACTCCTCTGGGACGAGTGCGGGATGGCCCGCTCCGAGGCCGGGCTGAAGCGGGCGCTGGCGCGGATCCCGCAGCTGCGCGAGGAGTTCTGGCGCCGGATCAAGGTGCCCGGCACCGGAGCGGAGCTCAACCAGTCGCTGGAGAAGGCCAACCGGCTGGTCGACTACTTCGAGCTGGCCGAGCTGATGTGCCTGGACGCGCTGCACCGCGCCGAGTCCTGCGGCGGCCACTTCCGCACCGAGAGCCAGACGCCCGAGGGCGAGGCCGCCCGGCGCGACGAGGAGTACTCCTACGCCGCCGCCTGGGAGTTCACCGGCACCGGCGAGGCACCCGTCCTCCACCGCGAGGCGCTCGACTTCGAGTACGTCCACCCCACCCAGCGGAGCTACGCATGAACCTCACCCTGCGCATCTGGCGCCAGGCGGGCCCGGACGCGCCCGGGTCGATGACCACCTACCAGGTCAGCGGGATCAGCCCCGACATGTCCTTCCTGGAGATGCTCGACACCCTCAACGAGGAACTGATCACCCGCGGCGACCAGCCGGTCGCCTTCGACCACGACTGCCGCGAGGGCATCTGCGGCGCCTGCGGCATGGTCATCAACGGCCAGGCGCACGGCCCCGAGCGGACCACCACCTGCCAACTGCACATGCGGCACTTCGAGGACGGCGACACCATCGACGTCGAGCCCTGGCGGGCGGCGGCCTTCCCGGTGGTCAAGGACCTGGTGGTGGACCGCTCGGCCTTCGACCGGATCATCGGCTCCGGCGGCTACATCACCGCGCCCACCGGCAGCGCCCCCGAGGCGCACGCCACGCCCGTGCCCAAGGAGGCCGCGGACACCGCCTTCGAGCACGCCGAGTGCATCGGCTGCGGCGCCTGCGTGGCCGCCTGCCCGAACGGCTCGGCGATGCTGTTCACCTCCGCCAAGGTCGTGCACCTCAACGTGCTGCCCCAGGGCGCGCCCGAACGCGGCGCCCGGGTGCGGAACATGGTCGCGGCGATGGACGCCGAGGGCTTCGGCGGCTGCACGAACACCGGGGAGTGCGCCACCGCCTGCCCCAAGGGCATCCCGCTGCCCAGCATCGCGGCGATGAACCGCGAGTTCCTGCGGGCCGCCCGCGGCTGACGTCCACCCGCCCCCGATCGGTCGGCCCCTCGCACAGGTGCTCGTGCGAGGGGCCGACACCGTTCCGGACGGAGCGCACGCGGGCATCTCACGCTCCCCGTACGGGTGGTGGATCGCGAGGAGCGGTGCTGCCGCGCGCGAAATCGCGCTACGGTGGTGCTCCGCTACGGAAGGACGGCATATGCCCCAGGTTCAGTCCTGCTCCGGCTGCGGCGGGTCCGGCGGGACCCAGAAGACCGAGGCAACGGTCGAACTGGACGAGGAAGGAAGCATGGTGCCCAGGATCCACACCTTCTGGTCACCCTGCGGTCGGTGCCACGGCTCCGGGACGGTGATCGTCGGATGAGGTTGGTCTTCGAATGCGTCGAGTGCGGTGGGCACTACCTGCCGCCAGAGGGCATGGCTTACCCGGACGGGCCGGCGTCGCCGGTCTGGTGCTCCTCCTGCCAGATGGCCAAGCACGCGGCGGGCGAGCGGGAGGACCCGCTGCTCGCCCGGATCGCGCTGGCCGCCGCCCGGGCCGCCCTCGCCCGGCGGGCCGCCGAGCCCGCTGAGCCGACCCCCGGACGCGGCGACGTCCGCCCGTCCCGTCCGCCGCTGTCGCGCCGGGCTCGCTCGGGGCCCGGCGGGATGCGCAGCAAGCTGAACTGACCTCGGCTCAGCGCATCGGGCCGGGCGTCGAGCCGGGCATCGGTCAGAACAGCGCCTCCTGGGTGTCCGGCTCCGGCGGGCGGACTCGCTCCTCCAGGGTCAGGCCGGTAGAGCCGCGGCCAGTGACGGGCGTGAGCGTCCAGCCGGTGAGTCGGCGGGTGTCCAGCAGCAGCGGGCCGGAACCGTCCGGCTGGTCGAGGAAGAGGTGCCGCCCGACCGCCGGGCGCAGCTTGCCGGCGACCACCGCTCCCGCGGAGAGCCCGGTGATCTCCCGGTAGGCCTCGGGAGCGCCCGCGCTCAGGCCGAAGCGCTCGACGTGGTCCACCACCGGGCGGTCGGCGAGCAGTTCCAGCGCGTGGCCGTCCAGCATCCGGTGCGCCCGGGCGCGGGCCTCGGTGAGCACCGTACGGCGGTGCGGGGCGTCGCCGTGCGCCCACCAGTGGTCCGTCTTGATCCGGGACTTGAACCGCTCGCGGGCCATCCCCGAGGCTGCGACGGTGAGTTCGGCGCGGCGGATCGCGGGCAGGCCGCCGCGTGCGGTGAACGCGTAGGCCAGCGCTCCCTGTTCGAGCAGTCGGCTGTCGCCGCGCTGCTCGGCGGTCAGGCCGACCTTCAGCAGGCCCTCGCCGAACCAGGCGAGGTAGAGCAGGTAGGTGCGGCCGTCGTCGAGGATCTGGTCCCGGGCCAGGGCCAGGCCTCGGTCCACGCTCTGGCAGGCGGGGCACTGCGTGGCGCCGCCGTCCGGGTCGATCACCGCGTGGTGCGGGCAGGGCGTGCGCTCCGTCGCGCCGGCCAGCCAGGCGCCGACGCAGCGGCGCGGGCCGCCGAGCAGCCAGCCGACCTCCGTACCCGGCGCCACGGCGCGTTCGTGCACCTGGGTACCGCGGGCGGCACCGAGCAGGGCGCGGCCGTCGTGCCAGCTCAGGCCGGTGGAGACCCAGCCGCCGGGGCGCTCCGGGTGCTGCGGTGCGGGGATCGTCACGGGCATCCCTCCCTGGAGTACGTCGGTCCGGTCTTCGGTCCGGTCTTCGGTCCGGTCTCGATCCGGTGAGGCTACCTGCCGCCACTGACAACGGCGGGACCGGCCCCGGAAGACCACGGGGAGCCGGGCGGGTCGGCCGCCGATCCGGCCCTGCGGCGCGGGCGTGGCAGCCCGCAGCTCGCGGGTGCTTGGCCGGGTGGGGTGTCCACGTTCTATTGTGGCGGGCGCGGTCCGCGGTGTCGCCGGAGGTGGCGCGGGCGGCCGGATCGGTGCGGAGCGCGAAGGGGTGGACGTGGCGGGGCGGCGGAACAGCGGCGTGCTGGCGATCTGGGCGGAGGCGCAGCGGCAGCAGCAGCGCCGCGAGGAGGCCCGTTGGCGCGCCGAGGAGACGGAGTTGCGCCGGCGCGAGCGCGAGCAGCGCGAGGCGCAGCGGGCGGCCGCCCGCAACGAGCGGGAGGCGCAGCGTGCGTACCAGCAGTCGCGGGAGGCGGAAGCGGCCCGGCGGACGGCCGAACTGGACGCCCGGGTCCAGGAGTTGCGCGGGCTGCTGGCGACCGGGCTGGCCTCGCCGGGCTTCGGGCCGCAGGCTCTGCTGGCGCCGCGCCCGGTGCCGCCGTTCGACCCCGGCCCGCTGGGCGAACCGGTGCCGATGCCCGACCAGACCTCCGCCGCGTACCAGGTGCCGCCGCCGGATCCGGTGCAGGCCCGCAACGCCGGGGTGCGCCGGCAGTACGAGCAGTACCTGGCCCAGGCCAGGGCCCGGTTCGAGCAGGACTGGTACGCCGCGCAGGCCCGGGAGGCGGACCGGCAGCACCGGCTGGCCGCGTACCACCGGGAGTACCTGGCCTGGGCGGAGCGCTTCCGCCGCGAGGAGGAGGAACGCGCGGCCCGTACCGAGGAGTTGTTGCGGCGGCTGCGGGCGGATGAGCCGGAGGCGGTGCAGGAGTACTTCACGGCCGGCCTGTACGCCTCGGCGGCCTGGCCGGAGGGCTTCCCACACCGGCTGGCGGCGGCCTGGGACGTGTCGGGCCGTCAGCTGGTGGTGAACTGGGAGCTGCCCGGTCCGGACGTGGTGCCGGCCGCCTCCCGGGTGCGGTACGTGAAGACGGACGACCGCGAGGCCGAGGTGGCCCGCCCCGCGACGGAGCGCAAGGCGCTGTACCGGGAGGTGCTGGCGCAGTCGGCGCTGCGGGTGGCGGCGGAGCTGTTCCGGGCGGACCAGGGCGGCGTGCTGGACTCGGTGGTGCTGAACGGCTTCGTGCTCGGCATCGACCCGGCGACCGGCCGGGAGGCGGAGCGCTTCCTGTCCACGCTGACGGTGAGCCGGGCCGCTTTCGCCGAGCTGGCGCTGGACCGGGTGGCGCCGGTGGAGTGCTTCCTGGGGCTCGGCGGCAGGCTGTCCGCGCGGCCCGAGCGGCTGGACGAAGTGAGGCCGGACCGGCTGCCGGAGTCGGTCGGCGGCGCCTCGGCCGGGCACTTCGGCGAGGAGGAGCCGGACCTCTTCGAGATGGACCCGATCGAGTTCGAGGAGCTGATCGCCGAGCTGTTCCGGCTGCGCGGTTTCCGGGTGATGACCACGGCCCGCAGCGGCGACGTCGGGGTGGACGTGATCGCCGAGGACCTCGACCCGGTGACCGGCGGCAAGATCGTGATCCAGGCCAAGCGCTACAAGAAGACCGTCCCGCCGACGGCCGTGCGCGACCTGGAGTCCACCGTCCGCCACCACGGCGCGATCAAGGGCATCCTGGTGACCACCGCGGGCTTCGGCCGCGGCTCGTACAGCTACATCGAGGGCAAGCCGCTGACCCTGGTGAGCGGCCCGGAGCTGGTCGAGCTGCTGGCCGAGCAAGGCCTGCGCGGCCGGCTCGGCGGCGGGACGGGCGGCGGCTCGGGCTCGGGCTCGGGCTCGGGCGACCGGACGGGCAGCGGCACGGGCGGGGCCGCACCGGCGGAGAACGGGCAGAGCGGCGAGGCCGGGGAGGGCGCCGCCGCGAGCGAGCTGACGGTCAGCTGGCAGAGCCGCACCGCCGGAGGCGACCCGGTGGAGCTGGACGTCACCGCCTTCCTGTGCGCCAAGGGCCGGGTGCTGAGCGACGGGCACTTCGTGTTCTTCAACAACCCGCAGGACCCGGACGGCACCGTCCGGCTGCACCCGACCCGGTCGGTGGCGGGCGAGCCGACCCGGTCGGCCCGGCTGGCCGCGGAGCTGCACCGCCTCCCGGCCGCCGTCGACGAGGTGGTGGTCGCCGTCTCCACCGAGGAGGAGGAGCACCCGGCGCTGCCGCTCGGCCGGGTGTACGGGCTGTCCGTGGCCGCCTCGTACGGACCGGGCGCCGCCGGGCCGGCCAGGTGGCCGGGCGCCAACGGCGGCATCCCGGAGTCCGCGATGCTCCTCGGGTCCTTCCAGCGCGCCGACGGAGGCTGGCGGTTCACCCCGTCCGGCCGCGCGGTGACGAACGGTCTGGCCGGGCTGGCCACCGCCTTCGGCGTCGCGGTGGAGTGACACCGGCGCCCAGCCCGGCGGGGAACCACGGAAGCGAGCCCGTCAGGGAACCCGTCATACCTGAGAAGGAGACGACCCCGGCCGCACCGCCGGGTCGGCGGGGGTCGTCCGCCTCCCGGGCATACGCATCGCGTTCGAACGGCTTGGGAGGATGGAACGGCACGAAATGCCGATTCGCCCCTGGAGTCCCCGTGACGTTCCCCGCAACCGCCGTCCTCACCGGGCGGGCGGCCGCCCGCGCCACCGGCCTGAACAAGGTCTACGGGGAGGGCGAGACCCGCGTCGTCGCCCTCGACGACGTCAGCGTCGTGTTCCCCCAGGGCGAGTTCACCGCCATCATGGGCCCCTCCGGCTCCGGCAAGTCCACCCTCATGCACTGCATGGCCGGCCTCGACACCGTCTCCTCCGGCTCCACCACCATCGGCGACACCGAACTCGTCGGCCTCAAGGACAAGCAGCTCACCCAACTGCGCCGCGACCACATCGGCTTCGTCTTCCAGGCCTTCAACCTCCTGCCCACCCTCACCGCCCTGGAGAACATCACCCTCCCCATGGACATCGCCGGCCGCAAGGTCGACCAGGCCTGGCTCGACCGCGTCGTCGACACCGTCGGCCTCTCCGGCCGCCTCAGCCACCGCCCCTCCCAGCTCTCCGGCGGCCAGCAGCAGCGCGTCGCCTGCGCCCGCGCCCTCGCCGGAAGGCCGGACATCATCTTCGCCGACGAACCCACCGGCAACCTCGACTCCCGCTCCGGCGCCGAGATCCTCGCCTTCCTGCGCAATCCGTGCGCGAACTCGGCCAGACCGTCGTCATGGTCACCCACGACCCGGTCGCCGCCTCCTACGCCGACCGCGTCGTCTTCCTCGCCGACGGCCGCATCGTCGACGAACTCCACGCCCCCACCGCCGACACCGTCCTGGACCGCATGCGCCGCTTCGAGGCCAAGGGCCGCACCAGCTGACCCGGCTGGCACCCCGACGCCCGAGCCCCGACGCCACCGAACCACGAGCACCCAGGACTGACACTCCCCCATGTTCCGCACCGCTCTGCGCAACGTGCTGGCCCACAAGGGCCGGCTCCTCATGACGACGCTCGCCGTGCTGCTCGGCACCGCCTTCGTGGCCGGCACGCTGGTCTTCTCCGACACCCTCGGCGAGGCGCTCAGGACCCAGAACTCCAAGAGCTACACCGACATCGCGGTCACGGTCAGCGACCGCGAGGCCATCGGCCGCGGCTACGACCACGGCGGCCGGGCCACCACCGGCCCGACGCTCACCGAGCGGACCCGGGCGGAGCTCGCCGCGCTGCCCGGCGCCGCCGAGGCCCGCGGCGTGGTCAGCGGGTTCGCCGGCATCGCCGACCACAAGGGCGCGCTGATCGGCGACGGCTTCTCCACCACCGGCACCAACTTCGTCCCGGGCGCCGACGGCACCGACCCGCGCTACCCGCTGGTGGAGGGCCGCGGCCCCCGGAACGCCACCGAGGTCGCCCTCGACACCAGGACCGCCGCCAAGGGCGGCTTCAAGGTCGGCGACACCGTCCGGGTCGCGGTCAACGGCCCGGTGATGGAGCTCAAGCTGACCGGCACCCTGCACACCAACGACCCCCGGGTGACGGCCGGCGGCTCGCTGGCCGCCTTCGACACCGCCACCGCCCAGCAGC
This sequence comes from Kitasatospora sp. NPDC029312, assembly GCF_055569215.1. Classification (NCBI taxonomy): domain Bacteria; kingdom Bacillati; phylum Actinomycetota; class Actinomycetes; order Kitasatosporales; family Streptomycetaceae; genus Kitasatospora; species Kitasatospora sp. NPDC029312. The sequence continues at coordinate 87,086 of NZ_JBVHXY010000028.1, read as the reverse complement.
TCTACCTGAGCCCGGGTCGCTTCGCCGAGCTGGACGTCAAGGCCAAGCCGGGCACCGACGACACCGCACTGCTCGCCGCCGTCCGGCAGACCGTCCCGCAGGCCGACAGCATCGAGGCCAGGACCGGACGCGAGCTCGCCGCCGAGCAGGACCGGATGATCAAGCAGAGCACCAAGTTCCTCAGCACCTTCCTGCTGGGCTTCGCGGGCATCGCGCTGTTCGTCGGGATCTTCATCATCGCCAACACCTTCACCATGCTGGTCGCCCAGCGCACCAGGGAGCTGGCCCTGCTGCGCGCCGTCGGCGCCACCCGCCGCCAGATCACCCGCTCGGTGCTGATCGAGGCGCTGCTGGTCGGCCTGACCGCGTCGGTGGCGGGCCTGCTGGCCGGCATCGGGATCGCCGTCGGGCTCAAGGCGCTGCTGAACGGCCCGATGGACGCCAATCTGCCGGACGGCCCGCTGATCGTCGCCCCGACCACGGTGGTCGCGGCGATCGCGGTCGGCGTGCTGGTGACGGTGCTGGCCGCCTGGCTGCCCGCCCGCCGGGCCTCCCGGATCGCCCCGGTGGCCGCGATGAGCTCGGTCGAGCAGCCCGCCACCCAGAAGAGTCTGGTGCTCCGCAACACCGTCGGCCTGCTGTTCTCGCTCGCCGGTGCGGGCGCGCTGGCGGCCGGCGTGGGCGGTAAGGAGGTCAAGCTGGTCGGCCTCGGCGCGGCCGCGCTGCTGATCGGCGTGTTCGTGCTGACCCCGCTGCTGTCCCGGCCGCTGATCGCGCTGTTCGCCCCGCTGCTGCGCGCCCTGTACGGCACGCCCGGCAAGCTGGCCGGGGAGAACGCGGTCCGCAACCCGCGCCGCACCGCCGCCACGGCCTCCGCGCTGACCATCGGCGTCACCCTGATCACCTCGCTGACCGTGATCGGCGCCTCCGTCAACCAGGCCGTGGACAAGTCGGCCGCCACCGAGCTCAAGGCCGACTACACGGTGGCGATGCGCAACGGCTCGATGCTCTCCGCCGACGTCGCCGCCCAGATCGCCAGGACGCCCGGCGTCCGTGCGATGAGCACCGAACGCAGCGTCCCGGTCACCACCGGGCAGGGCGAGGACGACAGCGAGTGGCTGACGGCCGTGGACGCCGCGACCATCGACCAGCTGGCCGTCGTCAAGGTCCGGGAGGGCTCGGCGGACGCCCTCAGGCAGGGCAAGCTGCTGGTGAGTTGGAGCCGCGCCACGCACGGCGGCTACCGGGTCGGCGACACCCTGGCCGTCACCTACCCGGACGGCGCCAAGGGCTCGCTCACCGTCGGCGGCATCCTGGAGGCCGACACCGCGCCGGCCACGGTGCTCGCCCCCGAGGCCGTGGTCGGCCCGCACGCGCTCCCCGGCTCCGGCCTGAGCAAGGTCCTGGTCAAGGGCGCGAACGGCGCGACCGAGGAGCTGAAGCAGGCGCTGCGCGACGCGACCGGCGGCAACCCGCTGATCGCGGTCAAGGGCGAGAAGGAGATCAAGGCGGAGAACCGCGCGAATCTCACCGGGATCCTGAACATGATGTACGGGCTGCTCGGCATGTCCGTGGTCATCGCGGTGCTCGGCGTGGTCAACACCATGGCGATGTCGGTGTTCGAGCGCCGCCGCGAGATCGGCATGCTGCGGGCGATCGGCCTGGACCGGCTCGGCATCCGGCGGATGGTCCGGCTGGAGTCGGTGCTGATCGCGCTGTTCGGCGGACTGGTGGGCGTCGGCCTCGGCGTCCTGGTCGCCTGGGCGGGGGTGCGCACGATGGCGGACAGCCTCAAGGACATCACCACCGTGGTGCCGCCGGTGCAGACCGCCGGCTTCCTGCTCGCGGCCGCCGTGATCGGCCTGCTGGCCGCGCTCTGGCCGGCCCACCGGGCGGCCGGGCTGGACGTCCTGGACGCGATCAAGAGCGAGTAGCCGGGGTGGGCGGAGGAGCCCCTGGGGCGGTTCGGTCGGACCGCCCCGGGGGCTCCCGCGCGTCACGGCCCGGCGAACACCACGCCCTGGTCGGAGGGTCGCAGACTGCCGGCGGCCAATCCCTGGGCGGAAACCGGGAATTGGGCGACCGGCCTGCCGTCGAGGCCGAGCAGGCCCGCGAAGGCGGTCGTGTTCGGCTTCGGGGTGATCGCCCACCTCGACCGGCCCGGTCGCGGCTGTGACGTACTCATGACGAAACCGCCCCGCCGGGCTGGTGCCGGGCGGGGCGGGTTCGCAGGGGGGGCGGCCGGTCAGGCAGCCGGTCGGTCAGGCGGCCGGCTTGGCCGTCACCGGCTCGGTGGGCTTGGCCTTGCTACCGCCGCCGAGGACGTTGAAGAACACCGCCAGGGTGGGGACCAGGTAGAGCAGCCAGACCACCAGCTGCAGCACCGTCGGGTCCGGCTGGAAGTTGAACACGCCCTTCAGCAGGGTGCCGTACCAGCTGTCCTTCGGGACGGTGCTGGAGATGTCGAAGGCCAGGCTGTGCAGGCCGGGCAGCCAGCCGGCCTCCTGGAGGTCGTGCACGCCGTAGGCGAGCACGCCGGCCGCGACCACCACCAGCATCGCGCCGGTCCAGGTGAAGAACTTGGCCAGGTTGATCCGCAGCGCGCCCCGGTAGAACAGCCAGCCGAGCACCACCGAGGTGAGCAGGCCGAGCGCGGCGCCGACCAGCGGGTTCCAGCCGTCGTCGGTGGCCTGGACGGCCGACCAGATGAACAACGCGGTCTCCAGGCCCTCCCGGCCGACGGCCAGGAAGCAGGTGACCACCAGGGCGGTGGTGCCCATCGCGATCGCGGCATCCAGCTTGCCGTGCAGCTCGGTCTTCAGGTGCCGGGCGGTGCGCCGCATCCAGAACACCATCCAGGTCACCAGACCGACCGAGACGATCGACAGCGACCCGCCGAGCGCCTCCTGCGCCTCGAAGGTCAGTTGCGAGGACCCGAACTGCAGCACCGCACCGAAGCCCATCGAGAGCACCACGGCCGAGCCGACGCCGAGCCAGACCGGCGGCAGCTTGTCCCTGCGGCCGGTCTTGACCAGGTAGGCGATCAGGATGCAGACGACCAGGCTTGCTTCGAGGCCTTCGCGCAGGCCGATCAGGTAGTTGCCGAACACGCGGCCTCCTGGGGTGTCGTGGGGGGTACGGGGGGAGGCGGTCAGGGGAGTCGCCGTGCCGAGGGGCCGGCCGTCAGCCGAACAGGGCCTGGCCCCACCACTCCCCCGGTTTGCGCACGCCCGCCGGGCAGGCGAAGTGGGCGGAGCCGACGTGCTGGATGTACTCGTTGAGCTTGTCCGAGGCCGCGAGCCGCTGTTGCAGCGGCACGAAGGCCTTGCGGGTGTCCCGCTGGTAGGCGAGGAAGAACAGCCCGGCGTCCAGGCGGCCGAGGCCGTCGGTGCCGTCGGTGAAGGAGAAGCCGCGTCGCAGGATCATCAGGCCGTTGTTGGCGTCCGGGTGCGCCAGGGCGACGTGCGAGGTCGCGGGCATCGCCGTGAGGTCCGGCGCGTCGCGCTCCTTGGCCTTGCCGTACGGGGCGCCCTCGCCCTTGGTGCGGCCGAAGGTGTCCTCCTGGTCCTTGAGCGAGGAGCGGTCCCAGGTCTCGATGTGCATCCGGATCCGCCGGGCGACCAGGTAGGAGCCGCCGGTCATCCACTCCGGGCCGTCCCCGGGCGCCGCCCAGACGTGCTCGGCGAGCTTCGCGGTGTCGGTGCCCGCGATGTTGTGGGTGCCGTCCTTGAACCCCATCAGGTTGCGCGGGGTCTGCTCGTCCGGGGTGGTCGAGGAGGTCTTGCCGAAACCGAGCTGCGACCAGCGGATGCTGACGGTGCCCATGCCGATCCGGGCCAGGTTGCGGATCGCGTGCACGGCGACCTGCGGGTCGTCGGCGCAGGCCTGGACGCAGATGTCGCCGCCGCTGCGCAGCGGGTCGAGCTTGTCGCCCTTGAAGGTCGGCAGCTCGATCAGGGCCTCGGGGCGTTGCGCCTTGAGGCCGAAGCGGTCTAGGCCGTCCTTCTCGAACAGGCTGGGCCCGAAGCCGATCGTGAGGGTGAGCCGGGAGGCGGGCAGGCCGAGGGCCTCGCCGGTGTCGTCCGGCGGCGCCTCCGCGGAGTCGGGGACGGCGCCGGTGCCGACCTCGCGGCCGCCGGTCATCGCGGCGGCCGCCTTGGTCCACTCCTTGAGCAGCTTGACCAGGGACTCCCGGGTGGCGTTCGCGGAGACGTCGAAGGCCGCGAAGTGCAGCCGGTCCTGGACGGGGGTGGCGATGCCGGACTGGTGCTCGCCGTAGAAGGGCACCTCCGCGGCGGCGGCCGCGGCGGGCGCGGGCGCCGGGTCGTCGTCCTGCCGGTCGGCCAGGGCGACCGAGCCGACGGCGGCGGCGCCGAGCGCGACGCCGGCGCCGGCCCAGCCGATCACGGCGCGGCGGCTGACCACGCCCCGGTTGGCGGTGGCGGGCGGGGTGGTGGCGGCCGGGGCCGGGGTGGTGGCAGCGGCCGGGGTGCCGTTCTGCTGCTCGTTGTCGGCGTCCATCGGCGGGTGGGCCCTTCTCACTCTGCGGGTACTGCTCACTCGGCGGGTACTGCGTCGTTGCCGAACTGCTCGGCGCGGGGGGCTGGGTATCGTCGGCCGGTTACTTGACGACCACGGCGGCGGCCAGCTTCGACAGCGGCTCGCCCAGCGAGTTGACCGCGTCGGAGAAGGTCTTGCGCTCGGCCTCGGTGACCTTGTCGTACGGGGTGAAGGTGCCGTCGGCCTGCTTGTACTTGGCGAGCAGGGCGGTGATGGCCGCGAACTCGGAGTCGAGGGTCTTGGACAGCTCCGGGTCCTTCTCGGCGGCGACCGGCTTCAGCAGCTCGTAGGCCTTCTGGGCGCCCTCGACGTTGGCCTGGAAGTCCGCGAGGTCGGTGTGGCTGTAGCGGTCCTCCTCACCGGTGATCTTGTTGGTGGCGACCTCGTCCAGCAGTTCCTTGGCGCCGTTGGCCATGCTGGTCGCGGTGATCTCCGCGGTGGGGATCTTCTTCTGCCAGTCCTTGAGGTCGGTGACCAGCTGGTCGGCGAGCTTCTTCTCGTCGTCGCCGATCCTGGCGTCGGCCCAGAGCGCCTTCTCCAGGCGGTGCCAGCCGGTCCACTCCTGGCCCTGTTCGAGCTTGTCCTCGCGGGTGTCGGTCTTGGGGTCGACGTCGCCGAAGCTCTCGGCGACCGGCTCGGTGCGCTCCCAGCCGGTGCGCGAGGGCGCGTACAGCGACTTGGCCTTCTCCAGGTCCCCGCCCTTGATCGCGGCGGCGAAGGCCTCGACGGCCGGAACGGTGGCGTCGGCCTGCTCCTGGGCGTACGTGCGGTAGGCGTCGACGGCGGCGGCCAGGCGCGGGTCGGCCGGGGCGGAGCTGCCGCTCCCGCCCGTCACGGTGATCTTCTGGCGGATGCCGTCGCCGACCATGCCGGGCTTGCAGGCGATCTCGTAGGAGCCGGCCTTGATCTCGGCGTTGACGGTGGCCTTGGTGCCGGGGCCGATGTTCTCGCGCTCGGTGACGATCTTGTCGCCCGCGGCGTAGACGTAGACCTCGGTGGTCTTGGAGCCCTTGTTGCTGATGTCCAGCACCACGTGCCCGGCCTGGAAGCTGGTCTTGGAGACCTCGCAGGCGGTGTCGGTGGCGTTCACCTTGACCGCGTCCGGTCCGCCCGCCTCGCCGTCCTTCTTCGACGCGCAGCCGGCCAGCGTGGCGGTCGCCACGGCGAGAGCGAGCAGGACGGCTGCGGTGGAACGGCGGCGGGCGGGCATGGGGGCTCCAACGGAAAAGGGCATGGGGGTGCCAAGGCCGGGTTGAGCGCCGGCCCGGCCGGCGCCTCCTGATTAGCTAAGGCATACCTTACGTAAGAGCGCCCGCCCGTCGACACCCGCCCCCTCAAATCCCGCTCGAACCGGCGCCCCGGCCGGTTCGGCCGTTCACCGCCCGGGCGCCCGGCGGGCCGCGGCGCGGGCCGCCCAGCGGCCGTCGTGACGGGTGATCCGGATCGGGTGGCCGAAGGTCTCACTGATCAGCTCGGTGGTCATCACCCCGTCCACCGGCCCGGCCGCCACGCACTCGCCCGCGCGCAGCAGCAGGGCGTGGGTGGTGCTCTCCGGCAGCTCCTCCAGGTGGTGGGTGACCAGCACGCTGGCCAACTCGGGGTGCTGGTGGCGCAGCAGGTCCAGGCTGTCCAGCAGCAGCTCCCGGGCGGTCAGGTCCAGCCCGGTGGCGGGTTCGTCGAGCAGCAGCAGCCGGGGGCTGGGCATCAGCGCGCGGGCGATCAGGGCCCGGCCGCGCTCGCCCTGGGACAGGGTGGTCCACGGGGCCTCGGCCATCGCGGCCATGCCGAGCGTCTCGATCAGCCGCTCGGCCCGCTCCACCGCCTCGGGGGTGGGCTTGCGGTGCCACTCCGGCTCGATGGTGTTGGTGTGCCCGGTGAGCACCACCTCGCGCACGGTCAGCGGCGAGCGCAGCGGGTGGCGCGGGTTGACGTGTCCGAGGTGGGCGCGCAGCTCGCGGATGTCCACCGTGCCGAGCCGGCGGCCGAGCACGTCGACGGTGCCCCGGGTGGGGTGGGAGACCGCGCCGAGCAGCGCGAGCAGCGTGGACTTGCCCGCGCCGTTGGGGCCGAGCAGCGCCCAGTGCTCACCGGGCCGGATCTCCACGGTGATCCCGCGCAGCAGGTGGCGGCCGTCGCGCACGACGTCCACGTCACGGGTGCGCAGCAGCGGGCCGTCGAAGGAGGGGTCGAGCGGGGTCATGGGGCGGGTCTCCGATCTCGGCGCCGGGCGGGCGGGGTGGGGCACGGGCGGGCGCCGCACCGGGCCGGGCCGGCGCGGACCGTCCGTGTGCACCGTACAACCGGCGGCCGTTGCGGACTCCGGCCGTCCGCAGGATGGACGCGCCGGGACGCGCCCGAACGTGCCAGGGCCCTGTTGCGCGGGGGGAGTTGGGAGGAGGATTGTGCATTTCCGAGGGGGACGAGGGGGAGGCTCGATGACCACGGACGAAACGACGGGGACGGACGGCTCGGCGGGGACGGGCGGCCGAACGACGCCAGCTGGTCGGACCGCGGCCGCCGGGGCCGGCGCGGCGGCGACCCTGCACGGGCTGGTCGAACGACAGGCCCGCCGGGGGCCGGACGCGGTGGCGGTGCGCTGCGGCGACGCCGAGCTGACGTACGGCGAACTGGACGCGCGGGCCGACCGGCTGGCCGCCGCCCTCGTGGCCGGCGGCCTGCCCCCAGGCGGCCGGGTGGCGGTCGCCCTCGGCCGCGGCACCGAGGTGTACGTCGCGCTGCTCGCGGTGCTGAAGGCGGGCGCCGCCTTCGTACCGCTGGAGCCGACCGCCCCCGACGCCCTGCTGCGGCACCTGCTGACCGACGCCAAGCCCGACCTGGTGCTGACCGAGGAGCGCCACCGCCTCCGGCTGGCGGACGCGGGCGGGGCCCCGCTGGTCTGCGTCGACACCCTCGCGCCGCCGGACGGCGGGTTCGAGCGCCCCGAGGTCTCCCCGGGCGACCCGGCCTGCGTCTTCTACACCTCCGGCACCACCGGCCTGCCGGCCGGCGCCGTGATCGAACACCGCAACCTGCTGGCCGCGTACGACGCCTGGCGGGAGGTGTACGGGCTGTCGGCGGAGGACCGGATCCTGCAGACGGCGAGCCTTGAGTTCGACGTCTTCACCGCCGACTGGGTCCGCGCGCTCGGCACCGGCGCGACCCTGGTGGTCACCCCGTTCAACCTGACCCTGGACCGCACCGCCGACCTCGCGGCGCTGCCCGCCCTGGTCGCGGAGGAACGGATCACGGTCATGGAGCTGAACGTCCGCACCGCGCGCCGCCTCACCGCCCTGCTGGCCGCGACCGGCCGGACGCTGCCCGGGGTGCGGCTGCTCACCGTGGGCGCCGAGAAGTGGTACCTGGACGAGCAGTTGAGCCTGCAACGGCTGCTCGGGGAGCACACCCGGGTGCTGAACGTCTACGGCCTGGCCGAGGCCACCGTGGACAGCACGTACTTCGAGGTGCGCGGCGCGGCCGCCGCCGAGGGCGCCGAGCACGTCTCGCTGGTCGGCCGGCCGTTCCCCGGCACCCGGGTGTACGTGCTGGGGCCGAACGCCGCCCCGGTGCCCGCCGGGCGGGTCGGCGAGATCGCGATCGCGGGCTCCGGCCTGGGCCGCGGCTACCTCGACCGGCCGGCGGACGACGCCCGCCGCTTCGTCCGGGCGGACTTCGACCCGGACGGGCGGGTGCTGCTCACCGGCGACCTGGGGCTGCTGCGAGCGGACGGCGTGCTGGAGTTCATCGGCCGGGCCGCGACCGTGGTCGGACCGCTCGGCGCGGAGCGGGCGACCACGGTGACCACCCGGGTCAAGGCGGCGGCCCGCGCGGAGGGCGCGTTGCGGGCGCACCCGGCGGTCCGGGAGGCGGCCGTCGTCGAGGTGGAGCCGGCGCCGGGGCGGCGGCTGCTGGTCGGTTACGCGGTGCCCGCACCGGGGGCGCCGGAGGCGGAGGGCGCGGACGGCTGGTCGCTCACCGAGTACCTCCGGGCGGAGCTCAAGGGCTTCGCCGCGCCCGCCGCGGTCATCCCCGTCCCCGAGCTGCCGCGCACCCGCGCCGGGAAGCTCGACCGCGCGGCGCTGCCACTGCCGGCCCCGCCCGACCACACCCGGCCGTCCACGGCCAGGGCCGGTGGCGGCAAGGCCGGCGGCAAGGGCGGGAGCAAGGGCGGGAGCAAGGGCGGTGGCGCGGCCGGGGGAGGCGGCGCCGACCGGTCGGGCATAGTCGGCTGTCTGGCGCTCTTCGTCACGGTCGCCACCACCCTCCTCGCCCGGGCCACCACCGACTACTTCTTCCCCGGTTCGACGGACCTCTCGGCGGTGCCCTCCGGGTACCACTTCTGGTTCGGCCTGCTCTACTGGGGCGAGTGCGCCGCCTTCGGTGCCGGACTGGCCTTCCTCCTCACCGGCCTCCCGGCGGTGCTGCGGCAGGGCCGTTCGCTCCGGCTGTCGCTGCTCACGTACCTCTCGCTGTTCTGGCTGCTCGCCTCCTGGTGGCCGCAGGACAACCTCTACCGGCTCACCGACGCCACGGACTGGGCGCGTGAGACCGCGATGGTCTACGTGTTCAACCTCCCGCTGATGGTGGCCGCGGCGATCGTCGTGGTCTTCCTGCTGCGGAGGCCGAGGAGCAGGGGAAAGTAGCTTTCAGCGCAACGCCTCGAACATCCCGGTCAGCGCGTGGTTGGCCGCCGCGAGCAGCGCCTGCGCGGCGTCCAGCGCCTCGGCGTCCGGCCCGGCGAGCGCCAGGCCGACGGAGGGCTGCGGATCACGAGCCGCCGTCGGGATCAGCGGCAGCAGGGTGACACCGAGCCGGGCGCAGCGCGGGCGCAGCCGGTCGAGGTGGTCGTGCAGCGCCTCGGGGGCGAGGCGGGCGCCGAGCGGCATCGTGTCCAGGGTGCGGACCAGGTGGCCGGGGCCGCGCACCCGGTCGAGGCGTTCGCGCAGCATGAAGGCGACGGCCGGGCCGGTGAGCCGCAGGTTGATCTCGGTGGGGGCGAGCCGGCGCCGCCGGTCGGTGACGAAGTCGACGTCGTACCAGCCGCGGTATCCCTCGGCGGCCAGCCGCTCCCCCACGGCGAGGGCGAAGCCTCGGGCCGTCCCGGCGGCTGCCTGCGGCACCGCGCGGGGGCCCACGATGGCGCCCTGGTAGTGGGTGCCGGCCACCTCCATGGCGGCCGCGCCGACCGGGTGGACGGTGCCGTCGGGGCCGATCAGGGCGTCGTAGGTGAGGTCGCGCAGCCGGGCCGCCGGGCCCGGGTCGACGTACTCCTCCAGCAGCAACTCGCCTTGTCGCGGCATGACTTCGGACCGGACCAGGCGGCGCAGCAGGGCGCCTCCGCCGCCGGCGGCGAACAGGTCGGCGGGCTCGACCACGACCGTGCCGTAGCCGCCGACGCCGTACGGGCTCTTCAGCACGGTGGTCAGGCCCCGGGCGGCGCGGACGGTCAGCCGACGGGCGGCGCGGCGGCGGCCGTCCGGGCGCTCCTGGGCCGGGACGGTGATGCCCGGATGTGCGGGCGCGAGGGCGGTGAACAGGTCGTGGGCGGCGGCCTTGGACTCGTACCGACGGACGGCGGCCAGCTCGGGCCCCTCGCCGTCCGCCGCGGTGCGGCCCCAACGGACCACCGGCCGGCCGGAGTCGGCGATCCGCGCCGCCAGGGCGGGCCGCTCGGCGAGCGCCCCGGCCACCGTCCGGCCGTTCGCCACCCCGCTGTGCACCTCGACCGGCCCCCAGTCCAACTCCCGGGCCAGCCAGTCTATCCATGCCCGGTCCACCTCGGCGGGCAGCACCAGCAGCGCCGGCTCCGGGCTGTAGCAGGCGGCCAGACAAGCGTAGTGGTGCGCCTGCCGCAGCCGACGGTCGCGCTGGGCCGCGTCCGTACCCGGGGCGGTGAACTGGGCGTTGAAGTCCGCGACGTTGCCGATGTGGACCGCCGCCCGCCCGCCGGTCCAGGCCCCCACCCATCCGTCCATGGGCCGGAAGCCTAGGACCTGGCGGTCACAGTGCCAACAGCCCGGCGTCGGTGGGCTTCCGGCCACCGGTGAGCGGGTCGCGCCGCAGGTGGTTGGTCGTCACATGGGCATTCTCGACCGCTTGTTAACTTCTGATCATTTTTGACTATCCAAGGACACGACTTGGCAAAGTTATGACCTTTCCTCTAGCTGTAAATGACTGGCCACCGTCAATCTCTGACCCAGCTCCTATCCCCACAGCGAACCCCCACTGGAGTCAGAGTGACCCCCACGTCCTCCATCCGCCGTGCCCGCGTGGCCGCAGCCGTCGCGGTCGTCGCCGCCCTCGCCGGCGCGACCCTCCCCGCCGCCACCGCCTCCGCTTCCCCCGACCCGCGCGCGGCCGCGATAGCCCGGGCCCGCGCCAACGTCACCCACCACACCCCGGTGTTCGGCTTCGGCGCCGGCCAGGACCTCGTGCTCAAGGACGTCGTGCTCGACGCCGACGGCACCTCGCACGTCCGCTTCGACCGCACCTACCAGGGCCTGCCGGTGGTCGGCGGTGACCTGGTCGTCCACCAGGACGCCAGGGGCGGGTTGAAGGACACCTCGCGCGCGGCCGCCCACGACGCCACCGTGAAGTCCACCGTCCCCAAGGTGCCCGCGCAGTCCGGCGCGACCGACGCGCTGTCCGCCGCCCCGGGCGTCCGGGACGCCGTCAGCACCCCGGAGCTGGTCGTCTGGGCCGCCGACGGCACCCCCCGCCTCGCCTGGCGCACCACCGTCGAGGGCACCGGCGCCCACGGCGAGCCGGCCGGCAAGGTCGTCGTCACCGACGCCACCACCGGCGAGCAGATCGAGTCCTACGACGCCGAGCACCACGCCGCCGGCACCGGCAACTCGGAGTACACCGGCACGATCACCATCGACACCACCCCGGTCAGCGGCGGCTACACCCTCACCGACCCGGTCCGCGGCCACGTCACCAAGGACGCCCACAACCTCTCCGCGAGCTCGGTCAAGGCCTCCTCCGGCACCGCCTTCACCAGCACCACCAACGTCTGGGGCGACGGGAGGAAGTTCTCCACGAACCGCGCCACCGCCGCCGTCGACGCCCACGCCAACACCGCCTGGACGTACGACTACTACAAGAACACCTTCGGCCGGAACGGCATCAAGAACGACGGCAAGGGCGCCACCGTCTTCGTCCACGTCGGCACCGCCTGGGACAACGCCCAGTGGTCCGACAGCTGCTTCTGCATGATGACCGGCGACGGCGACGGCTCCCACGACCCCGAGCAGGTCGACCTCGACACCATGGGCCACGAGATGACCCACGGCGTCACCAGCGCCACCGCCAACCTGCGCTACAGCGGGGAGTCCGGCGGCCTCAACGAGTCCACCAGCGACATCTTCGGCACCATGGTCGAGTGGTACGCGAACAGCAAGGTCGACACCCCCGACTACCTGTTCAGCGACCAGTCCACCCCGCCGTGGCTGCGCCGCTTCGACAAGCCCTCGCTGGACGGCTCCTCGGCGGACTGCTGGAGCAGCTCGGTCGGCCGGCTGGACGTGCACAACTCCTCGGGCGTCGGCAACCACTGGTTCTACCTGGCCAGCGAGGGCAGCGGCAGCAAGACCATCAACGGCTTCACCTACAACAGCCCCACCTGCAACGGCTCCACGGTGACCGGCATCGGCAACCAGAAGGTCGCCAAGATCTGGTACCGCGCGCTGACCGTCTACATGACGTCCACCACCACCTACAAGGGCGCCCGCACCGCCTCGCTCAGCGCCGCCAAGGACCTCTACGGCCTCGACAGCGCCGAGTACCGGGCCGTCGCGGCGGCCTGGAGCGGCGTCAACGTCAACTGACGCCGAAGGGCTAGTGGTTGAACCCGACGTGGACGTGGTCGTGGTGGGTGTCGTCGGTGAAGAACTGGTTGCCGACGCCCGCGATCGCCACCGGCCCGCCCACGTTGTACGAACCGGCGGCGGCCGCGTCCCGCATGAAGGACTCGATCAGCTGCCGGGGCGTGGCCTGGTCCACCACCGCCCGGCCGTCGATCCGCCACACGTCGAAGGCCCGGCCCAGCGGATGGTCGCTGGGCCGGGTCGTCCCGAACACGTCCAGCGGGTGTCCGCTGCGCACCACGCTCACCGAGAGCGAGTACGGGCCGGCCAGCCGCAGCATCGCCTCCAGCACCGAGTCGTGGACGGCGCCGCTGCGCAGGTCGGCCGCCGCGGCGGGCGGCAGCTCGATCCTCGGCTGGGCCAGCACCCCGGCCACCGCCGTGCTGGGCGAGGCGGTGGCCGCTCCCGGCTCCGCCGGGTGCAGCGCCGTGATGGTCCAGCGCGGCTCGGCCCGGCTCAGCCGGACGTCCACGGTGGTGCCGCCCTCGGCCACCGATCCGTCGGACGCCCGGGTCCACTGGCGGCAGACCACCAGCACGCTCGCCGAGTCGGCGAGGATCCCGCCGTACTGGGCGTCGATCACCTCCAGGCTCGCCTCGGCCGCTGCCGGGGCCAGCGGGCCGGCCTGGTCCGCCAGCCCGGGTGGCAGGCCCAGCGCGGCCACCCGGCCCCGGGCCGCCTCCACGCCCTGGCCGCCGGATGGCCAGGCGCCGAGCGCGGCGACCAGCTCGACGGCGCGGCGCTTGACGTCGGGCTGGATCTCGGCCGGGCCGGGCTGCCAGAGCGGCGGGTTGGGGAGCGCGGTGGGCGGCGGGGTCTGGTTCTGGGGCGGAGTCGGGTTCGGCGACTGGGCCGGGGGCGTCGATGTCGGGGGCGGGGTCGGTGCCCCGCTCGAAGCCGCCCGGGGTCCGCCCCCGCTCGAACACCCCGCCGCACCCAGCAGCGCGCCCGCCGCGGCCGCCCTCAACACCGCGCGCCGACCCGTGCCCCGGCCACCGTCTCCGCTCGTCATGCGGTCAGTATGCGACCCCGAGCCCCGCCAGGGCCGCCGACATCAGCCCAGACGGCGGATCGGCCGACCCGCGAGGAAGGCCGCGATGTCCTCCACCGCCTCGCCGTAGTACCGCCGGTAGTTGTCCCGCGAGACGTAGCCCAGGTGCGGGGTCGCCAGCAGCCGGCGCGCGGTGCGCAGCGGGTGGTCGGCGGGCAGCGGCTCGATGTCGAAGACGTCCACGGCGGCGCCCGCGATCCGTCCCCCGGTGAGCGCGGCGAGCAGCGCGTCCTGGTCGACGATCGCCGCCCGGGAGGTGTTGACGAGGTAGGCCTCGGGCTTCATCAGGGCGAGTTCGGCGGCGCCGATCAGTCCCCGGGTGCCCTCGTCGGAGGCGAGGTGGACGGAGACGAAGTCGCTCTCGCGCAGCAGCCCCTCCTTATCGGCGGCCCGGCGCACCCCCGCCCGGGCCGCCCGTTCGTCCGTCAGGTTCCGGCTCCAGGCGACGACGTCCATCCCGAAGGCCAGCCCGACCTTGGCGACCAGGGTGCCGATCCGTCCGAGGCCGAGGATGCCGAGCACCCGCCCGTGCAGATCGGCGCCGACGGTGCTCTGCCAGGGGCCGCCCTCGCGCAGCGCGGTGTTCTCCTGGACGATGCCCCGGGCCAGGCCGAGCAGCAGGGCCCAGGTCAGTTCGACCGGCGGGGTGCCGGAGCTCGCGGTGCCGCAGACCGTGACGCCGAGCTCCTCGGCGGCCGCGTAGTCGATCACCGAGTTGCGCATGCCGGAGGCGATCAGCAGCCTGAGCTTCGGCAGCCGGGCGAACAGCGAGGCGGGTGAACGGCACCCGCTAGCGCAGGGTGACGACGATGTCGAAGTCGGCGAGCGCGGCGGCGAGTTCCTCCTCGGAGCCGTGGTGCCCGCGGAAGGCCGTCACGGCGACCCGGTCGGCCACCGGGGACCAGTCGGCGAGGCTGGTGGCGACGCCCTGGAAGTCGTCCAGGACGGCGCAGCGAAGGGTCGGGATCGTCATACCCGCGCTCTCGCAGAGGGCGCCGAGCCCCGGCGTGCCGGGCCCGGCCCATGGCCTGACCGACGAGTACGACCGTGACGATCCCCACGTACCATCCGACCGGCGGGCGGCCTTCGGCGACCTCAGCGTCCGGTGGACGGGTCCTCGGGAACGGCCGTCACGCGGCGGCGGCCTGCCGGAGTCGGGTCCTCGAACCGGCAACGAGGAGCGTGCCGAGCAGGCAGCCCGTCAGCAGGCCGGCGCCGTGGTTGTTCCGCAGCGCGCACAGGAACAGAGCCGCCGCCGGAACGAGCAGCACCGGCCAGTGGGTCTTGAATCCGGAGCCCCGGAGTCCCCCGCGCAGCAGGCAGGCGGCGGCCAGGGCGCCCAGCAGACCACAGACGGCCACCGAGTCGCCGCCGCCCCGCGGCGCCCAGCCGGCCAGGCTCACCACGTGGGCGAGGACGCCGCTGACGAGGAAGACCGCCGTCGTGCGCCACCACCCGAGCACCGACTCGGCGACCGCGCCGATCACGAGCAGGGCCGGCAGGTTCATCGCGATCTGCATCAGACCGGAGGACTGCACCAGCAGCGCGGTGCCCGCCCGCCACCACTGGCCGTCGGAGAGCGCACCCGGCTGCCGCATCAGATCATCGACCACGGCGGGCACCGCGTACTGGACGACGGCCATCACCGCCATCACCGCGAACAGCGCAGCGGTGGCCCAAGGGCGCCGCAGCAGGGCGGCCCGGACGACGGCGAGCACCTCGACCGGCCCGGCGGCGCCCTCCGCGGACGCGCCGGTGACGGTATCACCCGCCGAAGCGGTCGGCGAGGCCCCCGTCAAGCCCACCGTGGCGCCGGCCAGCACCAACGTCCGCAGCCCCGCGCCGACCACCACGGCAGCGCTCGCGTACAACCCGATCTCGTGCGGCGACATCGCCGACCCCCCGTTGTCGAACAAGCTCCGGGCGGTCCTGCCCGGTCACCGGGCATCATCCCCGCCGGAACCGTTCCGGCGCCAGCGCAGGTGATCACGGATCCGGCCTGCCATCCGTCACAGCCGGGTCCGGCAGCCGTGCGCCCGCCCGGTGCTCCGCGGAGCAGGGCGCCGGGACCTGATCCATGCGGTCCTCCGCGGCGGACGGTCACCGCCCTGATGCCGTGCTTCTGCACAAGCCGCCGGTCCGTGCCGTGGTCGTAGCCCCAGTCCGCGAGCGGGACGTCCGGTCTGCACCGTGGCCGGCCGACGAGGCCGGCCACGGCGGGAAACCTGCGCCAGCAGGGGCTGCAGCTGGGCGCCTCAGGCGGCGGCGCCTGACGGCCACCGGGCTGCGTTCCAACCGGCCAGCTCCGCCGGGCGGTTGGTGATGATGCCGTCCACCCCGGCGTCCGCGAGGGCCTTCCAGCGGGCGGGCCGGTCGACGGTCCAGACGTTGACGGCGATGCCGGCGGCATGCAGGTCCCCGACCACACCCGGGCGGGCGGTGAGTGCGTCGTCCGAGGGGTGGTAGGCGGCCAGGCGCAGTTCACGGGCGGTGGCGACCGGGTCGGCGTCCAGGGTGGAGCGGAGCAGGGCGAGCGGCAGCTCGGGGGCCAGTTCGCGGGTGTGGCGCAGGGCGTCCACCTCGAAGCTCTGGACGAGGACCCGGTCGGTCATGCCGTGGTCGCGCACCTCCCGCACGATCCGGGCGACCTCCTCGCGGGTGTGCGGCCCCTTGATCTCCAGCAGCAGCTTGCCGCCCCTGGTGCGCAGGTCCTCCAGCTGGGCGGCGAGGGTCGGCAGGCGGGCGCCCCGGTAGGACGGGGCGAACCAGGAGCCGGCGTCCAGGGCGTCCAGTCGGGCGGCGGTCAGGTCGCGGATCCGGCCGGTGCCGTCAGTGGTGCGTCCACGGTGTCGTCGTGCAGCACGTACGGGACGCCGTCCCTGCTGGGCTGGACGTCGTCCTCGATCCACTCGGCGCCGGCCCGACGGGCGACCTCGTCGGACACCAGGGTGTTCTCGGGAGCGGCGGAGGCGGCGCCGCGGTGGGCGTACACGGTCGGCGGCACGCCGGCCGGGCGCAGCCGGGCGGTGGGGGTGAGGACGCCGGACGCCGGGTCGGCCGGGCGGACGGGCGCCCCGGTGAGCGCGACGGCTCCGAGGGTGGCCCCGAGGACGGCCCCGAGCAGCGCCGCGAGAGCGCCGGTCCGGTGGCGACGGGGGTGCTGGGACTGCCGAAGGGGTGTCATGCCCGGCACGCTACGGCCGTCGGGGCGGATCGGGACCAGCGACACCGGGGATCCCTGGTGACACCAGGTGACCTGGCGACAGGCGGAGGGGATCCGGTCGTCACTCCTCGCCCAGCGGCGCCAGCAACGCCTCCGCCGACGCCGTCCGGGCGTACAGCACCGACCGTCCGGCCCGGTGGGCACTGACCAGCCGGGCGTCCCGCAGGGCCGTCAGGTACTGGGACACCGCCGACGGCGAGAGCCCGGTGCGCCGCGCCAGCTCGGTCGTGGACGCCGGGGCCGCCAGCTCCGTCAGCAGCCGGGCGCGGGAGCGGCCGAGGACGGCGGCCAGCGCCTCGCCGCCCGCCGCCGGGGCGGCCGCCCACAGCGTGCCGATTCCGCGTGCCGGGTAGGCGAGTTGCGGCGGGTCCTTCCGGCCGAGGCGGGTGTACAGGTGCGGGCCGGTGAAAGCGGAAGGGATCAGCAGCAGGCCCGCCCCGGCCGTGCGGCGGGGCAGCGGGCGGGTGCGGTGGCGCAGCCGCAGCGTGTCCTCCGTCCAGCGCAGTTCGGCGTGCAGGTCGTTGAGCACCCGGGCGGCGCCGTGTTCGGCGGCCTGCCGGGCCCGGTGCAGCACGTCCGCGTCCAGCACCGCGCGGATCCTTGCCCAGTACGGCGCCAGCGCCAGCTCCCAGTACGCCTCGACCGCCTCGGTCAGCCGGGCCAGCCCGGCAGCCGGGTCGCTGTGCAGCGTCCGCAGCCGGGGCCCGAGCCGGCCCTGCTCCTGCGCCAGCCGGTCGAGGTCCTGCCGGACCTGCTCGGCGGGGGTGGCCCGGATCGCGGCGAGTTCCTCGGCCAGGGTGGGCGCCGGCCCGGCCGGGGCCGGGTTGACGAAGTCGGGCACGTAGCCGGCCGGTGGGACGAGCTCGGCGAGCAGCCCGTACGCCGGGCCGAGCGCCGCCAGCCGGGGCCGCACCTGTTCGGCCCACGGGCGGTGCACGGCGTGCGGCAGGCCGGAGCCCAGCAGACGCAGGCTCGGCCCGACCTCCCACATCGGGGAGACCGCGAACCGCATCCGTGCCAGGTCGCCCGCCGTGAACAGCAGCTCCGCCGCCAACGCCTACCCCCGGGTGGATTCGCACATCCTCGAATCATTGGCGACCAGGCTAGTGCACTCACGATCATGACGGGTATGACCACCGACAGCACCGTGACCGCCGACCCGACCGCCAACCCGACTGCCAACCCGACCACCGACCCGGCCGCTGACCCGGCCGCTGACCTGACCGCCGCTCTGACCGCCACCGCCTCCGGCACCTGGACCCTCGGCGACCGCACCGTCCACCGGATCGGCTTCGGCACGATGCGCCTGCCGCAGACCGGCCCCGCCCTCATACCCGACGCCGTACCGCGCGATCGCGAGCAGGCCCTGCGAGTCCTGCGCCGCGCGGTCGAACTCGGTGTCAACCACATCGACACCGCCGCCTTCTACTTCTCCCCGCTGCGCTCCGCCAACGAGCTGATCAACCGGGCACTCGCGCCCTACTCCGACGACCTGGTGATCGCCACCAAGGTCGGCCCCGCGCGCGGCATCGACGGCGAGTGGACGGAGCACGCCCGCACCCCCGAGCGGCTGCGCGCCCAGGTCGAGCAGAACCTGCGCCAACTCGGCCGCGACCACCTCGACCTGGTCAACCTGCGCGTCCTCGGCACCGACTCGATCACCGAACGCTTCGGCGCACTGGCCGAGCTGCGCCGGGCCGGACTGATCCGCCACCTCGGCCTGTCCAACGTCCACTCGCACCAGCTCGCCGAGGCCCGGACCATCGCCCCCGTCGTCTGCGTGCAGAACCCTTACGGCATCGGCGCCCAGTCCCACCAGGACGAACTGCTGCGGCTCTGCGGCGAGCAGGGCATCGCCTTCGTCCCCTTCTACGCCATCGCCGGCGCAGGGCGGCAGGACGGCGCCGGCGCCCCCGAACCCGCCCAGGTCCTCGCGGTGGCCCGGGCGCGCGGGATCAGCACCGCCCAGGTCCGGATCGCCTGGACGCTGCACCGGGGCCCGCACGTCCTCGCCATCCCGGGCACCGGTGACGTGGCCCATCTGGAGGACAACGTCGCGGCAGGTGCGATCCGGCTCAGCACCGAGGAACTGGCCCTGCTGGACCAGGCCCACTCCGGCTGACCCGACCCGGCGGGGGGGGGGCGCGGGGGGGGGGGGGGGGGGGGGGGGTTGGGGGGGGGGGGGGGGGGGGGGGGAGGGGAGGAGGGGGGGGGAGAAAGA
>NZ_JBVHXY010000028.1:0-68156 GCF_055569215.1 Kitasatospora sp. NPDC029312 | reverse complement strand
TCGCTGGCCCCCGTGCCCCCCACTCGGCTCTCCCCCCCCCCCCCCAACACCCACCCCCCCCCCCCCCCCCCCCAACCCCCCCCCCGCCCCCCCCCCCCCCCCCCCCCCCCCCCCCCCCCCCCCCCCCCCCCCCCCCCCCGGCGGCCTGCTCTGCGGGCGGCTGGGTGGCTCGGGACCGGACCGGAAGGCGTCGACAAAATATGCAGACCGGTCTACAGTCTCCCGCATGGGAGCCAAGGGCGAGGAGACCCGGGCCCGGCTGATCGCCGGCACCCGGGAACTGATCGAGCAGCAGGGGTACTTCGGCACGGGCCTCAACCAGGTCCTGGCCGCCACCGGCGCGCCGCGCGGCTCCCTCTACTTCCACTTCCCCGGCGGCAAGGACCAACTGGTCGCCGCCGCACTGATCCAGTCCGGCCAGGAGGTCGCCGACCTGCTGTCGGCGCCGGCCGCCGAGGGGGCCGATGCCGCCGCGCTCATCCAGCGCCTCACCGAGGTGTTCGCCGAGCGCCTGGCGCGGTCCGACTACACCAAGGGCTGTCCCATCGCGACCGTCGCCCTCGAGGTCGCCGGCACCAACGAGCCGCTGCGGGCCGTCTGCGCCGAGGTGTACGACGGCTGGCAGCGGATTCTGGCCGAGCAGTTGACGGCCGAGGGCTTCCGGCCGGCCGAGGCCGAAGTCGCCGCCGGGCAGGCGCTCGCCCTGATGGAGGGCGCGGTGCTGCTGGCGTCGGTCAGGCGCAGCCGCGAGCCGCTGGACGACGCCCGGCACGCCGCCCTCCACCTCATCGGCACGAAGAGGTCCGGCCGCCGCCCGTAGGGTCCTGATGAGGTAGCTCCTGGGGCGCACCGCCGGTCGGTGGCGCGTCTTTCTTTCAGCCAAAAATATGCAGACCGGTCTACAGAAAGACCTTATCGATGACCGCCACCCTTCTTCCACCACCGCCGCGCACCCTGGTCCTCGGCGCCACCGGCTTCCTCGGCCGCTGGCTGCTCCTAGAACTTCTCACCTGCGGTGAGCCCGTGGCCGCCGCCGTCCGCGACCCCTCACGCGGCGCCGCCCTCCGCCAATGGCTGCGCGAGCACGGAGCCGACACCACGGCACTGACCACCGTCACCGCCGACCTCACCCGTCCCGGCCTCGGCCTCACCCCGGACGACGACGAGCGGCTCGCCGAGGTCCGCGACGTCCACAACCTCGCCGCCCGCTACGAGTTCGGCCTCACCCGCGCCCAAGCCGAACCCCCCAACGTCCTCGGCGCACTGCACGCGCTGAACTGGTCCGCCACCCGGCCTCGGCTGCGCCGCCTGGTCCACCTCTCGGGCTACCGGGTCGGCCGCGACCCCGACCCCCGCTACCCGCTCGACGCCAGCGCCACCGCCGACCTCTACGCCCACCTCGGCGCCTACGAGGCGTCCAAACAGCTCGGCGACGCCGCCGTCCGCGTCACCGCGCCCCGGCTCGGCGTCCCGCTCACCACCGTCAACCCGAGCAGCGTCATCGGCCACTCACAGACCGGCGAGGCCGGCCAGTACCTCGGCCTCGCCCAGCTCGTGCGCCGACTCCACCGCGGCCGCCTCCCCTTGCTGCCCGGCAACCGGCGAACCTTCCTGCCCGTCGTCACCGTCGACCACCTGGCCCGGTTCCTCGCCGCCGTCCCCGCCCACGACCAGACCGCCGCTGCGGCCCACACCGTCCTGGACCCTGCCACCCCCCTCCTGCCCGACCTGATCACTCTCCTCGCCACCCACCTCGGCGTCCGCCCACCTCGCGGCCTCATCCCGGTCCCCCTCGTCCGCCGCCTCCCCCGCGCCCTCACGGGAGCCGACCCGGAGACCCTCACCTTCCTCTCCGAGGACCACTACGACACCTCCTCCGCCGACCACCTGTCCGCGGCAGCTGGTCTCACCCACCCACCCGTCGTCCCCGCCCTCCACCGCTGGTCCACCCGCCTCACCCTCGACGCCTCCGGCGACCACTGACCTCCCCACGCAGGAAGTCGCCCCGCCCGACGTCCCACGCATCCCAACCCCAACAACGGCCACCCCACACCCCCAACGAACACCCCACCGCCGCACAGGAAGTCGACGGGACCGACTTTCTGGTTCTGACCGCTCTTTGGTGAACGATCGTGGGCAGAGACCGCAGGTACTGGTGCTGAGGGTGTGGCCGCACCTGGTCACAGGTGCGCGTCTGCAGAGGCGGTCATGACGGGATCGGAACCACTGGGCAGTAGTTCAAGCGCTAGAGTCACGGCCTCTTCAGCGGTCTCGACTTCGCCGATCAGGGCGACGGGATTGCGCCGGCGAACCCTGAACCGTCCGTTGTGCAGGGGCTCGATCGATCCGGCCTGCACGGTCCAGGGATAGAATGGTGCCAGGCACGGCAGACGCTGCCAGATATGAAGTCCTTCTCCGCGGGAGCCTTGTGGCGCCACAGGTGCCTGATCGAAGGCCATGCCGAGGGTGGGGTCGCGGTGGACGGTGGCTTCGGCGATCCGTTCGGGCGGGGTGTCGGCACCGAACCCGCCGGCAGCGACGCTGTCCGCGCCTAGCAGGCCGTCATGCTGCCCCGCTCGATCGAGGCCGCGACGGGCAGCGCGCGGACTCGACCACCTCGTGCCGCCGATGGCGGCCCGTTGAAGGTGCCAACCAGGTTCGATGTCGGTGCCTCAGTGGGAGCTGGGGGACTCCGGTCCGTGCCGATCAAGTGATACGACGTCGGGCAGTGGGGCGCCGGGGTTGTGCCGACTCCTCGCTGAGTGCTGGCAGCCACCGATGCATCGAGCCGAACGCAGGTGAGTCGGCGGTGTGGTGGGCATTCAACCTCACGCGATCCGCCTGAGCAGTTCTCCTCGCCGAAGCCGCGTCGATCGGACGGACGCAACCACCGGATCAACGCCCACCAGGGGGTAGCGGGGTGGTGGCCAGCCAGTCCTGCAGTTCGCGATGGCGGAACTGGTAGGCGGGACCTGCCAGGCGCAGGAGGCCGAGGTCGGTGGCCCAGTCCAGGAAGGTGCCGAGGCGGAAGGGAAGTATTCGACAGGCCGTCACTACGAACGCCAGGTGGAGCTGTGACAGGCCACCGGTGAAGCTCACGGTGATGAGCGCGCCCTCGGCAACGGCGAGGATGGCGAGGTCATGGGCGTCGTGGCCCTGCCCGAAGGGTGAGATGAGGCCCAGCAGCGTGCCGGTGACCACGCCTGCCATCAGATCGTCGCGCAACACGCTGCGTGGGGAGCGGGCCGGGCGGGAGGGGTTGACGTGGGTGCCCAGCACGAGCACGTACAGCGGCAGGAGGGCGGTCGAGGACAGCCCGAGGTGCCAGCTGTGGGCTTGCATGAGGAGGGCGAGACCGCTGAGTACCGTCAGTTGCAGGACGGTCCATACCGGCTGCGACCACATTCTGGCACCGGTTCCCAGGCTTCGTGGGTTCCGCCAGAACTGTGTGGAGGCAGCGAGCAGGCCGGGCACCCCGAACCCCAAGGTCTTGTCCGTCATCTCGCCCGCTGCCGAATATTTTTGATGCAGCGGAAGGAGGCCGGTGAGGAAATCGATGGCCATCCAGCCCCCCACGATCATCATGTTCTGCAAGAGCCGTGATTTTCTCGGCATCATCCGCCAGAGCTCGTGCAGGGTAAGCACCGTGCGGGGCCCACCGTCGTCACCGCTGGTCTGCAGATAGTGGGCGAGTTGGTGGAGCCAACGGTGGACGTCCGCCGGTGGGTAGCGCGGCGGATCGATACTCGGCTGGGTGGGGTCCGGCTTCAGCAGGGCGGGGATGTACAGGGAGAGCAGATGCTGGTCGAGCTTGTCAGCCGTACGGAACCTGGTGAGCTCGTCGGGGTGGCCGTCGGCGCCGTAGACGGTTGCTACCAGGCACAGCCGCCACGGGGTGGAGAGGAGAACCGCGAGCGGTGCGTCGGGCCGCTTCTCCAGGTAGGCGAGCAGCTTGTGCCAGCGCGCTTGGTCGGCGGCGCGCTCGGTGAGGTAGGCGAGGGCGGTGGCGCGCCGAACCTTGTCCACCTGGACCCGCGCGGCATCGAGCAGTCGGCTGGACTCCGCGGAGCCGTGGCCCGTGGCGAGCACGTCATAGGTATCGCCACGGCAGGTGAGGATGACCGGGCCGGGCCGTAGACCCAAGTAGTAACCGTTGATCCCGCGCAGGGCCGCCCGGGCGCGGGGAGCCGCCGGATCTGGCTTGCCGTTCCCCCGGGGAGGGTCCATCTCGTCCAGGCCGTCGAGCACGGGCAGCACCCAGCCATCGTTGACCAGGCGCCACGCCTTCCGCTTGGACCAGCGGTACGTTTTGTGCAGAACATCCGTCAGGAAATCGGTGAGTCCTACCCCGGTGGGCCAGTCGGCGAGAGGGATGCGGACCGGCACGGGATGGTCAGCCTGGCGCTGTTCGAGCAGCGCGATCATGAGCTCCATCGCGAGCACCGTCTTGCCCGCTCCGGCGGCCCCGGTGACGACCAGCCGGCCTGGGGCGAGTTCACGGTAGTACCGGACGATGCCCGCGACACCCTCCGCGTCGGCCAGTTGCCGACCGGTCGGCCCGGCGTTGCGCGCCTCCCGGCCGGGCTGGGCGACGCGGGTGTACTCCAGGTCCAACCGCTTGTCGGCATGCCCGAGCAGGCGGCGGCACTCGGCGCCCTCCAGCTGGTACACCTGCGCGGCGAGTTCCGCCGCCCATTCACGGGGCCCGGGGCGAAGGTTCCTGAAGGTCACCTTGGCCGTCTCGGCCTGGATCACCGGGGCGTTGAACTCACCACCGCTGATGTTGTTGACGGTGCCCGCCGGGCGCCCGCTCCACGCCCGGAGCAGGCGTCGCCATCGCTCCATCAATGCTCAGAGCCCCTCCGCCCCGCGTCCGGTCAGTCCGTTGACGGCCTGACGGGCGGTGGGGCGGCGAGATTGAAGGAGACGTTCGAGAAGTCCCGGCCCTGCTGGACCGGTGCGTTGAAGGTTCCGCCGGAGATATGGCTGCTCGTTCCGTCGGTACCGGCCTGCACGAGCTGCACCTTCGCCTGCTCGTGCCAGTGCTGCAGGGCACTGCGGAAGTCCGGGTCGAGCGCGGAGCGCACCGCCAGCGCGGTGCTCAGGTGCTGCGCCCGCTCGGGAATACCGGGTTCGCGCTCCAGGGCTACCAGCTCCGCCTCGCCGGAGCTGAGCTCAGGAGCTGACGCCCCATCACTGCGACGAAACGGAAGGCGGACCAAGGCTGACAGGCCGGCCCAGATCTGCTTGCCGATCTCACCTGCGGCGCCTGCAGCGAGCCTCGTCAGTAGATCCACTGCTATCTGGTCCATGCCCACCTCCGGTCGTCCCATCCATTCGGTCACCTCACTCTACGGGTGACACCGTTGCCAGTACGCCGGATTGGACTACTCGGATCCCGGGGAGATGCGCAGACCCGGCGCTGTTCCAGAGCAGTTGAGAAGTCGAGCGCCCGGTGAGCCTGCCGGTCGGACCTGGCCGTTGGAGTAACTGATCATTTTTCAGAGCGCCGTCCCGAGTTTGCCGGAGGCAGATGATGCTGCAGGCCAGCTCAATGAGGTCATGGGCAAGCCGACATGGGCACCGCGTGGTTCCGCCATCTCCTCTCAATCGTCGATGGTCGCCAGCCGAGTCGGCGGTCAGGAATTCGCGTGCCCTGCCTGTCGGGCCGTGCGAACATCGGCCGGTGATCGGTAGTGCGGAGCTGTTCGCCGCTGACCTGGTCGGGAGGGGTCTGCTGAAGGTGGCCTCGGCTGGGCATGAGTGCGCTGGCGAGGAGCGGTCGCTGGTCACTCTGGCTTCGCCTTGAGGGGTAGCTGTACCTGCGGTACCGGCACCGGCGAAGGGATCGCCGAGCAGCATCCGAGCGAGAGCGTCAACGCCTGGGACGTCGAGGTCACACCACACCGCCGCTGATCGATCGGAAGGTTTGAGAACGATGGTCAACCGCCCCCACAGCGACTACGCGATCACCGCGATGTACTCCGTGGCTGACGACGCCTGGTATCTGGAGCTGGACCTCGTCCGGGAGCAACGGGCCGTTGTGACCGCGGTCGTGCCTGACGAGGATCCGGCACGTGAGCCGACGGTGTGCTTCGATCCGCGGGGACGGCATCTGGACATCCCGTTCGAGGTCATGCGCTGGTTCATGGACCAGGTTGCGGATGAGATACGGAGGTCCCGCGCCTGGATGCGGCTGCGGCCTGAACTGGTCGAGGTCATCCACCGCTTGCGCCAGGAGCATCTGGGACTCATCGATGACGCCGACTTTCCCGACGTCCTCGCGGAGTTGCGCGCCGCCGTGCCCGGGGCCGATCTCCCAGCCGTTCTCGCGGCCGCGTTCGGGCGGAAGGCCGATCTCCCCGCTGTAGACGGCGTGCAGGCGTGCGAGCTCGGCGACGCGGGGGTGGCTGGGTGCGGTGGTTGAGCTGGTCGGCTGCGACGGGGTGGACCGGGGCTGCGAGGGTCAGGGGGTCGCGGCGGTCCGGTCGGAGTTGCTGCGGAGGACGCAGAATTCGTTGCCTTCGGGGTCGGCGAGGACTGCCCAGCCGGAGCCGTCGGGGTTTCGGTGGTCGGCGCCGAGGGTGGCGCCGAGGTCGAGGAGGCGGGCGACTTCCTGATCGCGGGAGGTCTCGGGGCGCAGGCACAGGTGGAGGCGGTTCTTGACCGTCTTGGGCTCGGGCACCTGGTTGAAGTAGAGCGTGGGGCCCTCCGCCGGCATGAGCTGGACCTCGTGGTCGCCGGGCTTGTCGTCCGGGTGGAGCGGGCGGCCGGTCACGCGGCTCCAGAAGCGGGCCAGCTCGTAGGCGTCGGCACAGTCGATCGCCACGTTCTGCACTACCGAGACCATGCGCGCGAGTCTTCCCTGCCTTCGTGCGGGACGCCACCGTGGGCTGCCGTCAGCTTGAATGATCAGGTTGTCGGCGCGTTACGAGATGGTGCCGCCCCGCCCGAGTGCGCGGGGGGCGGGGCGGCGGACGCGGTCAGCCGGCCGTCAGCACTCCCGCAGGCCGTTGTGGAAGTACCAGTTGCCGTCTGCGTAGGCGCCGTAGACGTACGCCGTTCCGAAGAAGTTGCCGTTGGTGCCGCCCACCTGGTACCAGACGTTGCCCTGGTTGTTGATGTTCTCGCCCCTGGTCCAGCACTCGAGGTAGATCTCGTCGGAGGACCATGAGTACGAGTACACGTCGCCGGCGACCTTGGCCGTCCAGGAGTACGGCTGCGAGTAGACGCCCACACCGTGGCCGCTCGCGTGGTAGCGGAGTGCGTACCAGCCGTCGGCGGCCGCGCTGCCCGCCGAGACGCCGACCGCACCGGCCGCGACCGCCAGGACGGCCGCCGCGGTCGCGCCGCGGCGGCCGATCCTCTTGAGAACGCCCTTGATCATGTGAACTCCCCTGTCCGGTCGAACCGCTGCCGTGCCGCCCGGTCGAGCTCGGCGGCGGGACACAGCTGACCGGATCGCCCGCGTCGTTCGATACCGTCTGACGGGAACTGACAACACCTGACACCGCCCGGCGAACGGCCCGGACGGGATTCCCGCCACCGGATTCGGCGGGACGCTGACCACCACCGCCGGCTGTCACCCTGGCCCGCCTGTGACAGGCGACAAGGGTCTGACACCTGACACCATCGAAGACCAGCTCGGTCCAGTGCAGTGCCCGGACGGCCGGGCGGGCGGGCGGGTTACGGCGCCTCGCGGACGGCCACGGCGTCGCCCGCGGCCGCTGCGCCCGCGAAGAAGTCCCGCAGCTCGCGGAGGTCGTCGACGACCCGGGCGGCCCAGGACTCGGACCAGGGCGTCGGGTAGTCGAGCCGCGCGACCGTGCGGGCGAGCACCGTGTTCTGCTGGCGGACGAGTTCGCCGAGCGCGGAGTCGCGCAGGAAGAGGGAGGCGGCCGCGACCTGTCCGGGGCTCAGCACCGGCACCTCGGAGCCTTGATCCCGGCGCGCCCCTCCGTAGACGGGCAGCCGGGCGGCCGGGTCGGGGTGGAGGCCGTTCTCGGTGAGTGCGAGTTCCATCAGGACGGCCGTCCGCCGGACGCCGAGGGCGAGTCCGGCGGCGGCCAGCCGGTCGTACCGGCCGTCGCGGTGGCGCGGGACGAGCTCGCCGAGTTCCTGCGGCGAGCAGGTGTCCGCAGCGTGCCCAGGCAGGCGGCGCCAGAAGTGATCGACACTCACCCGGAAAGCCTATCGAACGGCGGGTCGGTGATCGGCCGCTCAGGCCTCGCCGGGGTGCCAGGCGGGCCATTCCCAGGGGCGGTCGGCCCAGTGCACCCGGAGTGGGTCGCGCGGGTCGAGATCCGGGAAGAGCTGGTGGAGGCGGGGTTCGAACTCCTCCGGGGCGAGCGGCTCCCAGCCGTGGCCCTCGAAGTGGACGAGGCGGTAGCGGCTGTCGGTCCGGAACTCGGCCACCTCGACCAGGGGCGTGGATGTGCTGTTGGTCTCCATGACCCCCAGCATGTGGGGCGACGGCAATCAGCGCCCCTTCAGACCCCTCTTCCGGGTCATGTCCCGGCGACCGCCCGCTCGTTGAGCATGGGAAAGATACGGCGGGGGGCGCTCTGGAAGGACGAGGACATGACTGGGCAGCCCACCGGAGACCAGTGGCAGTGGCCGTCGAACGCCTGGCAGCCGCCTCCGGTCCCCGCTCCACCGCCACCGGGGGCGCCGATCGCCCCTGCGCCCCCGCCACCGCGGCGCCGCTCCCGGAAGGTCTGGGCGGTGACGGCGGGCGGGACGCTCGCGGTGCTGGCCGCCGTCCTGGTGATGTGCGAACCGGGCTCGGGCGACGACGTCCGGGTGGTGGCCGTGCCGGGCGCCTCCCCCTCCACCGCGACGCCGACTGAGCTGCTGCCGGTCTCCCCGCCGGCGGCGAGGCCCGCGCCGTCCCCGCTGCCGCCGCCGGTCCCGGCGATCACCCAGTTGGGCGGGATGGGCGGAATGGACGGGATGGGCGAGACGGCGATCCAGCCGCCGGGCCAGCCGACGACTCAGCCGACGGCCCCGGAGCCGTCCGAGACCCAGCGCGCCACGGCCGGCCCGCACCCGAAGCCCGGCCACACGACGCACCCGACCCCGTCCGCCCACCCGGCCCCGCCGTCCGCGGGCGGCTCGGCCCCCGCCTTCGGCCCGGGCACCATCTGTGACCAGGCGGAACGCGTCGGCCGCTGGCCCACGGGGTCGGAGCAGGCCCGTCTCTGCCACAGCATCTACGGCTGAGCGGCCGGCCCAGGGGCTGGGTGGCGCCACCGGCCCACATCACGGACACCCTGGCCCGGGGTGTCGGCTCACCGCGACGGGGCCGCCGCCGAGCAGGGGGGACCGGCTCGGCGGCGGTTTCGTGAGGAAAGCAGCAGGCGTGGGTACGACCGTCGCAGGCGGCGCGGCAGATGGGGATGTGCTTGCCCGGCCTCGGGTGTCGGTGAGGCGGGCAGGCGGGCAGGCGGGCGGGGCGACGAGCGCCGCGAGGCGGCCGGGGTGCGGGCCCGGCGGACGGTCCGTTCCGCCGGCTGCCGTAGCGGTTGAGGGCGGCCATCGGGACGAGCTCTCCTCGAAGCTCTGGCCGGGTGCCGAGGCGAGCAGCGTCGGCACGCCAAGGGCTTAGGCGGGGCGGCGGTGAGCGCGACGATCACGGCCATCGTGGTGCAGCGCCCGCTCCACCCGGCGCAGGTCTAGCCAGGCGGGCAGCGCGATGAGCGCGAACCGGGCGGACCCGGGGCAGGGCGATGGTCAGCACCGGCCGGTGTCAGAGGTACCAGGCGTACGAGAGGCGTCCGGCGCAGGGCCAGCCGGCCGGCTGGCGCCTGCCGGCAGCAGACCGGCAGCGCCCGTGAAGGGCGAGGTGCGGTCGTGTGGGACGGTCGGCGCCACGGCTGCCGCTCGCGAAGGTGGAAAGGAGACGACGGCCCGGAGACCGCCGTCCAACGCAGGCCCGCGCCGACCCGCGCAGGCCCAGCCCCAGCGAAGCGCCACCGACGGCCACGGCGACGAGGGCGACAAACGTGACGAGGGTTGACCGCGAGGGCGCCCCGCCGCCTTCAGGACACGTCCCCGCCGACTTCAGGACACGTCCCCGCCCTCAGGGCGCCCCCCAGCTCCTTGATGAGCTGCTCGAAGCGCAGGTCCGGCCGGCGCGGGATGCCGAAGCGCTCGTCCCCGTACGGAAACGGGCTGTAGACGCCGGTACGGCGGTACCCGCGCCGCTCGTACCAGGCGATCAGGTCCGCGCGCTGCTCGACCACCTTCATCTCCAGCAGCCGGACGCCCCACTCCTGCGCCACCCGCTCGGCTTCGGCCAGTACGATCCGGCCGATGCCGCCGCCCTGCAGGGTGGGGCGTACCGAGAACATGCCGAAGTAGGCCCGGTCCCCGCGCCGCTCCAGCTGGCAGCAGGCGATCAGCTCGCCGCCCCGCTCGGCTACCAGCACCACGCCGTCCGGGTCCTCGACGGCCTCGGTGACGCTTTGGGGGTTCGTGCGCTGCCCGTCCAGCAGGTGCGCCTCGGTGGTCCAGCCGGCCTTGCTGGCTTCGCCCCGGTAGGCGGACTCGACCAGCGCGACCAGCGCCGGGACGTCGGCGGCGGTCGCCCGGCGGAAGACGGGCTTCCCGGCGGGCCCGGTGGCGGTCTCGGACATGGCGGTTCCTCTCCTCGAAAGTCGACGTCCGGGCATGGTGCCACAGCGCTTTCGGCACGGACCTCGGTGCCCGCACCACGGAAACCGGCCACCCGCGTGCCCGGCCACGGCGTCCCGCGCCGTGTGACGCGGGTTCAGGATGTGGCCGTGGAGGCCTGGCGGAGCTGGCGGGTACATGGCTAACCTGCTCCCCGACCGGTCCAACCACCGGTCGTACCGGGCCCGTTGGGCCGTCCGGCCCCGGGCTGACCGCACGGAACCAGAGGAGTGTCCATGCCCCGCTCTTCCCGCTCCGCCCGCCCCACCGGTACCACCAGATCCACTTCCCGCCGCCGGCTGCCCCTCGCGGCCGCGCTCGCCGCCGCGACCACCCTGGTCGCCGGCGTCGCCGCACCCGCCTACGCGGCCGGACCCGCCCCCATCGCCCCTGTCGCCCCTGTCGCCGAGGGCCGTACGGCCTTCCACCCCGACCGCGACTTCGCCGGCTCCACCGTCGCCGCCCACGAGGGCCGCTCCGGCGCCGCGCCCGCCGCGTCGCTCGCCGCCACCCAGACGGCGGGCCTGGACGTCGCCAGCTACCAGGGCAACGTCAACTGGCCCTCGGTGGCGGCGGGCGGCGCCCGCTTCGCCTACGTCAAGGCCACCGAAGGCACCAGCTACACCAACCCCTCCTTCGCCCAGCAGTACAACGGCTCCTACAACACCGGCCTGATCCGCGGCGCCTACCACTTCGCGCTGCCGAACAACTCCTCCGGCTCCGCCCAGGCCGACTACTTCGTCGACCACGGCGGCGGCTGGTCCGCCGACGGCAGGACCCTGCCGCCCGCCCTGGACATCGAGTACAACCCGTACGGCGCCACCTGCTACGGCCTCAGCCAGAGCGCCATGGTCAGCTGGATCCGCTCCTTCAGCGACACCGTGCACTCCCGCACCGGCCGCTACCCCACGATCTACACCACCACCAACTGGTGGTCGACCTGCACCGGCAACTACGGCGGCTTCGGCGCCACCAACCCACTGTGGATAGCCCGTTACGCCCCCACCGTCGGCACCCTGCCGAACGGCTGGGGCTATCAGACCTTCTGGCAGTACGCCGACTCGGGCACCTTCCCCGGTGACCAGGACCTGTTCAACGGCGCCACCGACCGCCTGAGCGCGCTCGCGCTCGGCTAGCCCGCGGCCCGCGTGGTGATGCGACCGTCGCGCCAGTGGCTTCCCGGACGGGGCGGATGACCTGACGGACGCCGGGCGGGAACGGCTTCGGCCGTTCCCGCCCATGGGACGAAGCGGACCGCCCTGGGTGGAGGGTGCGGCCGCCGACGACCCACGCGAGCGAAGTGCCCGGTCAGGCGGTGACGTGGTACCAGTAACCGCCGGTGCGCAGGCCGACGTAGTGGACGTTGCTGCCCGTCTCCTTGGCCTCGTACATCATGTCGGCGCCGGTGGCGGGGTCGGTGCCCGCGTAGAGGATGACGTGGGTGGTGGTGTGCGCGCCCGTGCCGAAGTACTCGAGGTCGCCGGGCCGGCGCTGGGACTCCGTGATCAGGGTGAGGTGCTTGTCCAGGGTCTGCTGGTCGGTGTCACCGCCGTTGGCGAGGTCGATGCCCGCGCCGAACCAGTAGGCCGCGCGGACCAGTCCCGAACAGTCCAGGCCGGCGGTGGTGTCGGCCGGGCAGGGCTGGATCGAGCCGGTGTAGCCGTCGCAGGTACCGAGCGACGGGCCGGGGCCCTCCCCGCGCAGCGAGTGGCCGCCGCCCCACACGTACGGGACGCCCAGGTAGGACTTCGCCGCGTTCAGAACCTTGGCGGGGTCGACGGGCCCGCTGGGCAGCGGGGTCGGCGTACTGCCGTACAGGGCGTCCTTGGTGGCCGTGTCGACGATCCCGTTGATGGGCAGGGCGTGTGAGGCCTGGAAGTTGCGCACGGCCGTGTCGGTGGCCGGTCCGAACTGGCCGTCCACCGTGAGGCGGCCCGCGCCGAAGGTGTTCAGCATCGTCTGGAGGGTCGTGACGCACGCACCGGTTGCGCCGGTGCGAAGGTCGCCGCACTGGGTGCGCAGGTCCACGGGGCCGGAGGCAGCGGCGGCCGCCGCGTCCAGCGCCGACTTGGTGGCCGGACCGACGATCCCGTCGACACCCAGCGCGTGCGCCGCCTGGAAGGTGCGCACGGCCGCGTCGGTGGCCGGCCCGAACCGCCCGTCCACGGTGATCCGGGCACCGGTCAGGTCGAGCTCCAGCTGGAGCTGGGTGACGCAGCCGTCGGTCTCGCCCTGCTGGAGATCGGCGGGGCAGGCCGGGGAGGTGAGGGGGACCGGGGCCGGCGCGGCCGTGGCGGGTGCGGCCGACGCGGTGTACGCGCCGGCGCCCGTCAGTACGGCCGCCAGGGCCAGGCCCAGCGACAACCGGCGCCGGGTGGGGGGAAGGGTGCTCACAGGAGGATCTCCAGGCTCGTGATGACGGGTCAGTCAAGGGCATGGTGCTTCACCCTCCGGCGCTCGACGTACTCGACGGACGGAGGGCCGCGCTGAATTCGGGCAGGGGGAGTCAGAACCTGCTCTGTGCAGCGCGTTCCGCAGCGGCGACGTGCGAGCCGCGCCGGGCTGGGCGGCGGAGGCTGGCGCTGCGGACAGACCGAGGACGGCGCGAGGGCGAGGGTGCCACCGGCTGGTCGGGGCCTGTCGAACGTGCGGACCCCGAACCTAGTTCGGCCCCGGCCTCGGCAGCCATGGAGAACCCCGTCTCAAACGTCCCATCTTCGCCCTGAGACGTGTTGAGACGCCCGGAGAGGCGTCGGGACGCGTCTGAGCGCGTCTGAGCGCGTCTGAGCGCGTCTGAGCGCGTCTGGGCGCGGACGGGTGCCGGCTCTGACCCGTCGGCGCTCATGGAACCGGGCCTTCCCCTTCACGGGTCGAGCGGCCCTCGGGCATGGCCCTCGCCGCCCGCGACTCGCTGATCGGGCATCGGGCCGCGCCGACGGCGTGGCGCGGTTCAGGACGGCCGGGCGGGACGGGCCGCGGCCTGGAGCGGCGCCCCTACCCGGGCATCCGGAGAGGACGCGCCGACCCCGCTGGGCCGAGGTTAGCGGCCCGCCCGAGGTGGATCAACGGCGCGGGGTGGACGGGGCGTTCGAGGGCTGCCGCGGCGCGGTTGAACGCGTTGGACGCGGGTGCGGCGGCGGTGTACTCGTTGCCAGGTCGGATCGGTGCGGACCTGGGGAGTTCTCCGTGGTGGAACAGCAGTCGTCCGGAGCGGGCGAAGGGCGGGCCCGGGTGGCCCTGGTGACCGGTGGCGTGTCCGGGATCGGGCGGGCGGTGGTGGAGGACCTGGTGCGGTACGGACACCGGGTGGTGGTGCTGGACCGGGAGGAGCCGCGGAAGCCGCTGCCCGACGGGGCCACCCTCGTGCTCGGGGACGTGCGCAGCGCCGAGGACAACGAGCGTGCGGTGCGCGCCGCGGTGGAGGCCCACGGCGGGCTGGACGTGCTGGTGGGCAATGCCGGGATCCACGACGGCGGGGTCGCGCTGCGGGACCGCTCCGGGGCCGAACTGGCCGAACTGGCACGGCGGGTGCTCGACGTGGACGTCGTGGGCTACCTGCTGGCGGCCCGGGCGGCGGTGGAGCCGCTGCTGGAGCGGCGCGGCGCGATGGTGTTCACACTGTCCGACGCCTCGTACGTGGTGCGCGGCAACGGTTCGGGGGTGGCCTACGCGATGGCCAAGCACGCCGCGGTCGGGCTGGTCCGGCACTTGGCGGCGGACCTGGCGCCCCGGGTGCGGGTGAACGCGGTGGCCCCGGGCGGTGTCGTGACGGCGCTGCGCGCGGCGGTGGGGGCCGACGGGTCCTCGGAGGTGTTCGGCGATCCGGACGGGATCAGCGCGGTGATCCGCGACTTCAACCCGCTGCGCGCGGTGCTGACGCCCGCCCAACTCGCGCCGCTGTACCGCTTCCTGGCTTCGGACCACGCGCGGGGCATGACGGGCGAGGTCCTCCGGCCGGACGGCGGCCTGGGCGTGCGCTGAACCGGCGGGACGGGGGCGGGGCGCCGGGCTGACGGGACAGGGGCCGACGGGACGGGGGCCGGGCGCCGGGGCCGACGGGACAGAGGCCGACGGGACAGGGGCCGACGGGACAGGGGCCGACGGGACAGGGGCCGACGGGACAGGGGCCGGGCGCCGGCGGGGAGGAGCGCCCGGCCCCC
Organism: Kitasatospora sp. NPDC029312; assembly: GCF_055569215.1. Taxonomy (NCBI): domain Bacteria; kingdom Bacillati; phylum Actinomycetota; class Actinomycetes; order Kitasatosporales; family Streptomycetaceae; genus Kitasatospora; species Kitasatospora sp. NPDC029312. The sequence continues at coordinate 53,322 of NZ_JBVHXY010000028.1, read as the reverse complement.
GGCCGTCACACCGGCGGGGGCGTCCAGGTGCCGGGGTCGGGGCGACCGATCAGGGCCGCCGAGACGAGTTCGTCGCGCGCGTTGGCGGTGCCCCAGACGTCGGTGGTCTGGGCGTTGGCCGGATAGATTTTCGGGATCCAGCCGTGTTCCTCGTCGATCACCTGGGCGGCGGTGGTGTACTCCAGCACGAAACCGGAGGACGGCTCCCGGAAATAGGAGAAGGTGTTCTGTCCGACGCCGTGCCGTCCCGGTCCCCAGACCGGGGCAATGCCCGAGCGCATCAGCGAGCCGGTGGCTCGCATGAACTCGTCAAGTCCGTGGACCTCGAAAGCCACGTGGTTGAGGGAGGTGTGCGGGGCGCGGGTGAACGCGATGGTGTGGTGCACCGGGCCCGTGCGCAGAAAGCACATGACGTCCTCCACCCAGTCGGTCACCCGGAATCCCATGACCGTCTCGTAGAACTCACGCGCCACCTGGATATCAGGGGTGTTGAGCACCACGTGGCTGATCCCCTTCGGACGGGTCTCGCCGACGGTCACCGGTGTGAACACCCGCCCCGTCATGTCGGCGGAGACCTCGACCGTCCGGCCGTCGCAGTCCAGGAACCGCACCGCGTGGCCCCCGCCGAGGTCCTGGCGCGGACCGGGTTCGCCGAGCAGCCGGCCGCGCGGGTGGGCGGCCACACGTGCGGCGACGCGGTCCACCTCGGCCGCGGACTCGGCCGCGAGCGCGATCAGGTCGACCCTCGGCTCGTCGGTGGTGCGCAGCCGCAGCACGTGGCTCTCGGGGCAGCCGGCACCGAAATAGATCCGGTCGCCGTCGCGTTCGACGACCTCCAGCTGCCAGCGATTCTCGTAGAATTCCGCGGCGCTCCGGAGATCCGGGACGCCCAGACCGACATGTCGCACGTGCAGAACCATGCTGCTCCCTGGAGACATTGCGATGATTCGCGCAGATGAATAGCGCGGGAAATCACGGGTGAACTCGAACGGAGTGGCCGGAGTTCGACCCGCTTCGCACCCTAGGCGGATTTTCCGGGGAAGTCGACGGTGACCGAACACCCGGCATTCGCACAAAGCGCGGACACACGCTCGGGCGCGGCCGACCGCCCGACCGGCGGCGGGCCGTGCGGGAACGGTGCGGGCGTCAGCACGCCCGCCGTGGCGCTCGGGGCCCACTCCGAGCGCGGCCGCCCGCGCCGCGCCTCCGCCGCGCCCACGGCACCCCACGCCCGTGAGCACACCGCGCGCCCAATCCGCGTGAACCACGCCGACGGCGCTTTGGAATAGACCGAAGCTTTCCGTTGATTCGGCCACCACCGGCGCCGGCCGCACCCGGGAACACGCATGCTTACCCGGCCGCGGGCCGCCTCACACCCGGTTCGGGGCATTGTGCCGGGCACGTCGGGGCACTTGACTGTTCGCAGCTAAATCACGCATTGTCAGGAACATTGACGGGGGGCGACAGCGGGATGCGGACGCTCGGCGGGCGCCGATCCACGGATCGCTCCCAGGAATTGGAATACCCGCTGAACCTCAACGACTTCGGGCACGTTACGGCCTGAGCCGACCCAGGCACGCGTTTCCGGACACGGTTCCGTCACACATGGGGAGTAGCGTCGAGATGAGCACGACTCAGCCTTTCTGTCCCGTCGGCGATCCCACCTCACTGCTGCTGTCGCTCCGGCACGACAAGCTACAGCGAGCCGCCGTCGCCACCGTGCCGATCCGCGCGCTCATCGACGCCGACTCGCCGAGACTGGACGGTGAGGACGGCGAGCACGTCCGGCTGCTCGCCGCGTCCGACGCCAGCTATCCGCCGATCCTGGTGCACCAGCCGTCGATGCGGGTGGTCGACGGCATGCACCGGCTGCGGGCGGCGGAACTGCGCGGTCAGCAGGAGATCGAGGTCCGCTTCTTCCAGGGCAGCGAGGCGGACGTCTTCCTGCTCTCGGTGGCCGCCAACATCAAGCACGGGCTGCCGCTCTCGCTCGCCGACCGCAGCTCGGCCGCCCGGCGGATCTTCGCCACGCACCCCGCCTGGTCGGACCGGATGGTCGCCTCGGTCGCCGGGCTGTCCGCCAAGAAGGTCGCCGAACTGCGCCAGGAGCAGGTGTCCCAGCTGCCCCAACTCACCAGCCGGATCGGCCGCGACGGCCGCTCCCGGCCGCTGGACTGCGCCCAGGGGCGCGAACGGGCCGTCGAGCTGATCGCCCGCAACCCCCAGGCCTCGCTGCGCCAGATAGCCAGGGAGGCCGGCATCTCGCCGGCCACCGCCGCGGACGTGCGCGACCGGCTGCGCCGCGGCGAGGACCCGGTGCCGGCCCGGCGGCGCGGCGGGGCCGAGCGGAGTGCGCCGGCGCGCGAGGCCCCGACCCGGGGCCAGGAGCCCAAGTCCCCGGCGGAGTTGGCCGGGCTGTTCGACCGGCTGCGCAAGGATCCGTCGCTGCGCTTCAACGAGACGGGCCGCACGCTGCTGCGGATGTTCGACGCCTGTCACGCGGTGGTCCGCGAACAGCAGGAGATCGCCCGGCGCCTGCCCGCGCACTGCCGGGTGTCGGTCGTCGAGCTGAGCGCCGGGTGCGCCGGGATCCTCCAGTCGCTGGCCGACAGCCTGCAGCGGGGCGAGGACGCCCGGGCCGCCGGGGCGGTTCAAGCGCGGACGGGCGTCAGTTGAACACCGCTCCGGCGCAACCGCCGCTCCCCGGAACCGAGGTCGACGTGGTCGTGGTCGGCGCCCGGTGCGCGGGCGCCCCGCTGGCGATGCTGCTGGCCAGGCAGGGGCACCGGGTGCTGGTGCTGGAGCGCGACCGCTTCCCCAGCGACACCATGTCCACCCACTGGGTGCAGCGGCCCGGCGTCGAACGGCTCGCCCGCTGGGGCCTGTTGGACGCCCTCACCGCCACCGGCTGTCCGCCGCTGGAACGCGTCAGCCTGGACTTCGGCGGCCTCGCCCTCAGCGGCGCGCCCACCTCCCACGACACGGCCACCGGTCCGGCCGTCACCTACGCACCGCGCCGCACCGTGCTGGACCGGCTGCTCGCCGACGCCGCCCGCGCCGCCGGCGCCGACCTGCGCGAGGGCGTCACCGTACGGGACGTGCTCCGGGAGCCGGCCGGGGCCGCCCCCGTCACCGGCGTGCTCGCCGAGACCGCGGACGGCGGCCGGTTCACCGTCCGGGCCAGGGTGGTGGTCGGGGCCGACGGACGCAACTCGACCGTCGCCCGGGCCGTCGGCGCCCCCATGCTGGTGGACCGCGGCCCGCTCGCCGCCACCGCGTACGCCTACTGGAGCGGACTGCCGGTGGCCGGCGTCGAGGCGCACTTCCGGCCGGGCAGCGGCCTGTCGATGTGGCCCACCCACCACGGCCGCACCGTCGTCGCGCTCAGCCTGCGCCGCGAGGCCTTCCGGGCCTGGGGACGCGACCGGCGGCGCGGCTACCTCGACGCGCTCGCGGGCTTCCCCGGCGCCGCCGAACGGATCGACGCGGCCGAACTCACCGGCCGGGTGCACGGCGCCGCCGGCCTGCGCAACTACTACCGCCAGTCCCACGGCCCCGGCTGGGCCCTGGCGGGCGACGCCGGCCACCACAAGGACCCGATCGCCGCCCGCGGCATCTCCGACGCCTTCACCGACGCCGAGAACCTCGCCGCCGCCCTGCACGACGCCCTCACCGGGAAGCTGCCGCCCGACCGGGCCCTGGCCCGCTACCAGGCCCGGCGGGACGCGGGCTCCGCCGCGATGTTCGAGTTCGCCTGCCGCCAGGCCGCGCTGACCGGGGCCGACGAGCACCTCACCGCCGCCGTGCGGCAGGCGGGAGAGGACCGCGTCGCGGCCGGGCGGCTGCTCGGCGTCTTCGCCGGAGCCCGCAGGCTGGAGGAACTGCTCCCCCGCACCGCCTCCCGCACCGCCACGGACACCCGGTGACGGCAGGAGGGCTGCTCGACTGGCTGCACGCGCCGGACCCGGATCGCGGCATCCGCTTCCTCCGGCCGGAGGGCACGTGGTCGCGGCACCCGTACCCCGAACTGGCCGCCGCCGCCCACACCGTGGCCCGACGGCTGCGGGCGGCGGGCGTGCGGCCGGGCCGGGCGGTGGCCCTGGTGCTCGGTTCCGGGCCGGAGTTCGTCGCGGCCTTCTTCGGCGCGCTGCTGTGCGGGGCGGTGCCGGCGCCGATCGCGCCCCCGGCCACCTTCCAGGACGACACGGCGTACCGCGACCGGCTCGCCGCCCAGCTCACGGTCCTGCGGCCCACGGTGATCCTCACCGGCAGCGATCCGGCCGGTGCCCGCGCGCCGGGCCACGATCGACCGGGCCCCGGCCGGACCGTCCCCAGCCTCGCCGAGCGGCTGCGCCCGCCCGGCGCCGCCCCCGTGCTGGACCTCGCCGCCGCGTGGTCCGACGGCTGCGCCGCCGACACCGCCCCGGCGGGGCGGCCCGCGCCCGCACTCGTCCAGTTCACCTCCGGCTCCAGCGGCCCGGCCCGCGCGGTGGCGGTCTCCGCGCGGGCCCTGGAGGCCAACCTGGCCGCCGTCCGACGCTGGCTCCGCATGGGGCCGCACGACCCCACCGCCAGCTGGCTGCCGTTCCACCACGACATGGGACTGGTCGGCTGCCTGCTCACCCCGGTGACCACCGGCAGCGAGCTGTGGGTGATGCGCCCCGACGACTTCGTCCGCTCACCGCTCACCTGGCTGCGCTGCTTCGGCGAGGGCGAGCACGGCGCGCGGCTCACCGCGACGCCCGCGTTCGGGCTGGCCCACGTGCTGCGCAGGGTCCGTCCGGAGGCGCTGGCGGGGCTGGACTTCCGCCGGTGGCGGGCGGTCATCACCGGTGCCGAGCGGATCGATCCGGCCATCCTCTCCGGCTTCGTCGAGCTGCTCGCGCCGCACGGGTTCCGGGCCGCCTCGATGCTGCCGGCCTACGGACTGGCCGAGGCCACCCTGGCCGTCACCGGCACGCCGCTGACGCAGGAGCCGCGCACGCTGCGGGTGGACCGGGGCACGCTGCGCAGCGGCCGGCCGATCCGGCCGGCCGGCCCGGACGTCCCGGCGGAACGACGGCTCGAACTCGTAGGCTGCGGGGAGCCGTTGCTACCGGACGGCCGGGTCCGGGTGGTCGACCACCGGGGTCGGGAGCTGCCGCCGGGCCGGGTCGGCGAGATCGTCTGCGCCGGGCCCTCGATCGCCGACGGCTACCTCCGAGCCGGCGCCACCACCGGCCCCGGCCCCGACCCCACCGCCTTCGGACCCGCCGGACTCCGCACCGGGGACAGCGGTTTCCTGTACGAAGGTCAGCTCTACGTCCTCGGTCGCCTCGGGGACAGCCTGAAGCAGCGGGCCCGGACCGTCTTCGCCGAGGACCTGGAGGCGGTGCTGACGGGCATCGCGGAGCTGCGGCACCGGCGCCCGGCCGTGCTGCTGGGCGTCCTGGACGGCGTGGACACGGCGGTGGCGGTGGTCGAGGGTCGGACCGGGGGCTGGGTCGCGGCGGCCGTCGAGCGGCTACGGCGCCGGCTGGACGGGGCGGAGGTCGTGGTGGTGGCCGGTCCGCCCGGCCTGATCCGCCGCACGTCCAGCGGCAAGCCCCGGCGGCGGCCGATGTGGGACGCCTTCGCGGCGGGCACGCTGGGCGGACGGGTGGTGGCCGGGCGGGTGCTGGTCGGACCGGTGCTGTGCGGCGAGGCGGTGGGCGCCGAGGGGGTGGACGGCGGCCCGGGCAGCTGACCGGGTCACCGCCCCCACCCCTCAGGCGAGTTCCGCCCGCAGCACGGCCGCCACCGCGCCCGCGTCCTCCAGCAGCAGGTTGTGCCCGCCGGGCAGCAGGTCGAGACGGAACCCGCCGGTGGTGAAGCGCGACCACGCCGCCACGTCCTCCTCGGCCACCGAGCGGTCCGCCACGCCGAGCAGGGCGAGCACCGGCGCCGCGATCGGATCGGCCGTGTAGGCGTGCCGCTCGATGGCCTCGTAGTCGGCCCGCAGCGCGGGCAGGACCAGCTCGCGCAGTTCGGGCTGGCGCAGGACCGCCTCGGGCAGGTAGCCGTCCCGCGCCACCTGGGTCAGGAACTCCTCGTCGGGCAGCCGCCAGGTGTGGACCGGAGGGATCCGGTCCGGGGCCTGCTGGGCCGACAGGACGAAACCGGCCAGCCGGCCCGGGGGCAGCCGACGGGCCGTCTCGTAGGCGAACACCGCGCCGCCGCAGTGGCCGTAGAACAGCAGCCGACGCCCGTCCGCGTGCGCGGCCACCTGCTCGGCGAGGCCGTCGCACAGGGGCTCGAGCTCGGTGTACGCCTCCTCGTCCATCCGCGACTCGCGCCCGGGCAGCCGCACCGCCACCGCCTGGCAGACGTCGCCCAGTTCCCGGCACAGCGGCTTGACCGCGGCGGCGCCCGCCCCGGCGTGCGGAAACGCGTACAGCACCGTTCCGGCGGAGGGCTGCCCGGATATCTCCACCAGCCATCGATGTTTTCCCATGGACGGCATGATAGGAAATTCCGTCGACCACTGTCCGCCGTAAGGTCAAACGCGGCTTTACCCCTCTGCCGCCAGCCTTCAGACTTTCTCCCGAACCGTCCGACGTGGAGAATTGGAGCGCTGAATGCATGGTCCGCAGCTCAGGGTGGCACTCGTGCAGCAGGGCGTCTGGGACATGCCGCTGGAATCCATGCCGCTGGCCTCCGGATACCTGAAGGCCATGATTCAGGAGGATCCCGGACTGCGGTCCCGCACGGCGGTCGAGATCTGCAACTTCCGCGGCCGGGTCACGCACGGGGAGATGGCCCACCGGCTGTTCCGGGGGGAGCTCCCGGACCTCGTCGGATTCTCCGTCCTGGGCTGGAACGTGCGGGCCTTCGGGGCACTCGCCGCGACTTACCGCCAATTGCAGCCGGACGGCTGGGTGGTGTTCGGCGGCACGCACGTCAGCGGCCAGGCGGAGCGGGTGTTCCGGCTCCACCCGGAGGTCGACGTGATCGTCAACGGCGAGGGCGAGCTGACGTTCCCGGAGCTGGTCCGGGCCCGCCGGGACGGCCTTTCCCGGCACGAACTCGACGACGTCGCCGGGATATCCTTCCGGCGTGCCGACGGCACCGTCGTGACCACCCCCGACCGGCCCCGGATCGAGAACCTCGACATCATTCCCTCCCCCTTCCTGACGGGCGCGATCGACCTGCTCGACGGGGCCGGGAACTTCCGTTACGACGTCGCCCTGATCGAGACCAACCGCGGCTGCCCGTACAAATGCGCCTTCTGCTACTGGGGCGGCGCCGTCGGGCAGCGCGTGCGGGCCTTCTCGCGCGAACGGCTGCGCGCCGAACTCGAACTCTTCGGCAAACTCGGCGTCCACACCGTGGTGGCCTGCGACGCGAACTTCGGGATGCTGCCGATCGACCTCGAACTGGTCGAGGACCTGATCTCCGTCAACCGGCGGCTGGGATTTCCCCGGGCCTTCGAGACGTCCTGGGCGAAGAACAAGTCCAAGGTGTTCTACGAGATCGTACGGCGGATGAAGAAGGCCGGGCTGCGCAGCTCCTTCACCCTCGCGCTGCAGTCGCTCAGCCCGGACGCCCTGGACTCGATGCGCCGGCGCAACATGAAGGTCAACGACTGGCGGGAGCTGGTCGAGTGGCTCGGCCGCGAGGGCCTGGACTGCTACGCCGAGCTGATCTGGGGCGCGCCGGGCGAGACGGTCGAGTCCTTCCTGCGCGGCTACGACGAACTCGCCGAGCACGTCTCGCGGATCGCCGTCTACCCGATCATGCTGCTGCCCAACACGGAGTACTCGGAGCAGAAGGAGGTCCACGGGATCGTCGCGCTGCGCGGCGACCACGACGACTTCGAGTACGTGCTGGCGCACCGCACCATGACCTTCGAGGACAACGCCCGGATGCAGCGCTTCCTGTTCTGGGCCCGCGTGGTGGCCGAGAACGCCGTGCTGCGGCACTGCTGGCTGCCGCTGCGGCGGCTGGCCGGGTGGACCCAGTCCGAGGTCCTGGACAGCCTGGCCGACTGGATCGACACCACCCCGGCGCCCGAGGCCGCGCCGCTGCGCGAGGCGGCCGCGCGGGCCCACGGCGGCGGCGCCCCGGCCTACGCGGCGGCGATCGGCTACCTGTTCACCGAGCGGGCGGGCCGCACGGCGCTCGAACGGTGGTGGAGCGAGGCGGTGAGCCCGCGGCTGGGCGCGGAGCACCGGGCGTTCCTCGATGAGGTGTTCCGCTACGACCTGCTGACCCAGCCGGTCGTGGCGGACCAGGAGGCGCTGGTCGAGGAGGTGGCGGGCCGAGGCTACTTCCGGCGCGCCGGGGTGACGTTCAGCCACAACGTCCCGGCGGCCCTGGCCCTGATGCGGGCGGGGCAGGAGCCGGACCTCGGACCCGACCCGACCTGTCTGGACCTCTACTACCGCAGCGGCGCGCTGAACGCGGTGCGCTCCACGAACCACGAGGAGATCGTCCACTTCATGGGCGAGCCCCGGCCGGCCGGCGCGGCGTTCTGAGCGGTGCCCCCACCACGACGGGCGGTGGCGGGAGCCCCCCGCCACCGCCCGTTCCGTCGGTTCCGCCCGCTCCGTCCGGCGCCACCGCCCGTCGCGGCGTGCCTGCGGGACGGACCCGCTCAGAGCAGCCGCAGCAGCGCCGCCCGGTCCACCTTGCCGGTGTCGCGCACCGGGAACGCGTCCACCGCCAGCACCCGCGCGGGCACCAGGTGCTCGGGCAGCCGGGTGCGCAGGAAGGCCCGGGCCTCCTCGGGGGACGGCCCGTCGGGCGCCGGCACGTAGAAGCCGGCCAGGTCCCGGCTGCCGGAGAGGTCGACGGTGGTAACGAGCGCGGCCCGGACCCCCGGGCACTGGTGCAGGGCGTGCTGCACCTCGCCGAGTTCGATCCGGTGGCCGCGCACCTTGACCTGGTCGTCCAGTCGGCCGAGGAACTCCAGGTTGCCGTCGGGCAGCCAGCGGGCGCGGTCACCGGTGCGGTACATCCGTCCGCCGGGCTCCGGGGAGCCGGGTTCGGGGCGGAAGGAGGCGGCGGTCAGGGCCGCCCGGCCCGCGTAGCCCACCGCGACGCAGGCTCCGGCGATGTAGAGGTCTCCGGGCTCCCCCACGGGCACGGGCCGCAGGGCGGCGTCGAGCACGTGGTAGCGGGCGTTGTCCATCGGGCGCCCGTACGGGATGCTCGGCCAGGCCGGGTCCACCTCGCCCACCGGGAAGGCGTTGGACCAGACGGTGCACTCGGTGGCGCCGCCGAGAGCCACCACCTCGGCGCTGGGGAAGGCGGCGCGGATCTCGTCCGGGAGGGTCAGCGGCACCCAGTCGCCGCTCAGGAGCACCAGGCGCAGCGATCCCCGGCCGTCGGCGGGGCGGCCGTCGAGGAAGGGGGTGAGCATCGCGAGCGCGGCCGGTGCCGAGTCCCACAGGGTGATCGGTTCGGCCTCCAGCAGGTCGATCAGCACCTCCGGCTCGGCGATCTCCGGCTGGGTCGCCAGGTGGACGGAGCCGCCCGCGGCCAGCGTCCCGAACAGGTCGTAGACGGACAGGTCGAAGCAGAACGACGCGACCGCGAGCAGGCGGTCCCCGGGGCCGACCGCCCAGGTCCGGTTCAGCCAGTCGATCAGGTTGACGACCTGACGGTGCTGGACCATGACGCCCTTGGGCTTGCCGGTGGAGCCGGAGGTGAAGACGGCGTAGCCGAGGTCGTCCGCGGTGACGGTGCCGGGCGGCAATGGTGCGGCGGGCCGGGCCTCGATGTCGGCGCCGGTCCACACCCGGCCGGGCCGAACGGCGGGAGCCGCGCCCTCGCCGACCGCGATGAACGCGTCGTACCGGTGGGAGAGTTCGCCGGCGAAGTCCGCCGCGCGGCGGCGGCGCACCTCGACCCCGGAGACCAGCGGCAGCAGCCGCGGGAGCCGTTCCAGCAGGGCGGGCGGGATCCGCAGGCCGGCGTGGGCCTCCAGGCCGGGGTCGATGAGGTCCGCCAGCAGCAGCGTGCCGCCCGGGCGCAGCATCGGCAGCAGGCCCCGGAGGGTTTCCAGGAAGTAGTCCAGGTCCGGGAGGAACTGGACGGTGCTCGCCATGATCGCCAGATCGAAGCGGCCGGACACGGCCCGCGGCACCTCGTGGGCGTAGCAGACCGCGCCCTCTGCGGCGTAGCCGCCCGCCGCCGCGGCGGCCAGGTTGCGCTTGACGGCCACCGAGGACGGGTCGACCGCCACGTAGCGGGCTGCGGTGGGGGCCAGCGCCTCGGTGATCAGGCCGGAGCCGCAGCCCACCTCCAGGATCCGGGCGCCCTCCCCGGCGGCCTCGCGGCCCAGCCGGGCGACGTGGTCGCGGTAGCCCGTCACGTCGCCCGGCCGGTAGGGGCGTTCGGAGCGGCGCAGGTTGAAGCCGGCCGCCTCCAGCGGGTCGGGTTCGCCGGAGAGGAAGTCGAAGAACTCCTCGACCATCTCGCGGTCCAGCACCTCCGCCCAGGTGTCCTCCGCGCTGATCTCGGGACAGATCACCTCGCGCACCGAGGGCACGTCCCAGCGTAGTTCCTGGACGGCCTTGAGCCGGGCGCGGCCGGCGACGACGCAGCTCACCCCGAGGTCGGTGAGCAGTTCGAGGGCGCGGGCCCGGGGCCAGGCCGGATCGATCGGCACGTAGGCGGCGCCGGACTTGAGCACCGCCACCAGCGAGGCGGCGGCCGCTGGGGTGCGGTCGGCGTACAGCGCCACGTACGAGCCGCGCCCGATGCCGCGCTCGGCCAGCAGACGGGCCAAGCGGTCGGACCAGGCGTCGAGTTCGCGGTGGGTCCAGGCGGTGCCGTCGCTCGCCACCAGGGCAGGCCGGTCGGGGTGGGCCCGGGCGGCGGCCCGGAGCAGGTCCGGGACGGTCGCGGTGTCGGGGAAGGGGCGGGCGGTGGCGAACCACTGCGGCGGGGGCAGGTGGCGGTCCGGTCCGGTCATGAGGCGCCGGCCTCCTTCTCCTCGCCCAGGACCAGCCCGCGGGCCGCGAGCGCCCCGGCGAGGTCCGCGACGGTCGGGTGGTCGAAGAACATCCGCAGCGGCAGCCGGACGCCGACCTGCCGGCCGATCCCGGCCATGATCCGGGCGACCAGCAGCGAGTGGCCGCCGATCGCGAAGAAGTCGTCCTCGTCACCGAAGTCGTCGCGCCCCAGCGCGGCCGCCCAGCCGGCCCGGACCAGGGCGGTGGCGGAGGGGACGGAATCGGCTGTTGACACTAGTGGCCTCCTGCGAGTGGGTGCGCGCGGTCCGCGGCGGGGACCGTCGCGAGCGTGGACACGATGGCCGTCAGGCCGGTCAGGACGCGGTCGAGCAGCCGTCGGACGTCCGCCTCCGGGTGCGCGGCCGCGTTGTGGCGAACCCGCACCAGCAGCCGGTCGTCGATCAGCAGGGCGCTGACCTCCAGCGGGTAGGGGCGCGGGTTGTCGGGGCCTCGGTCGCCGGTGTCGGCGAGCGGCAGCGGGGTCAGCAGCCGGCCCTCGGCGGCCCCGCCTCCGCCTCCGCCTCCGCCGACCAGACGGCCGGCGCGGCCCAGGTAGTTGACGTTGACGGTCGCGGGCGGGCGCGCCGCCAGCCGCTCGCGCACCGCGGGATCGCTCGCGGCGTAGCGGAGCAGGCCGTGGCCGAGGCCCTCGGCGGGCAGCCCGCGCAGCAGCGTGCGGACCGTACGGTAGGTGGCGGCGGCTCCCGCCGCGCCGGCCGAGCGGTCCGGTGTGACCGTCACCGGATGGACGGCGGTGAACCAGCCCACGGTGCGGCTGAGGTCGACGTCCGGGAACAGCTCGGCCCGGCCGTGCGTCTCGACGTCCAGCACCACCTGGGGCTCACCCGTGCACTCGGCCACCGCCTGGGCGACGGCCGCGAGCAGCACGTCCTGCGCGCGGTCCCGCCCGCGGCCACCGGTGGCGGCCAGCAGCGCGGCGGTGACCGAGGCGGGCAGCGCGGCCTCGGCGAGGGCGGCTTGGCGTTCCGTGCCGGCATCGGGGCGGGCGGCCGGGTGGGCGATGGGGCCGCTCCAGCGGTCCGTTTCGGCCCGGAGGGCGACGGTGTCGGCGTGGGCGCGCAGCCGGGCCGTCCACTCGGCGAAGGGCGTGGTGGGCTCGGGCAGGCGCACCTCCTCCCCTGCGAGCAGCTGCTCGCAGGCCCGGCCGAGGTCGTCCAGCAGGATCTGCCAGGAGACGAAGTCGACGACGAGGTGGTGGGCGGTGAGGAGGAGGCGCAGACCGGGGCCGTCACTCCCGGGGAGGAACACGGCGGCGAACAACGGGCCGTCGGCGAGGTCCAGTTCGGCCTGCGCGCGGGCGGCGGCGGCCGCCGGATCATGGCCGTCCACCGCGCTCGTGGCGTCGATGACGCGGACCGGCTCGGCGTCGGGCCGTAGGGTCTGGTGCCAGCCGTCCTCCTCCCGGTGGTAGCGCAGCCGCAGGGCCGGGTGGTGTCCGGCGACGGCGAGCAGGGCCCGATGCAGCAGGGCCGTGTCCAGACCGGGGTCGGCGCGCAGCAGCAGCGTCTGGTTCCAGTGCTGCGGCTGGACGAGCGGCAGTTCCAGGAACCACTGCTGGACGGGCGCGAGCGGGACCTCCGCGGGGCCTTCCGGCGGCGAGGGGGTGACGGCGCCCGGGGCTGCCGTCCGCTCGGCCACCGCGGCGAGTTCGCGCACCGTCGGGTGGGTGAAGATCTGCCGGGGGGTGATCCGCAGACCGGCCTCGGCGGCCCGGGAGACGATGCTCATGCTGGTGATCGAGTCGCCGTCGAGGTCGAAGTAGTCGTCCTCCGGACCGACCTCCTCGACGCCCAGCACCTCGGCCCAGATCCGGGCGAGCACGGCCTCCACCGGGTCGGGCGCGGCGGCCGGGCGGTCCGGCGCCTCGCTCCGGGGGCGTGCCGGCGATGACGGGCCGATCCGGGCGGTCTTGCCGTTCCGGGCCGTCTTGCCGTTCCGGGCCGTGGGCAGGCGGTCGGTCAACAGCACCTCGGTGGGCAGCAGGTACTCGGGCAGCAGCTCACGCAGGGCCTCCCGCAGCCGGGGCGCCGGCCGCCCGGCGGGCCGTTCCACGGCCACCCGCGCGACCACGCCGGCGTCCTCCGCCACGGCGACGGCGCCCAGCACCCCGGGCAGCCCCAGCAACGCGGCCTCCACCCGGCCGGGCGGCACTCGGTAGCCGTTGCGCCTGGTGAGATCGGCGGTGCGGCCCAGCACGACGATCCCTCCGTCGGGCAGGTGGCAGGCGAGGTCACCGGTGGGGACCGGTTCGTCGTCCGGGAAGCGGGTCACCCACAACTCCCCGGCCACCCCGGCCGGCGTCGGGCGACCGACGTCGTCGAGCACCCGGGCGGTCATCCCGGCCAGCGGCCGCCCGACGGCGAGCGGGCGGAACGGGTCGGTGGCGGGCAGGTCGTCGGCGAGGACCTCCCGGGCGCAGACCACGGGCGCGGTCTCCGCGCTGCCGTAGCCGTGCAGCAGGCGGGGGTGGGGACTGGCCGCCCGCCACCGCGCCGCGATCGCCGGGGTGAGCGGCTCACCGGTGACGAGCAGGGTGCGCACCGTGGGCTCGCGGCCGGACGCGGCGAGCTCGGGAAGGAGCCCGGCCAGCTCGGTCGCAGTGACGGTGACCAGGTCGAACGGATCGTCGGCGCAGAGGAGTTGGGAGAGACGAACAGCGGGGGCGGAGGTGGCGGCGAGCACCACGGTGCCGCCCCCTCCGAGCGCGGCGAGCGACCTGGCCAGCACCTGGTCGGCGCTCAGCGTGCCGTGCACCAGGATGCGGGCGGCCGGGCCGGTCTGCCCGGCGAGCCAGCGCACCCAGGCGGCCAGCGCGCCGTGCGGCTGCACCACGGCCCTGGGCTCACCGGTCACGCCGGAGCTGCGCAGCACCAGCGCCGGATCGCCGGGCCGGGCTGGCGCCGGCTCGGCCCGGCCGGCCTCGCCCGCTTCCTCCGGGCAGCACACCGGCACCGGCAGCTCGCCGAGTTCGGCGCGGCCCGCCGCCGTGGTGATCAGCAGGTCCGCGTTCGCGCAGGCCCTGCGGACCTCGGCGGCGGTGTCGAGCGGCTCGGCGACCGCGCCGCTCCACAGCACGGCGAGCCCGGCGGCCACCAGCCCCGCGGGCCGCTCCGGCAGCCAGAGCAGGACGCGCGCACCCGGTTCCAGGCCCTGCGCGCCGATCCGGCCCGCCAGTTCCCGGGTACTGTCGGCCACCTGGCGGTACGTCAGTGTGTCGGCGCCGGCCACGAGGGCGGCCCGCGCCGGGTGGGAGCGCGCCAGCTCGCCGATCGCCTCCGGCAGCGCGGGTGCCGGACCCACCGGACCCGCCGGACCCCCCGGACCCGCAGGATCGGCGGCGTCCGGCAAGGCGCCGTCGCCTCCCGCGCCCAGCTCCGCCAGTGGCAGCTCCGGCCGCTCCAGCAGCCGCCCCACCCACGCCTCGAACTCGGCCGCGAAGCGCTCGATGGTGGCCGCCTCGTAGAGGTCGGTGTTGTACTCCCAGGCGATGGCCACCGTGTCCGCGGACTCGTGGACCGCGCCGGAGAGGTCGTAGACCACGCCCCGGCGCCGCAGCGGCAGCGACTCCAGCGTGAGCGAGCCGAGCCGCAGTTCCTGGCCGGCCCCGGACAGGAAGCGGCTCACGGCCAGCATCGCGCCGTCCTGGGCCTTGTTCTGGCCGAAGCCGATCTCCACCAGCGGCGCCCGGCTGCGGTCGCGCCGGCGGCCGGGGTGTTCGGCGGCCAGCCGCTCCACGACCGTCGCGAACGGCAGTTGCTGGTGTTCCAGGCCCGCCAGCAGGCCACGGCCGGTGGCGGCGAGGAGGTCGGTGAACGGACGCTGCGGGTCCACCACCGTGCGGCACACCACCGGATTGACGAAGTAGCCGACCACGTCGGCGAATTCGGAGCGCTGGCGGTTGGTGGTGATGGTCGCGACGGCGATGCCCCGCTCGCCGGTCCAGGCGTGCAGGTGGCCCTGGAAGGCGGCGAGGAGGACGGTGTAGACGGTGCTGCCGTGGCGGCGGGCGAACTCCTGGAGGGCCTTGACGAGCGGCTGGTCGAACGCGTGGACATGCAGGGCGCCGCGCTGGGTCTGGACGACCGGGCGGGGCCGGTCGGCGGGCAGTTCGAGGGCGGGCGGCGGGTCGGCGAGCAGGTCGCGCCAGTACGCCCAGTCGCGGTCGGCCACCGGGCCGGCGAGGGTTTCGGCCTGCCAGCGGACGTAGTCGGGATAGCTGTGCCGGGGCGCGGGCTGGTACAGCTCGCCGTCGGCGGCGTGGGCGGCGGCGAGGTCGCGCAGCAGGGCGACGGTGGACCAGAAGTCGGTGGCGATGTGGTGCACCGTCACGAGCAGGACCGGGCCGTCGGCGGCCCCGAGGTAGAGCCGGACCCGCAGCGGCGTCTCGTGCTCCAGATCGAAGGGGCGGAACGCCGCCGCGCTCAGTCGCTCCGTCCGGTCGGGCCACTCGGGCGGGACGGTGAGCACCGCGAAGTCCACCTCGGCGTGCTCGGCGACGCGCTGGACGGGGCGGCCGTCGCGCAGCGCGAAGGTGGTGCGCAGGGCGGGGTGGCGGTCGACGAGCGTCTGGAAGGCGCGGCGCAGGGTCGCCGGGTCGCAGTGGGAGGTGATCCGGGCCGCGAAGCTCTGGTTGTAGGCGGCGGCCTGCGGGACGAGTTGGTCGGCGTGCCAGATCGCGGACTGGTTGTGGGAGAGCGGGAATTCGCCGGCGACGGGGCCGCGGGTGACGAGCGCCTCGGTGGGGCCTGCGGTGTCGTGGGCGAGGCGGCGCGCGAGGGTGTCGAGACTGGCGCCGCCGAGGAGTTCGGGCAGGCCGACGGTGCGGCGCAGGTCGTCCTGGACGGCCATCTTGAGGCGCAGGGCGGCCAGCGAGTCGAGACCCTGGGCGCGCAGCGGCGCGGCCGGGTCGAGCCGTTCGGGCGGGACGGCCAGCAGGGTGGCCGCGCGCCGGCGGAGGAGTTCGGTGAGCAGGCGGGTGCGCCGCCCCGCGTCCGGCTCCTGCCGGATCGCCGTGGTCGAGGGGTCCTCGGCGGCGAGGCCCTCGGCGTCGACGAGGGCGGCGAGTTGGGCGGTCAGGCGGCCGCGCCGGAGCTTGCCGAGTTCGGTGCGCGGCAGGCTGTCGACGGTCTCGAAGCGCGTGGGCACCTTGTGCCGGACGAGGCGGGCGCGGCAGTGCGCACGCAGCTCCTCGGCGGTGACCGGGCCGTCGACGCCCGGGACGACGGCGGCGACGAGGAGGTCTCCGCCCCCGGCCAGGGGGACGCCCACCACGGCCGCGGCGCGCACCGCCGGGTGCGCCTCCAGCACCTCCTCGACCTCGACGGGATTGACCTTGTGGCCTCCCGTGTCGACCAGGATCCGTTTGCGCCCGGTGAGGTGGAGGCGGCCGTCCTCGTCGAGCCGGCCCAGGTCGCCGGTCAGGTAGCGCTCCGGCCCCGGGCGCAGCAGGGTGCCGCCGGGGGCGAGTTCGCCGAGCATGACGGACCGGCTGGTGACGGCGATGTCGCCGACGCTGCCGGCCGGCAGGGCGTGGCCGTGCTCGTCCAGCACCTCGACCCGCACGCCGTTCAGGGGGCGGCCGACCGACTCGGGGACGAAGCCGTCGGGGTCGCAGTCCCAGCTGACGCTGCCGGCCTCGGTGCTGCCGTAGGTCTGGCGGACGGGCACGCCGAACCGGGCGCGGAACCGCTCCCGGATGGCGGGCGGCAGGAAGTTGCTGCCGGAGAGGCAGAGCCGGACGGAGGAGAGGTCGGCGGGGCGGTCCTCGGGCCAGTCGGCGAGGGCGCCGAGCAGGTAGGGCACGGAAGGCAGGACGGTGACGCGGTGGCGGGCGACGGTCGCGAGCACGTCGGCGGGGTCGGGGCCGCCGGGGTGCGACGCGCCGGCCGGCTCGGGCAGGACGAGGGTGGCGCCGGCCAGCACCGCGACGAGCATGCAGCAGAACTGGCCGAGCGCGTGGTACAGCGGCACCGGGCAGAGCAGGACGTCGGCGGGGGTGACGGCGGCGCTGACGATGATGTGGTCGGCCTCGGCCAGCTGGTTGTCCTGGCTGCGGCAGATCCGCTTGGGTTCGCCGGTGGAGCCGGAGGAGTAGGCGAGCACCCATGCCCGGTCGGGGTCGGCCGGCCGGGCGGGCACCGCTTCGGCGCGGGCCAGCTCGTCGAAGGCGTGACCGCCCGCCGCCCGGCCGCCGACCACCACCAGGGCGGCCGACGGGGCGAGTTCGGACCAGCGGGCGGCCAGGGCCGCCGTGGTGACCACCACGTCCGGCTGCCCCTCGGCCAGCACCCGGCGGTACTCGGCCTCCGTGAGGCCTGGGTCCAGCGCCAGCACGCGCGCGCCCAGACCTGCGGTGGCGAAGTAACCGACCACGAACTCCGGGCAGTTGGGCAGCGCCAGCAGCAGCAGACCGTCCGGCCCGAGGCCCAGGGCGTGCAGTCCGCCGCGCACCCGGGCTATCCGGTCGGCCAGCTCCCGGTGCGTGATCCGCCGCTCACCGTGGATCAGCGCGATCCGCGCGGGTTCGCGGTCCGCCACGGCGTTCAGCCGTTCGTCGATCACGCCGCTCCCCCGCTCGTCTCGGCCCGGGCCAGCTCGCCGAGCACGTAGTCCTGGACGTCGCTGAGGCGGCGGATGAGCCGGGCCCGCTCCCGGTCGATCGGCGGCAGGCCGTACTCGTCCTCCAGCGCGAAGGCCAGTTCGAGCAACGCGAGGGAGTGGTAGCCGAGTTCGTCGACCAGCTCCGGGTCGGGCCGGTCGGCGAGGCCCTGGTCGGGCGCCATGCCGATCACGATGTCGCGGATGTCCTGCCGGGTCTCTTCCGCGGTGCGCTGGCTCATGGGTCTCTCCTGTCGGAGGGGGTCTGACGTCTGACGTCTGACGCCTGGCGGATACGGGGCCGGTGCCGGGGCCGGGGATCAGTCGCCGACCCGGACGTCGAGCAGGTACGGGTCGGGCGAGGTCAGCGCGGTGCGCAGGGCCCGCGCCAGTCGGGCCGGGTGCTCGACCCGGCCGGCCGCGCAGCCCTGGGCGCGGGCGAGGGCGGCGAAGTCGAGGCCGCCGATCCGCGTGCCGACGGCCTTGCCGAGCCCGAAGCGGTCGGCGAAGCGGTCCACCGTGGCGTAGCGGCCGTTGTTGACCACCAGGACGGTCAGCGGCAGGCGGAGTTCGGCGGCGGACCACAGGGCCTGGATCGAGTACATCGCTGAGCCGTCGCCGACCACCGCGATCACCCGCTCGTCGGGCCGGCCGAGCGCCATGCCGACGGCCGCCGGCAACGCGTGGCCGAGCGAGCCGCTGGCGCAGGTGTAGAAGCTCTCGGGACGCTCATTGGGCAGGTACTCGCACATCACCGGGCGGCTGCCGGGGGCTTCCTCGACGATGACGCTGCGGGCCGGGCGCAGGCCGGCGAGGGTGTGCATCAGCAGCGGCTGGGTGATCACGTCGGCGTCCGGCACGGGCTCCGGGGCGGGCCGCCTGGGCGGGAGTTCGCGAGGGACGGCCGGGTCGAAGGCGAGCAGGTCGAGCACCCCGAGGCGGATGCCGGTGAGCAGTGCGTCGCCGACCGGGGTCCAGGCGGCGGTGGCCGGGTCGTCGGTGAGCTGGTGGAGCACGGTGCCCGGCGGCAGCACCGGGCCGCTGCCCGCGACGTGGTAGGTGAAGACCGGTGCGCCGAGCGACAGCACGAGGTCGTGGCCGGTGAGCCGGGCCACGATCTCCTCCCGGATCGGGGGCAGGAAACCGGCGAAGAGCGGGTGGGTCTCGGGGAAGGCGCAGCGCGAGGACATCGGCGCGGCCCAGACGGCGGCGCGGTGGCGCTCGGCGAGCTCCACCACCTCGGCGAAGGCGCGGTCCTGGTCGACGGCGGCGCCCACCACGAACGCGGGGCGGGCGGCACCGGCCAGGGCCCGGCCGACGCGTTCCAGCGCCTGGGGGTCGGCGCGCAGCGTGGTGGAGACGGTCCTCGGCTCGACGGGTTCGCCGGGCCGGTCCCAGTCGTCGGCCGGCACCGAGACCAGGGTCGGGCCGTACGGCGGGGACATGGCCAGGTGGCAGGCGCGGGCGATGGCGGCCGGGACGTCCTCCGGGCGGGCCGGTTCGCGGCTCCACTTGACGTAGGGCTTGGGCAGTTCGGACGCCTGGTCGTTGAAGAGGTACGGCTCGCCGCCCAGCAGCGAGCGGGCCTGCTGGCCGGCCACGACCACGAGCGGGGTGCGGTTGCGCCAGGCGGTGAACAGGCTGCCCATCGCGTGGCCGACGCCGGCGGCCGAGTGCAGGTTGACCACGGCGGCGCGGTGGCCGGCCTGGGCGAAGCCGTCGGCCATGGCGAGCACCACGGACTCCTGGAGTCCGAGGACGTAGCGGAAGTCGGCGGGGAAGTCGCGGAACATCGGCAGCTCGGTGGAGCCGGGGTTGCCGAAGACCGTCGTCATGCCGAGGCTGCGCAGTACCGCGAAGGTGGCCTCGCGGACGGTGGGCGGGCGGCTGGTCGGCTCGTCCTGAGAGGCTGGTACACGGGCTGGCACGGGGGTGGTCCCTTCCGGGTCGGCGGATGCGGTCGCGGGTTCAGTTCTGCTGGTCCCCAACCTCGAACGGCACCCCAACCTCGAGCGGCTCCTTCGCCCCGGACGGCTCTCTGCCTCCGGACGGCTCTCGGCGTCCGCACGGCTCTCTGCGTCCGGACGATTCCCGGGCCCCGGACGGCTCCTTGGCCTCCGACAGCGCCGCCCAGATCCGGGCCGGCGTGAGCGGTGTGGCGGTCAGCCGGTGGGCGATGTGCGGGACGGCCGCGGCGACGGCCCCCGCCACCGTGGCCGGGGCCGGGATGACCCCGCCCTCGCCGAGGCCCTTGAATCCGCCGGGGATGACCGTGCTCGGCGTGCACCGGTGCTCCACCGTCACCGGCGGGACGTCGGCGCAGACCGGCAGCACGTAGTCGGTGAAGCCGGTGGCCAGCGGCCGTCCGGTGGCCGGGTCGTGCACGGCCTCCTCGACCAGGGCGATGCCCACGCCCTGCGCCACGCCGCCGACGATCTGCCCGTCGGCGATCGCCGGATTGACCAGCACGCCGCTGTCGTTGACGGTCCAGTAGTCCTCGACGGTGATCTCGGCGGTCTCCAGGTCGACGGCCACGGCCGCGCCGTGCGCGCTGTAGGAGTAGGTGATCGCGGGCGGGTCGAAGTCGACGCTCTCCTCCAGCCGGATGCGGTCCGGGTCGGGCCGGCCCCAGCCGCGCCAGCCCCGGGCGGCCACCTCGGACCACGCCGTCGAGGCGTTCCCGGCCGGCCAGCAGAACTGGGCGCCGTCCAGCACCACTTCGTCCACCGGGGCGCCCAGGTGGGCGGCGGCGAGGGCGTGCATCCGGTCGCGCATCCGCCCGGCGGCCCGCACCAGGGCCCCGCCGGCCAGCGTGACCGAGCGGCTGGCCTGTGAGGTGAGGTCCGAGTAGGGCGCGGTGGCGGTGTCGCCGAGTTCCACCGCCACCCAGTCCAGGGGGACGCCGAGCCGGTCGGCCACGATCTGGGCGAGGGTGGTCTCGATGCCCTGGCCGACCGGGATCACCCCGGCGAACACGGTGACCGTGCCGTCCTGGTTGACCCGCACCCGGGCGCTCTCCCAGCCGGCCCAGTCGATCCGGAACAGCTCCAGCACCGCGGAGGGGGCGAAGCCGGTGATCTCCACGCTGGCCGTCACCGCGACCCCGCGGCGCACCGTGGCGGTGGACTCCCGGGCGCGTTCCCGGGCCAGTTCGGCGGCGCGGCGCAGCGCGGCGGGGTAGTCGCCGTTGTCGTAGGTGAGCCCGGTGCGCGTCGTGTGCGGGAGTTCCTCCGGCCCGAGCAGGTTGTGCAGCCGCAGCCGGACCGGGTCGTGGCCGAGTTCCCGGGCGGCCTCGTCGATCAGCCGTTCCCGGATCCAGGCCGCCTCCTGCATGCCGTAGCCGCGGTAGGCACCGGTCGGCACGGTGTTGGTGTGGACGGCGGTGATGGTGGCCCCGGCGTGCGGGAACCGGTACGGGCCCTCCAGGGCGAGGCCGGTGACCTGGAAGGGGCCGCTGCCGGCCTGGATCGCGAAGGCGCCGAGGTCGCCGGTGATCTCGGCGGCGAGCGCGAGGAAGCGCCCGTCCCCGTCGAGGGCGAGGCGGGCGCGGGCCCGCTGGCCGCGGCCCTGGTAGGAGGAGCTGAGGTTCTCGGTGCGGTCCTCGATCCACTTGACCCGGCGGCCGAGCCGGACGGCGGCCAGGCAGACCAGCGCCTCGTCGACGTAGAGGGTGACCTTGCCGCCGAAGGACCCGCCGACGTCCGGCGTCACCACCCGCACCTGGTCGACTCGCAGCCGCAACGCGGTGGCGAGTTCCTGGCGGACGGCGTGCGGGGACTGGGTGCTGCTGTGGACCGTCAGCTTCCCGGTGGCGGGGATCCACTCGGCGAGCACGCCGCGCGGCTCCATCGGGCTGTGGTTGATCCGCTGCACCGCGAACTCGCGCTCCACTACGTGCGGGGCGGCGGCGAGCACGGCGTCGAGGACGGCCCGGTCGTCGCCGA
Source organism: Kitasatospora sp. NPDC029312 (assembly GCF_055569215.1). NCBI lineage: Bacteria > Bacillati > Actinomycetota > Actinomycetes > Kitasatosporales > Streptomycetaceae > Kitasatospora > Kitasatospora sp. NPDC029312. The sequence goes on along the minus strand of NZ_JBVHXY010000028.1, from coordinate 31,781 downwards.
AGTGGATCCGCCCGCCGATGTTGTCGGGGGCCTGCGGGTAGAGCCTCGGGGCGTCCGGTGCGAGCGCGGCCGACAGGCCGATCGCGGCGGGCAGCGGGTCGATGTCGACGGCGACCAGCTCCGCCACGTCCTCGGCGACGGCCCGGCTGCGGGCCACCACCAGGCCGATGGGCTGACCGACGTAGCGGACGGTGCGGTCGCTGAGCGCCACGGTCGTGGTGAGCTGGCCGGGGAGGCCCCAGGCGGTGGGGATCGGGTCGGTGAACCGCTCGATCTCGTCCGGGCCGAGGACCAGCAGCGCCTCGCCGCCGGCCAGCGCCGCGGCCGGGTCGAAGCGGGTGATCCGGCCGTGCGCCACCCGGCTGCGCAGCACGACCGCGTGCAGGGCTCCGGCGTCGTCGATGTCGTCCACGAAGCGACCCTGGCCGCGCACCAGCCGGGGCGCGTGCACGCGCGGGACGGCACGGCCGATCAGGCGGCCGTTGTCGGGGCCGGTCCGGTGACCGGTGTCGGAGCCGGCTCGGTGGCCGGTGTCGGGGCCGGTCATGCCGGGGCCTCCTCGCGCCGCCAGTGCCGCTCGATGGCGGCGCGGATGCCCGCGTAGCCCGTGCAGCGGCACAGGTGCCCCCGGAGCACCTCGGTCACCGCCTGGTCCGCGCTCAGGCCGGCCCGGTCCGCGTAGGTCAGGCCCATCAGCACGCCGGGCGTGCAGAAGCCGCACTGGAGGCCGTGGGCGTCGGTCATCGCCTGCTGCAGGGGCGCGGGCCGGCCGTCCTCGGCGAGTCCCTCGACCGTCTCCACCCGGCAGCCGTCGGCCTGCCGGGCCAGCATCAGGCAGGAGCGCACCGGTTCGCCGTCCACCAGGACGGTGCAGGCGCCGCACACGCCCTGTTCGCAGGCCACGTGGGTGCCGGTGAGGCCGAGCCCGTGGCGCAGGAAGTCGCTGAGCAGGGTGCGGTCCTCGGCCTCGGCGGCGCGGGCGGTCCCGTTGACGGTCAGGCTGATCGTCGTGGTCCTCACGGGCTAGCTCCCCTCGGTGAGCAGGTGGACGACGGCCCGGCGGAACACCGCGCGCAGCAGGTCGCCGCGGAACTCGGCGCTGCCGTGCAGGTCGGAGGGCGGCCGGGCGCCGCCGACGGCCGCGTCCGCGACCTCGCCCAGCGCGCCGTCCGCGACGTCGGCGCGGTACCCGGCCATGGCCGCTTCGGCCGCCGTCAGACGCAGCGGCCGGTCGGCCACCCCGCAGGCGGCGATGCGGGCCTCGGCCACCGCGCCGGCCTCCAGCCGGATACCCACGTACACGCCGACCAGGGGGAAGCCGGCCCCGCCGCGCCGGGTGACGGACTCGAAGCGGTGGCGGAAGCCGGGCCTGCGGGGGAAGGAGACGGCGGTCAGCAGTTCGTCCGGGCGTCGGACGGTGCGGTGCGGCCCGGTGAAGAACTCCTCGGCCGGTACGGTCCGTTCGCCGCCCGCCCGGCGCAGCCGCAGCGCCGCGCCGAGCCCGACCGCGGTGGCGGCGAGCTGAGCGGCGGGATCGGCGTGGCAGAGCGAGCCGCCAAGGGTGGCCCGGTGGCGGATCTGCCGGTGCGCCACCCGGGCGGCGGTCTGCGGCAGGACGGGCAGCGCCGCTCGCAGCCCGTCGTGCCACTCCAGGTCGTGCAGCCGGGTCAGCGCCCCGATCCGCACGGCCGTCTCGGTGACCTCGATGCCGGCGAGCTCGGTCAGCCGGTTGAGGTCGAGCACCACGGCGGGCCGCACGCGGCGCAGGTTGAGCAGCGGCAGGAGGCTCTGCCCGCCGGCCAGCGGGGTGATGCTGCGCCCGGGCGGGTCGAGCAGGGCGAGGGCCTCGTCGAGCGTTCCGGCGGCCCGGTATTCGAAGGGTGCGGGTTTCACGGGGCGGCTCCTTCGGTGCGCTCGCGCACCAGCTCGGCGGCGCGCTCCGGGGTGAGGTGGCACAGGGCGTCCAGCACGGTGGCGTCCAGCAGGACGGCCGCACCGGAGCGCTCCGAGACGAGTTTGAGCCGGGCCCCGTTCCCGGTCGGGAAGCTCGACACCGTGACCGCCGCGGACTCGCAGCAGATCCGGCACAGTTCGGTCTCCCCGCGTTCCTCGGCCGTCCACGCCAGCCCGTTCATGCCGCTGCCTCGCTTCCCCCGGGCCGGCGCGCGCCGGCCCGGGCTAGAAGATGATGGAGAGTTGCTGGTGCGTGGCGACCTCGGTGTCCAGCAGGACCCGGCGGCGCAGCAGCCGGTAGCCGGCACCGGGCAGGCAGCGCACGAGGTCGTGCCGGGCGGCGGTGGCGAGCGCGGCCTCGCCGTGGCCCCGGCTCCAGGAGGCGAGCACGTTGCACTCGACCCGCCAGGTGTCGGGCTCGGGCGCGGCGAACACCCTTACGCCGCTGAGGAAGTGGCGCGTCACCCCGCCCGGGCGGTCGGACCACGCGTACCGCAGGCCGATGCGGCCGAGCTTCATCGCGAGGATGTGCTTGGTCGCCTCGAAGAGCAGCGCCCGGTCGCTGTGCCGGGGCAGGGCCGGGTCCTCGCGCAGCAGCGGAACGGGCACCTGGTAGAGGAACCGGTCGTCGAGCAGGTCGAGCCAGTCCTGGTGGCGGCCCTCGTCCAGCGCGGCCGACTCCTCGGTGAGGAACGCGCCGACGGAGGCGTCGAGTTCCACCTGCCGGGCTCCGCGCGGCGGGAACGGCTGGAGGTCGTACGCGGCTTCCTGCTCGGCGCGGGTGGTCCCGGCAGTTCCCGGGCCGCTCGTTCCCGGGCTGCTCGCCCCCGGCCCGCCGAGCCCGGGCCTGCTCGTCCTCGCCTCAGTCATCGTCGCCCGCCATCAGCTCGGCCCAACGCCGGTAGAACGCCCGCTGGTTCTGCTCGGAGAGGGTCAGGTACTCGGCGCGGCCGGGGCCCGGGAAGTCCGGCACCGGCTCTCCGAGGCCCAGGCCGAGTGAGAGGTCCAGCGGGGCGCCGTCGGCCACCGTGCCGCCGATCGCCGCGTCGATCCGGGCGAAGTTCTCGAAGTCGTCCATCTCGAAGAGGATTCCGCCGGCCGACTGGGAGCGGGCCTGGAAGGCGTACGAGCGGCGCTTCCACTCCTCGTCCACGTGCCGCTTGGGCACCAGCGTCCAGTAGAGGCACTCGGTGTGCCGGGCGTCGATCGGGTGGTGCACCCGCCAGACGAAGTACTTGGTCAGCGGGTCGCCCTCGCGGCCGATCGCCCGGTCGTGCGAGACGCTCAGGAAGGCCGCGTTCGGGAACAGCACCCCGTGCACCACCTCGCAGTGCGAGTTGAAGCGCACCTGCTCGGGGGTCTGCCCGGCGGTGAACGCCTCCCACACCTCGCGCGGGTAGCCGATGTAGGCGGGCTCCTCGACCTTGGCCGGCAGACTGCGCCGGCCCTTCTCGACGACGTAGCCGGCCCGCACCGCGTGCCCCTGCGGCGTGGGGACGTTGATCCCGATCAGCTCCAACTCGCCCTTGCCGAGCGTGCCGTCGGCCAGGCTGGAGCCGTAGACGCCCTGCTCGAACGCGGCCTGGTGGGTGGTGCCCATGTGGTAGCCGTCGCCGGCGAAGTTGTCGGTGACGACCTTCCAGTTGCCGGTCATCACCGAGCGCTGCGGCGGCCCGTAGACCTCCCACTCGCCGCCGGCGAGGTCGAGCAGCGCGTCCAGGTACCAGCGGGCGTCGCCCAGGTACTCCTCCAGCGGCGGGGCGCTCGCGCTCCAGGTCGCGAAGACGAAGCCGCGGTAGCAGGCCACCCGGGCCCGGGGCAGGTCGTAGCGGTCCTTGCGGAAGTCCTTCGGGTAGTTGCCGCGCAGCGCCGGCACGCCCACCAGGCGGCCGTCGTTGGCGTACGTCCAGCCGTGGTAACTGCACCGGAAGTGCGCGGCGTTGCCGAACGTCGCCCGGCAGAGCTGGGTGCCGCGGTGGCTGCAGGAGTTGAGCAGCACGGTGAACCGGCCCTGCTCGTCGCGGGCCACGATCACGCTGTCGTTCCCGAGCCTGCGCACCAGGTAGTCGCCGGGGTCGGGCAGTTCCGACGCGAACGCCAGTAACTGCCAGGACTCCCGGAACACCCGGCGCAGTTCCCGGTCGAGGACCGCGTCGTCGGAGAAGGCCCGACGGTCCAGCGGATATCCGGGCAGGACTTCCTGCCAGGGCAGAGCTTCAGCCATCCGTACTCCACGGGCCGGTCGCGAACGGGGAAACGACGGGGAAAGGACGGGGACGACGGGGGGACGCGCCCGGCGGGCCCGGCGTTCCCGGCGTTCCCGGGAATGGGAGGCAGGGCGCCCCCGCAACGAAAACGCAGGTTAGGCGCTCCCGGCGCCCACTGGCCAGTGTCCAACCGAGGCCGCCCGCACGCCTCGCTGACCTCGGCCGACGGCCCGACTGCCGTTCATGGGTGACGCCTTGTCACCTGGCCTGAGCCGTTGGTCCACTGAGGCACATCCACGAAGGCCGTCGACTGCGGCGACCCACGACCGAATCCCGCCGGGAGGGAATTCCTTGGCCACCCACGCGCTCGCCGCCGAAGATTTCTCACACAACGACCTCGAGTACATTCCGGACCCTTTCTCCTTCTACGACCGAATGCGCGCCGAACACCCGGCGTACCGTTCGGAGAAGATCTTCGGCGGGGCCTGGCTCTTCTTCGGCTACGCCGACTGCCTGGCCCTGATGAAGGACGAGCGGCTCTCCAACGCGCGGGCGGCCGTGCCGCTCTGGTTCCTGCCCGAGGCACAGCGCACCGACTACGCCGACATGCTCGGCGTCTACGAACGCTGGCTGGCCTTCCACGACGGCGCCGAGCACACTCGCAACCGCCGCCAGGCCAACCGCAGTTACGTCCCCTTCACGGACGCGGCGCTGGAGCCCAGGATCCAGCGGCTGGTCGACGGGCTCCTCGACGACGTCGACCCGGCCGGCTTCGACCTGATGACCGACTTCGCCTTCCCGCTGCCGGCCATGGTCATCGCCGACGTCCTCGGCGTGCCCACCGAGGCACACCCCGAACTGACCCGCTGGACCGACGACATCGCCTACCTCTTCGGCTCCACCAAGGTCACCGTCGAGCACCTCGACCGCACCCGGACCAGCACCCGTGAGCTCGCCGAGTTCCTCGCCTCGCCCGAGTGCGCCAAGCTCTCCGAGGAGCAGAACGGCCTGCTGCACACGCTGCGCACCACGGAGATCCACGGTCACCGCTTCAGCGACGAGGACGTCGTGGCCCAGGCCGCGCTCCTGCTGTTCGCCGGCGTCGCCTCGATCCGCTACCTCATCGGCAACAGCGTGCAGGCCCTGGACGAACGCCCGCCGCACGAGCGCGAACTGCTGCTGGACCCGTCCGCCGTCGGCCCGGCCGTCGAGGAGCTCCTGCGCTTCTGCACCCCGGTCCAGTTCGTCGGCCGGGTCGCCCGCGAGGACTTCACCTACACCACCGCCGCCGGCCAGGAGATCATGCTGCCCGCCCGCCGCCCGATGATGCTCTACGTCGGCTCCGCCAACCGCGACGCCGCCGCCTTCGACCGGGCCGACGAACTCGTCCTCGACCGCCCTCTGCCCAACCGCCACCTCACCTTCGGCGCCGGCCGCCATCTGTGCTTCGGCGACCCGCTGGTGCGCCAGACGCTCCGGATCGCCCTCGCCACCCTGTACCGGCGCTGGCCCGCGCTGCGCGTCTCGCAGGACGGCTTCAACTGGAACAACAACCTCGGCTTCCACGGCTTCACCTCGCTGCGGGTCGGCGCCTGAGCGGCGCCCACCGCCGTCACCGCTGCCGTCACCCCGCCGCCACCGCCTGCCGACCCGCCGACTCCGCCGACCACCAGGAGCGCTGATGACCCTTCCCCGCCTGAGCAACTTCGTCGACGGCCGGGCCGCCGAGCCCGCCGACGGGACGTACACCGAACTGCTCGACCCCTGCACGGGCACCGCGTACCTGCTGGCGCCCGAGAGCGGCGAGCAGGACGTCGACCGGGCCGTGCGGGCCGCCGCCACCGCCTTCGAGCAGTGGCGCTGGACCAGCCCCGCCGAGCGCCAGGGTGCCCTGCTGCGCATCGCCGACGCCCTGGCGGCCCGGCTGGACGAGTTCGCCGCCGCCGAGGCCCGCAGCACCGGCAGTGCGGCGGCGGCCGGCGAGGCCCCGCTGATGGTGGACCAGCTGCGCTTCTTCGCCGGCGCCGCCCGCGTGCTGGAGGGCCTGGCGGCGGGCGAGTACGCCCCCGGCCACACCTCGTACACCCGCCGCGAGCCGGTCGGCGTCTGCGCGCAGCTCGCACCGTGGAACTTCCCGCTGCTGATGGCCGTGCTCAAGAGCGCGCCCGCCCTGGCGGCGGGCAACACCGTGGTGCTCAAGCCCGCGGAGACCACCCCCGAGACGGCGCTGCTACTGGCCGAGCTGGCCTCCGACGTGCTGCCGCCCGGGGTGCTCAACGTGGTGTGCGGCGGCCCGGCCACCGGGCGGCTCATGGTGCGCCACCCCGTCCCGGCGGTGGTCTCGCTGACGGGCTCGGTGGCGACGGGCATGGAGGTCGCGCGGGGCGCGGCCGCCGGCCTCAAGCGGGTCAACCTGGAGCTGGGCGGCAAGACCCCGGTCGTGGTCTGCGCGGACGCCGACCTGCCGGCGGCCGCCGCGAAGATCGTCGAGGGCGCGTACGGCAACGCGGGCCAGGACTGCACGGCCGCCACCCGGGTGCTCGTCGACCGCGCCGTCCAGGAGGACTTCCTGGTGGCGCTCACCAAGGCCGCGCAGGCGGCCCGCCCCGGCCCGCCGGACGACGCCGGGGCGGCGTACGGGCCGCTCAACAACGCCGACCAGCTGGCCCGGGTGGACGGCTTCGTCCGCCGCCTGCCCGCCCACGCGCGGGTCGTCACCGGCGGCCACCGGGTGGGCGAGGCCGGCTACTTCTACGCGCCGACGGTCATCGCGGACGTCCGCCAGGACGACGAGATCGTGCAGCATGAGGTCTTCGGGCCAGTCGTCACCGTGCAGCCCTTCGCCGACGAGGACGAGGCGGTCGCCCTCGCCAACGGCGTCGAGCAGGGTCTGGCCTCGGCCGTGTGGACCACCGACCACGCCCGCGCGATGCGGCTGACCCGGCGGCTGGACTTCGGCTGCGTCTGGGTCAACACCCACCTGGGCTTCCCGAGCGAGATGCCGCACGGCGGCTTCAAACACTCCGGGTACGGCAAGGACCTGTCGGTCTACGGGTTCGAGGCCTACACCCGGGTGAAGCACGTGATGCACCACCTGGGCGAGTAGCCCGGCCGCCGGAACACCGAAGGGGCCCGAGCGTTTCGACGCTCGGGCCCCTTCGGTGTCGGGCACGTGTTCAACTGCCGCCGCCGCGCACTCGGACGGTGTCGGCACCCGCCGCCGACCCGGCGCCCTCGACACCCGCCGCGGACCCGGCGCCCTCGACACCCGCCGCCAGCTCCGTGACCAGCTCCGCCAACGGCCGGCCCGGCTCCGCGACGGCCGCCGCCGCGAGCCGCCGGAAGTCACCGGTCAGGGCCTCGACCCAGGCCGGCTCGAACCGGCGGCGGTCGTACCAGACCTGCCCCTCGATCCGGTCCGCGGTGGGCATCAGCACGAACTCCAGGTCGAAGCGGCTCGCCATGCCGCCCGGCGGGTGCACCTGGGTCACCTCCAGGCCGCGAAGCCGCAGCGCGTACTCGGGCCCCACCGCGACCTGGAACAGGATGTTCTCCAGACCCTCGCCCCGCTCTCCCCGGCCCTGCGGCACCAGGTGGTACGGGACCTCCTGGTGGGCCAGCGAGTCCAGCACGGTGTCCCGGGTCGAGCGCAGCACCTCCAGGAAGCCCGCCTGCGGTTCGAGGTCCAGGCGCAGCACCAGCAGGTTGCACAGGAAGCCGACGGTGCCGGCCAGTTCGGGCCGCGTGCGGTTCGCGAACATCGAGGCGAGCGCGACGTCCCGCTCCCCGCCCCGGCCGTACAGCACTCCGGCGAACAGGGCCAGGGCGGCGACGAAGGTGGTCGCCCGCTGCTTGCGGCACAGCGCCGTCAGACCCGTCACCAGCTCCGGCTCCAGGGTGAACGCGGCCAGTCCGGGCAACTGGCCGACGCCGTCGCGGATCGCCGACGAGCCGGGCAGCCGGGGTGCCGCGGCCCCGGCCAGGGTGTCGCGCCAGTACTTCTGGCTCTCGGCCAGGACGCCGTCCTCGTAGCGCTGCCGCTGCCACTCGCTGAAGTCGGCGAACTGCCACTCCACGGTGCCGAGTTCCGCCGCCGGCTCGCCGCCGGGCCGGTACAGCCGGCCGAGCTCCTGGGAGAGCACCCCGCCCGACCAGCCGTCCGTGGACAGGTGGTGGATGTTCAGCACCAGCACGGACTCCTCCGGCCCGAGCACCAGCAGCGCGGCGTGCAGCGGGGTGACGGCCAGGTCGTGCCGGTGCCGCGCGTGCCGCAGCATCGCCTCGGCCAGTGCCTGCGGCCCCGGTCCGACCTCCTCCTCGACCAGCTCGGCCGGCCGGGGGGCGTGGACGTGCTGGACGAGCCTGCGCCGCACGGATTCGTAGGTGGTGCGCAGCGCCTCGTGCCGTTCGACCAGCCCGTCCAGCGCGGTCCGCAGCGCGGGGCGGTCGAGCGGGCCGCGCAGCCGGTAGCAGGCGTTGACGTTCAGCGGGGTGTCGGCGCCGCGGTAGTGCTCCATCATCCAGAGCAGCCGCTGCCCCGGAGTGGCGTCGACGGTCCTGAGCACGGTCATCGGTGAGCCCTTCTGGTGGTGGCGGGGGAAGACGGCCCGGATCCGCCCGGAGTCCGGGCCTCAGGACCGGGCCTCAGGACCGGGCCTGCGCGGCCTTCGTGGCCGGGGCCGACCGGGGCGTCCCGGCGGAGTGGCGCACCGCGCGGTTGACGGTGGTCAGCACCGCGAGCATCACCAGCCAGCCGCCGAAGATCACCGTGGTGGTGCGCGGGCCGAGGCCGTCGATCATGACACCGCCGAGCAGGGCGCCGAGTGACATCGCGCTCATGCCGAGGGTCTGCACCGCGCTGGAGACCCGCCCGCGCAGGTGGTCCGGGGTCGCCGCGAGCCGGTAGCTCGACAGCGCGACCATGTAGACCGGCGCGAGCACCGACTCGGCGGCGGCCACCGCTCCGAGCAGCCACGCGTTCGGGGCGACGGCGTAGAGCGGGAACATCAGCGCCTCGACCCAGAGCGTGACGGTGGCGATCCGGCCGAGCGGGAAGCGGTCGTTGACCCGGCTGGAGACCAGCGCACCCACCATCGCACCGACGGCGGCCCCCGTGAAGACGAACCCGATCTCGGTGGGCGAGGCGCCGATCCGCTCCGCCAGCGTGATGATCACCAGGTACCCGGCGCCGTAGCGGATCGCGTCCGCCGCCGAGATCATCGCGAGGAACCGGATCAGCGGCTGGCCCATCAGCCAGCTCAGGCCCGCCCGGACCTCCTTCAGCAGGCCGGCGGGGGTCTCCTCGCTGCGCTCCTCCTGGAACTCCGCCCGCGTGAAGCGCAGCGAGATCGCGGAGACCACGAAGGAGACCGCGTCCACCACGAACGGCACCGCCCGCCCGAGCGAGTACAGCGCACCGGCGACCATCCCGCCACCGATCCGTACCGTGTTCGTCGCCGTCTCGAACCGGCCGAGCGCCGCCGAGAGTTGCCCGGCACCGACGACGTTCGGCAGGGCTGCCGAGTTGGCCGACTCGAAGAGCGTCTCCAGCACCCCGTTGAGCACGGCCACCCCGCACAGCTGGGCGACGGTCAGGCCGTCCAGCCACAGCGCGAGCGGCACGCTGACCGTCACCACGGCGCGGCCCAGATCGCACAGGATCATGGTGGTCTTGCGGTCCCAGCGGTCCGCCAGGGCACCCGCGAACGGGCCGAACAGCAGCCAGGACAGCGAGCTCAGGCCCATCACCAGGCCGGCCTGGGTCGGCGAGCCGGAGACGGCGAGCACCAGCAGCGGCAGCGCGAAGACCTGGACCTGGCTGCCCAGGAAGGAGACCACCTGACCGCTGATCAGCAGTCCGAAGTCACGGTTGCGCCACAGGCCCGAGGGCCTCGGCTGCTTCGCCGCGGAGGCGCTGTCCGCGCTGCCGGCGTTCGCGCTGCCAGCGTCCGCGCTGTCGGTGTCGGGGGCTCGGGTGGCCGGGGCTTCGGCGTCTGGGGACTGGGCCATGGTGGACCTCTTGTTCGGGGGACCGCCGCAGCGCGGCGGCCGTGATGGACCGGACACGGTCAGCGACCGTACTCAGGACGGCTCGTTCACGACAAGCGATCAGCTCTGCACACGGCCGGGCCGTGATCAGGCGAGCGCCCCCTCGTGCCGGACCCGGGCGACGGTGTCCGCGCTCAGCCGGCTCAGCAGGTCCATCGACTCCAGGCCGCGCATCACGCGCGGGGTGAGCAGCCTGATCCGGGCCAGCATCGGCACCACCCGGGAGAACAGCATCTGCCGGTAGCCGGCCAGGCCCGGGTCGGCCAGCGCGAAGGCCGCGCCCTCGGCCGCCGGGACTTCGAAGCGCTCCCACAGGTCGCCCAACAGGAAGCGCCGGCGCATGAGTTCGACGGCCTCCAGCAGGAACTCCTCCCGCCGGGCCAATTCGGCCGCCGACAGCCCGGGGACGGCCTCGCGCAGCAACAACACGCCGAACGAGACGTGACGGGCCTCGTCCCGGGCCACCCGGGCCACGATCTGCTTGATCAGCGGATCGTGGAAGGTGGCCTCGGCCAGCCGGAAGCCCGCCAGCGCCAGCGGCTCGACCAGGCACTGGACGGCCAGCGCGAGCAGGTCCCACTCGGTGGCCCCGAGCGCGTCCGCGAACAGCCGCCGCAGCCCCGCCGACACCGGGTACGGCTCGGGCACGTGCTCACCGACGTAGCGCCCGAACGCCTCCGCGTGCCGGGCTTCGTCCCCGGTCTGGCTGACGGCGCACAGCTTCGCCTCGATGTCCGGCAGCACCTCGGCCAGCCGGGCGCCGGCCAGCATCGCCGCCTGCTCGCCGTGCAGGAACTGGCAGACCATCCACGCCTGGGTCTGCCAGCGGAAGGCGTCCCAGGCCCGGGGCCCACGCCGGCCGATCGGCGAGGCGCGCAGCGAGTCCAGCGCGTACGGCGAGCCCACGGGCAGCGGCTCGCCGAAGGGCACGTCCAGCGACCAGTCGATGTCGGTGGTGGCGTTCCACTGCGCGAGCTTGGCCCCCTCGTACAGCTGGGCGAACCCCGAGCCGGCGGTGGGACGGTCCCAGCTGAGGACGGCGCTGACCGGGGTGTCGATGCGCAGGTCGGCCAGCCCGGCGAGCGCGGCCGGGAGCCGGGGCGCCGCCGGCCGCCCGGCCGGTGGGTGCGCGCGCCCGTCGTCCCGGGGCGGGGTCGTCACGCCTGCTCGGCCTGCTCCGCCATCAGCCGGCGCAGGCTGAGCGGCCGCAGGTCGGTCCAGACCCGGTCGATGTGCGCGGTGCACTCGTCGAGGGTGCCGGTGGTGCCCTCGGCGGTCCAGCCGGCCGGGATCTCCTGGTCCTCGGGCCAGACGGAGTACTGCTCCTCGTGGTTGAGGACGACGTGGTAACGGGCGGCGTCGTTGTCGAACATGGTTGGTCCCTTCGGGGGTGATGGGGAGCGGGGGGAAGGGTGGAGGGGCTCAGCAGCCGTCCAGGGCTCGGGCGACGAGCCGGGCGATCGCGGCCAGCGGCTCCGGGCGGGTCAGGTCGAAGTGCTCGGCCGCGATCTCGTGCCGGTCGATCCCGCCCGTCGCATAGGGCGCCCAGGCCTCGGCACCGGCCGCGTCCTCGGGCCGGCCTAGCGTCGCCGTGACGTGCAGCAGCCGGCCGTCGAACCGTCCGGTCGGGGCGTCCGCCACCGCCCGGACGACGGCGGTCGCAGTGGCGGCCAGGTGGTCCAGTGCGGCGGTGGCGGGGGTGAACCGGCCGCCCTCGCGGCCGAGCAGGTCGGCGACGAGGGCCGCGTCGATGTCCTCGGGTTCGGCGCCCCAGTGTCCGCTCTCGACCGGGTAGGCGTCCAACACGGCCAGCAGGCGCACCTGTTCACCGGCCGCGCGCAGCGCGCAGGCCATCGCGTGCGCGATGTTCCCGCCGGTCGACCAGCCGAGCAGGTGGTAGGGGCCGGTCGGCTGCACCTCGCGGATCCGCGCGACGTAGTCCTCGACCATCGCCGCAAGGCTCGCCGGCTGCTCGGCGCGGCGGTCCAGGGCACGGGCCTGGAGGCCGTAGACGGGGCGCTCCGGCAGCCCGTCGGCGAGGCCGGTGTAGCAGCGGCTGAGGCCGGTCACGGGGTGGACGCAGAACAGCGGCGCCCTGGCGCCGTCGCCGCCGAGCCGGACCAGCACCCCGGCGTCGGCGGCCGGGCCGCCGTCCAGCAGGGCAGCCAGGGCGGCCGGACTCGGTGCGCGGAACAGGTCGGTGAGCTCGGCGGGTTCGCCGAGTTCGGCGCGGATCCGGGTGACGAGTCGGGTGGCCAGCAGGGAGTGGCCGCCGAGCTGGAAGAAGTCGTCCTCCACCCCGATCCCGGGCAGGCCGAGGGTCTCGGCGAAGAGCCGGCAGAGCGACTCCTCGCGCGGGTCCCGGGGCGCGCGGGTGACGTGCACCTCGGCTTCGGGGGCGGGCAGGGCCCGGCGGTCCACCTTGCCGTTGCGCGTCAGCGGCAACGCGTCCAGCACCACGACGGCCGACGGGACCGCGTACTCCGGGAGGAGCCCGGCCAGCTGTCGCCGCAGCTCGCCGCCCGTGACGGTCGCGCCCTCGCGCGCCACCACGTACCCGACGAGCCTGCGGTCCCCCGGGCGGTCCTCCCGGACCACAGCGATCGCCCCGGCGACGCCCGCGCAGCGCTCCAGCGCCGTCGTCACCTCGCCCAGTTCGATCCGGACGCCGCGCACCTTCACCTGGTCGTCCGTCCTGCCCAGGAAGAGCAGTTGACCATCCGCCCTCCACCGCACCAGGTCTCCCGTGCGGTACATCCGCTCCCCCCGACCACCGAACGGATCCGGCAGGAACCGCGACGCCGTCAGCCCGGGGCGGCCGAGGTAGCCGCGCGCGACCTGAACGCCGGAGACGTACAGCTCCCCCGCCACCCCCACCGGCACCGGACGCAGCCCCGCATCCAGCACGTACGCCCGGGTGTTGGCGAGCGGGCGGCCGATCGGGACGGTGCCGTCCGGCCGCAGCGGCTCGCTGGCGGTGGCGCAGACGGTCGTCTCGGTCGGTCCGTAGGCGTTGATCAGGGCCCGGCCGGGAGCCCATCGCGCCACGAGGTCGGCCGGGAGGGCCTCGCCCGCGACGATCAGGACCTTCAGCTCGCCGAGTGCTTCCGCCGCCGCCCCGGGCAGCGTCGCGAGGACGGCGGGCGTGATGACGGCGTGGGTGACGCCGTGCTCCGCCAGTACCCGTGCGAGCGACTCGCCCGAGCGCCCGTCGGCGGGCGGCAGCACCAGCGCCGCGCCGGACAGCAGCGCGTTGGCCCACTCGTAGACGGCCGCGTCGAAGCCGGGGGAGGCGAGCTGGAGCAGGGAGCGGCCCGGGCCGAGGCGCAGCTTCGCCGTGGAGGCGGCCACCAGGTTGGCGAGGCCGGCGTGCGGGATCTGGACGGCCTTGGGGGTGCCGGTCGAGCCGGAGGTGTAGATCAGGTAGGCGGCGTTCTGCGGGTGGACCCGGCAGGGCAGGTCCGTATCCGGCTGGGCCGCCACGGCGGCGGTCGTCGCCGGATCGTCCAGCAGCAGGCACGGCCCCTCGATCCCCAGCTCGGACGTCGTGACCACCAGCGAGGGCCGCGCGTCCGCCAGCATGAACTCCACCCGCTGACGCGGATACCCCGGGTCCACCGGCAGGTAGACACCTCCCGCCTTCAGCACGGCCAGCACCGCCACCACGGCGTCCACCGACCTCGGCAGCGCCACCGCCACCACCGACTCCGGGCCCACACCCCCCGCCACCAGCACCCGCGCCAGCCGGTTCGCCCGCGCGTTCACCTCACCGAAGCTCACCTCGTGCTCCGCGTGGACCACGGCCGGGGCGGACGGCTGCTCCGCGGCCCTGGCCTCGAATGCCTGGTGGGCGAGCAGACCGGGATCCGCAGGGCGCGCGGGGCCCGTCCCGTGGGCCAGGAGGGCGGCCCGCTCGGCGGGATCCAGGAGTTCCAGTGCCCCCACCCGGGTGTCCGGGGCAGCCGCTATCCCGGCCAGCAGGCGGACGAACCGGCGGGCGAGCGCCTCGGCCGTCGAGCGGTCGAACAGATCGGTGGCGTACTCCAGTTGCCCGCCGATCCCGGCCGGGGCGCCTGGGCCGTCCGGCCCGCCGGTGTGGCGCTCCCAGAGGTCGGCGGCGAGGTCGAACTTCGCGGCGGGCAGTTCGACCGGGACCTCCTCGATCTCCAGGCCGGGCAGTGCGGCCTCGGACCAGGCGTTGTTCTGGAGGATCAGCATGGTCTGGAAGAGCGGGTGGCGAGCCGCCGAGCGCGCCGGGTTGAGGACCTCGACCAGGCGCTCGAACGGGACGTCCTGGTTGCCCAGGGCCTCCAGGTCCGCCTCCCGGACACGGCGCAGCAGTTCGCGGACGCTCGGGTCACCCGACAGGTCCGTCCGCAGCACCAGCGTGTTCACGAAGAACCCCACCAGCTCGTCCAACGCCTCATCCGAACGCCCCGCCACCACCGTCCCGACCGGAATGTCACTGCCGGCACCGAGCCGCGACAGCAGCACCGCCCACCCCGCCCGCAACACCATGAACAGCGTCGCACCGCACTCATGAGCCAGTCCTGTCAAGGCCGCGTGCACGTCGGCGGGTATCGCCAACTCCACCGTGTCACCCGCGAAGCTCGCGACCGCCGGCCTCGGACGGTCCACCGGAAGCGCCAACTCCTCCGGAAGCCCGGCCAGCCGATCGCGCCAGAAGTCGAGCTGCTGGTCGAGCAGGTGATCCACCCCGAGCACTCGTTGCTGCCAGAGCGCGTAGTCGCCGTACTGGACCGGCAGTTCGGACCACTGCGGAGCCTCGCCGGCCGCGCTGCGACTCGCGTAGGCGGCCGTGAGATCGCGCAGCAGCGGGCCCATCGACCAGCCGTCGCACGCGATGTGGTGGACCACCAGCAGGAACACGTGCTCCTCCGGCGCCAGCCGGAACAGCGAGGCCCGCAAGGGCAGTTCGCGCGCCAGGTCGAAGTGACGCCGGGCCGCCGAGGCGAGCCGTCCGGGCAGCTCCTGCGGGGCGCAGTCGGCGGCCTCCCAGGGGACGAGCGGCTCACCCGTCACCGGAACGACCTGCTGCCAGGGCGAGCCGTCGACGACCGGGAACACCGTCCGCAGACTCTCGTGCCGCCCCACCACGTCCTCCAGCGCCGCCCGCAGCGCCGCCGCGTCCAGCGACCCGCGCAGGCGCAGCGCGGTCGGCACGGTGTACGTCGAGGCGGTCCCGGCACCCTCCCACTCGCGCAGGAACCACAGGCGCTGCTGGGCGTACGACAGCGGCGTCCGCTCGCCCCGCTCCACCGCGACCAGCGGCTCCGGCGGCTCGGCGGTCCGGGAGTGCAGGAGCGTGGCGAGCCGGGCGACCGTCGGCGCCTGGAACAGGTCGCGGATGCCCAGCTCCACACCCAGCGCCGCCCGCACCCGGGCGGCCAGACGGATCGCTTGGAGGGAGTGCCCGCCGAGGTGGAAGAAGTCGTCGTGCACGCCGATCCTGGGCACGCCGAGGATCTCCGCGAAGAGCCCGGCGAGCAGGTCCTCGCGGGCGTCGCGTGGGGCGTGCGCGACCCGCGTGACCACCGCGGGCGCCGGAAGGGCTCGACGGTCCACCTTGCCGTTGCCGGTCAGCGGCAGTGCGTCCAGCACCACGACCGCCGACGGCACCGCGTACTCCGGCAGCACCGCCGCCAGCTCCCGGCGCACGGCGGCGGCGTCCGGCGCGACTCCGGCCGCCGGAACGACGTACCCGACGAGCCTGCGGTCCCCCGGACGGTCCTCCCGCACCACCGCGACCGCACCGGCGACGCCCGCGCAGCGCTCCAACGCCGCCGACACCTCACCCAACTCGATCCGGAAACCCCGCACCTTCACCTGATCGTCCGCCCTGCCCAGAAAGACCAGGTGGCCGTCCGGAGTCCACCGCACCAGGTCCCCCGTGCGGTACATCCGCTCCCCCGGAGCACCGAACGGATCCGGCAGGAACCGCGACGCCGTCAGCCCGGGACGGCCGAGATAGCCCCGCGCCACCTGCGCCCCGGCGAGGTACAGCTCGCCGGCCACCCCCACCGGCACCGGACGCAACCCCGCGTCCAGCACATGGGCACGCGTGTTCGTCGTCGGCCGGCCCAGCACCGGCGAACCGGCTGCGGAGAGCCGCGTCATCACCGTGTCGACGGTGCACTCGGCCGGTCCGTACGCATTGTGGGCCACCAGGCCGGGTGTGGCGCGCAGCCGCTCCCACAGCGGCGCCGGGAGCGCCTCGCCGCCCAGCAGCAGGCTCCGGACGACGGGCAGGCCGTCGGCCGGGTCCGGCCGGAGCAGGCCCTGCTCGACCAGCTCCGTCGCGTACGCGGGCGTGGTGTCCAGCAGGTCGACCCCGGCGCGGCGCAGCTCGGCCACGACGGCGGTGCCGTCCCGGCGGGTCTCGTCGTCCAGCACGTGCAGCTCGTGGCCGAGGAACAGCGCGTTCAGCGCCTGCCAGCTGGCGTCGAAGGAGGACGAGGAGGTGCTGGCGACGCGCGCCCGGGAGCGGTCGGTCGCGGCCAGGTGGTCGGCCAGCACCGAGTGGTCGAGGTGCCGAGCGAGGTTGGTGAGGCCGGCGTGCGGGACCTGGACGGCCTTGGGGGTGCCGGTCGAGCCGGAGGTGTAGATCAGGTAGGCGGCGTTCTGCGGGTGGACCCGGCAGGACAGGTCCGTATCCGGCTGGGCCGCCACCGCGGCCGTCGTCGCCGGATCGTCCAGCAGCAGGCGCGGCCCTTCGATCCCCAGCTCGGACGTCGTGACCACCAGCGAGGGCCGCGCGTCCGCCAGCATGAACTCCACCCGCTGACGCGGATACCCCGGGTCCACCGGCAGATAGACACCTCCCGCCTTCAGCACGGCCAGCACCGCCACCACGGCGTCCACCGACCTCGGCAGCGCCACCGCCACCACCGACTCCGGGCCCACACCCCCCGCCACCAGCACCCGCGCCAGCCGGTTCGCCCGCGCGTTCACCTCACCGAAGGCCAACTCCTGCTCTCCGCAGACCAGCGCCCGTTCTGCCGGGCGGGTTCGCGCCTGCCGCTCGAACAGCCGGTGCACCGGCTCACCGTCCGGCGCGGGCTCCACGCTGCCGGTCCATTCCTCCAACCGGCGCCGTTCCGCAGGCTCCACGATCTCCACCGTGCCCATCCGGGCGTCCGGGGCGGCCGCCATCCCGGCCAGCAGGCGGACGAACCGGCGGGCGAGCGCCTCGGCCGTCGAGCGGTCGAACAGATCGGTGGCGTACTCCAGTTGCCCGCCGATCCCGGCCGGGGCGCCGGTCGCCGTCGTCGCCTCCCAGCAGTCCACCAGCAGATCGAACTTGGCGATCCGGTGGTCGACCGGGACGTCCTCGGACTCCAGTCCGGGCAGATCCAGCTCGGACCAGGCGTTGTTCTGGAGGATCAGCATGGTCTGGAAGAGCGGGTGGCGAGCCGCCGAGCGCGCCGGGTTCACCAGCTCCACCAGTCGCTCGAACGGCACGTCCTGGTTGCCCAGCGCCTCCAGGTCCGCCTCCCGGACACGGCGCAGCAGTTCGCGGACGCTCGGGTCACCCGACAGGTCCGTCCGCAGCACCAGCGTGTTCACGAAGAACCCCACCAGCTCGTCCAACGCCTCATCCGAACGCCCCGCCACCACCGTCCCGACCGGAATGTCACTGCCGGCACCGAGCCGCGACAGCAGCACCGCCCACCCCGCCCGCAACACCATGAACAGCGTCGCACCGCACTCACGAGCCAGTCCTGTCAAGGCCGCGTGCACGTCGGCGGGTATCGCCAACTCCACCGTGTCACCCGCGAAGCTCGCGACCGCCGGCCTCGGACGGTCCACCGGTAGCGCCAACTCCTCCGGAAGCCCGGCCAGCCGATCGCGCCAGAAGTCGAGCTGGCGGCTCACCAGTGAATCGGGGTCGCTCTCCTCGCCCAGGACCTCGCGCTGCCAGAGCGCGTAGTCGCCGTACTGCACCGGCAGTTCGGACCACTGCGGAGCCTCGCCGGTCCCGCTGCGGGTGGCGTATGCGGCGGCGAGGTCGCGCAACAGCGGATCCATCGACCAGCCGTCGCAGGCGATGTGGTGCACCACCAGCAGGAACACGTGCTCCTCCGGCGCGATCCGGAACAGCCGAGCCCGGACCGGAAGTTCGCGCGCGAGTTCGAAGACCTGGTGCACGGCCTCGTCGATCCGGCCGGTGACCTCACCTTCGGCGCAATCGACCAGCTCCCAGGGGACGAGCGGTTCGCCGGTCACCGGCACGACCTGCTGCCAGGGCACGCCGTCGACCACCGGGAACACCGTCCGCAGGCTCTCGTGTCGGCCGACCACGTCCTCCAGTGCCGCCCGCAGCGCCCCTTCGTCCAGCGCGCCCCGCAGCCGGACGGCCAGCGGCATCGCGTACGTGGCTGTCCGTGCCTCGTTGTCCACGCTCCCGAGGAACCACAGGCGCTGCTGCGCGTGCGAGAGCGGGAGCCGCTCCGGGCGCTCGACGGGTCGCAGCGGCGGCCTCGGGGGCGCCTCGCCGCGCTCGTCCAGTAGGGCGGTCAGCCCGGCCACCGTCGGCGCCTGGAACAGGTCGCGAATGCCCAGCTCCACACCCAGCGCGCCCCTCACCCGGGCGACCAGGCGCATGGCCAGCAGCGAGTGCCCACCCAGCTCGAAGAAGTCGTCCTCCACCCCGACCCTCGGCCGCCCGAGCACCTGCTCGAACAACCCACACAACACCTCCTCCTGCGCATCCCTCGGCGCACGGCTGGCGTGCACCTCGGCCTCCGGAGCGGGCAGGGCACGGCGGTCCACCTTGCCGTTGCCGGTCAGCGGCAGTGCGTCCAGCACCACCACCACGGACGGCACGGCGTACTCCGGCAGCCCCGACCCCACCTCCCGGCGCACCGCCGCAGCGTCCAGCCCCGCACCGGCCGCCGGAACCACGTACCCGACGAGCCGGCGATCCCCCGGGCGGTCCTCCCGCACCATCGCGACCGCACCGGCGACGCCCGCGCAGCGCTCCAGCGCCGCCGACACCTCACCCAACTCGATCCGGAAACCCCGCACCTTCACCTGATCGTCCGACCTGCCCAGAAAGACCAGGTGGCCGTCCGCCGTCCACCGCACCAGGTCTCCCGTGCGGTACATCCGCTCCCCCCGACCACCGAACGGATCCGGCAGGAACCGCGACGCCGTCAGCCCAGGACGGCCGAGATAGCCCCGCGCCACCTGCGCCCCGGCGAGGTACAGCTCGCCGGCCACCCCCACCGGCACCGGACGCAACCCAGCATCCAACACGTACGCCCGGGTGTTCGTCGTCGGCCGGCCCAGCACCGGCCCGTCGCCCTCCCCGAACCACGCCGCCAGGGCGTCCACCGTGTTCTCCGTCGGGCCGTAGGTGTTCTGCCCCACCCACCCCGGCGCGTCCAGCACCCGGCGCCACAGCGACTCCGGCAGCGCCTCACCGCCCACGACGAGAGTGCGGGGCACGCGCGGGTCCGTCTCCAGCAGGCCCTGGTCGACCAGTTCGGCGGCGTAGCCCGGCGTGGTCTCCAGCAGTTCGACGCCCTCCCGCCGGATGTACTCGGC
This sequence comes from Kitasatospora sp. NPDC029312, assembly GCF_055569215.1. Classification (NCBI taxonomy): domain Bacteria; kingdom Bacillati; phylum Actinomycetota; class Actinomycetes; order Kitasatosporales; family Streptomycetaceae; genus Kitasatospora; species Kitasatospora sp. NPDC029312. Next base: position 12,003 of record NZ_JBVHXY010000028.1, on the reverse strand, counting down.
GAGTCGGGCGGCGTCGCGGCGGTCCTCGTCGTCCATCAGGTGCAGCTCGTGGCCGAGGAAGAGTCCCAACACCGACGTCCAGCTGGAGTCGAAGGCCAGCGGAGCCGTCGAGACCATGGGGATCCAGGTGCCCCCGGAACGGTCCCGGTGACCGGCGAAGGTCACCTGCTCGTAGTGGTGGCAGAGGTTGGCGAGACTGCCGTGGTCGACCACTACGCCCTTGGGGCGGCCTGTCGAGCCCGAGGTGTAGATGACGTACGCCGCCTGCCGCGGAGCCACCGCCACCGCCAGGTCCTCATCGGCCTGCAGCGCCACCGCCGGTTCGTCGAGCAACAGTTGAGCGAAGCCCGGATACCCCGCACCCAGCTCCCGATCAGTGACCACCACCAGCGGAGCCGCGTCCCCCAGCATGAACTCCACCCGCTCCCGCGGATACTCCGCGTCGACCGGCAGATACGTGCCACCCGCCTTCAACACCGCCAGCAACGCCACCACCGACTCCACCGACCGCGGCAACAACACCGCGACCCGCACCTCCGGCCCCACCCCCCGCGCCACCAACTCCCGCGCCACCCGATTCGCCCACGCGTTCAACGCACCGAAGCTCAACTCCCGCGCTTCGCACACCACAGCCCGTTCATCCGGGCGCGCACGCGCCTGCTCCTCGAACAACCGGTACACCGGCACAGGGTCGGCCACCGGCTCCACGACCCCGGCCCACTCCCCCAACAACCGGCACCGCTCCGACGACTCCAGAACCTCCAACGCCCCCACCCGAACGTCCGGCTCCGCCACCATCCCGGCCAGCACCCGAACGAACCGCCCCACCAACACCTCAGCCGTCGACCGATCGAACAGATCACTCGCGTACTCCAACTGACCACCAAGGCCAGTTGGTTCACCCGCCGGCCCGGCGTTCTCCCAGAGGTCGACGGAGAGGTCGAACTTCGAGATCCGGTGGTCCACCGGGACCTCGTCGACCCGCAGGCCCGGCAGTGCGGCCTCGGACCAGGCGTTGTTCTGGAGAATCAGCATCGTCTGGAAGAGCGGGTGCCGGGCCGCCGAGCGTGCCGGGTTCACCAGCTCCACCAGGCGCTCGAACGGCACGTCCTGGTTGCCCAAGGCCTCCAGGTCCGCCTCCCGCACCCGGCGCAACAGCTCGCGCACGCTCGGGTCACCCGACAGATCCGTCCGCAGCACCAGCGTGTTCACGAAGAACCCCACCAGCTCGTCCAGCGCCTCATCCGAACGCCCCGCCACCACCGTCCCGACCGGAATGTCCACTCCCGCGCCGAGCCGCGACAGCAACACCGCCCACCCCGCCCGCACCACCATGAACAGCGTCGCACCACACTCACGAGCCAGCCCCACCAAACCGGCGTGCACCTCCGCCGGCACCACCACGTCGACGACACCACCGGCGAAGCCCGGTTCGAGCGGCCGGGGCCGGTCGGTGGGCAGTGCGAGTTCCTCCGGCAGCCCGGACAGTCGTGAGCGCCAGAAATGGAGCTGGCGGCTCATCGTCGACGACGACTCGCCCTCATCGCCCAGCACATCACGCTGCCAGAGCGCGTAGTCGCCGTACTGTGCCGGAAGTTCGGACCACTGCGGAGCGTCGCCGGTCGTGCTGCGGGTGGCGTATGCGGCGGCGAGGTCGCGCAACAACGGGCCCATCGACCAGCCGTCGCAGGCGATGTGGTGCACCACCAGGAGCAGCACCTGCTCCTCCGGAGCGATCCGGAACAGCCAAGCACGGACTGGGAGTTCACGCGCGAGGTCGAAGCCGTAGCCGGACGCCGACGCCAGCCGCTCGCCGAGTTCCTCGGGGCCGCACGGCGATACCTCCCAGGGGACGAGCGGTTCGCCGGTCACCGGCACGACCTGCTGCCAGGGCACGCCGTCCACGACCGGGAAGACCGTCCGCAGACTCTCGTGCCGGCCCACCACGTCCTCCAGCGCAGCCCGCAGCGCCTCCTCGTCCAGCGCGCCCCGCAGCCGCAGCGCGGTCGGCACGGTGTACGTCGAGGCGCCACTCGCCCGTTCCCATTCGCGCAGGAACCACAGGCGCTGCTGCGCGTGCGAGAGCGGGAGCCGCTCCGGGCGCTCGACGGGTCGCAGCGGCGGCCTCGGGGGCGCCTCGCCGCGCTCGTCCAGCAGGGCGGTCAGCCCGGCCACCGTCGGCGCCTGGAACAGGTCCCGGATGCCCAGCTCCACACCCAGCGCCGACCGCACCCGGCTGACCAGACGCGTCGCGAGCAGGGAGTGCCCGCCCAGCTCGAAGAAGTCGTCCTCCACCCCGACCCGCGGCCGCCCGAGCACCTGCTCGAACAGCCCGCACAGCACCTCCTCCCGCGCATCCCTCGGCGCGCGAACGGCGTGCACCTCGGCTTCCGGAGCGGGCAGGGCACGGCGGTCCACCTTGCCGTTGCCGGTCAGCGGCAGTGCGTCCAGCACCACCACCGCCGACGGCACCGCGTACTCCGGCAGCCCCGACCCCACCTCCCGGCGCACGACGGCGGCATCCAACACCGCACCGACCGCCGCAACCACGTACCCGACGAGCCTGCGGTCCCCCGGACGGTCCTCCCGCACCACCGCGACCGCACCGGCGACGCCCGCACAACGCTCCAGCGCCGCCGACACCTCACCCAACTCGATCCGGAAACCCCGCACCTTCACCTGATCGTCCGACCTGCCCAGAAAGACCAGGTGGCCGTCCGCCGTCCACCGCACCAGGTCTCCCGTGCGGTACATCCGCTCCCCCCGACCACCGAACGGATCCGGCAGGAACCGCGACGCCGTCAGCCCAGGACGGCCGAGATAGCCCCGCGCCACCTGCGCCCCGGCCACGTACAGCTCCCCGACCACCCCCACCGGCACCGGACGCAACCCAGCATCCAACACGTACGCCCGGGTATTCGTCGTCGACCGGCCCAGCACCGGAGACTCCGCGACGGTGAACCACGCCATCAGCGCGTCGACCGTGTTCTCCGTCGGACCGTAGGTGTTCTGCCCTACCCACTCCGGCGCGTCCAGCACCCGGCGCCACAGCGACTCCGACACGGCCTCGCCGCCGACGTTCAGCATCCGCGCGAAGCCGTCGTCCCCGTCCAGGAGCCCCTGCTCGACCAGCTCCGCCGCGTAGCCCGGAGTGGTGTCCAGGAACTCGACCCGGGCCTGCTCCACGTACTCCACCAGCCGCGCGGCGTCGCGGCGGGTCTCGTCGTCCAGCAGGTGCAGCTCGTGGCCGACGAACATGGCCAGCAGTGCCACCCAGCACGAGTCGAACGCGAGCGGAGCCGCCGTCGCCACGCTCGCCCGTTCCCGCCCGGTGGTGGCGAGCAGTTCCGCGTAGGTCGTGACCTGGTAGTGGTGGCAGAGGTTGGCGAGACTGCCGTGGTCGACCACGACGCCCTTGGGGCGGCCTGTCGAGCCCGAGGTGTAGATGACGTACGCCGCGTGCCGTGGAGCCACCGCCACCGCCAGGTTCTCATCGGCCTGCAGCGCTTCCGCCGGTTCGTCGAGCAGCAGTTGAGCGAAGTCCGGGTACTCCGCACCCAGCTCCCGATCAGTGACCACCACCAGCGGAGCCGCGTCCCCCAGCATGAACTCCACCCGCTCCCGCGGATACTCCGCGTCGACCGGCAGATACGTGCCACCCGCCTTCAACACCGCCAGCAACGCCACCACCGACTCCACCGACCGCGGCAACAACACCGCGACCCGCACCTCCGGCCCCACCCCCCGCGCCACCAACTCCCGCGCCACCCGATTCGCCCACGCGTTCAACGCACCGAAGCGCAACTCCCGCGCTTCGCACAGCACAGCCCGTTCATCCGGGCGCGCACGCGCCTGCTCCTCGAACAGCCGGTACACCGGAACGAGGTCCGGCACCGGCTCCACGACCCCGGCCCACTCCCCCAACAACCGGCACCGCTCCGACGACTTCAGAACCTCCAACGCCCCCACCCGAACGTCCGGCTCCGCCACCATCCCGGCCAGCACCCGAACGAACCGCCCCACCAACACCTCAGCCGTCGACCGGTCGAAAAGGTCGCTCGCGTACTCCAACTGACCGCCGAGACCGGCTGGTTGACCTTCCGCATCGAACCGCTCCCAGGCGTCCAGGGACAGGTCGAACTTGGCGATCCGGTGGTCGACCCGGAACTCCTCGGCGGAAAGGCCCGGCAGACTCAGGGTGGTCCAGGAGTTGTTCTGCAACACCACCATGGTCTGGAAGAGCGGGTGCCGGGCCGCCGACCGAACCGGGTTGAGGACCTCGACCAGGCGCTCGAACGGCACGTCCTGGTTGCCCAGCGCCTCCAGGTCCGCCTCCCGGACACGGCGCAGCAGTTCGCGGACGCTCGGGTCACCCGACAGGTCCGTCCGCAGCACCAGCGTGTTCACGAAGAACCCCACCAGCTCGTCCAACGCCTCATCCGAACGCCCCGCCACCACCGTCCCGACCGGAATGTCACTGCCGGCACCGAGCCGCGACAGCAGCACCGCCCACCCCGCCCGCAACACCATGAACAGCGTCGCACCACACTCACGAGCCAGCCCCACCAAACCGGCATGCACCTCCGCCGGCACCGCCAACTCCACCGTGTCACCCGCGAAGCTCGCGACCGCCGGCCTCGGCCGGTCCACCGGAAGCGCCAACTCCTCCGGCACGCCGGCCAACCTTCGCCGCCAGAATTGGAGCTGCCGGTCCATCAGCGAGCCGGATTCGTCCTCCTCACCCAGCACCTCCCGCTGCCACAGCGCGTAGTCCCCGTACTGCACCGGCAGTTCGGAGGACCAGACGGGCGCCTCACCGGTCGCCCCGCGAGCGCCGTAGGCGGTGGCGAGGTCGCGCAGCAGCGGGCCCATCGACCAGCCGTCGCACGCGATGTGGTGCACCACCAGCAGGAACACGTGCTCGTCCGGCGCGATCCGGAACAACGAGGCCCGCAACGGCAGTTCGCGCGCCAGGTCGAAGGCCTGGGCGACGCTCTCATCGACCAGCCCGGCCACCTCCTGTTCCGCGCACTCCCGCACCTCCAGGGGCACCAGCGGCTCACCGGTCACCGGCACGACCTGCTGCCAGGGCACGCCGTCCACCGCCGGGAAGACCGTCCGCAGACTCTCGTGCCGGCCCACCACGTCCTCCAGCGCAGCCCGCAGCGCCCCTTCGTCCAGCGCGCCCCGCAGCCGCACGGCGACGACCTCGTTGTAGACGGCCGCGCCCTCCTCCAACTCGCGCAGGAACCAGAGGCGTTGCTGCGCGAACGAGAGCGGCAGCAGCTCGGGGCGTGCCATCGCCTGGAGCGGCGCTCGCTTCTCCGCCGCGCCGCTGTCCAGGAGTTCGGCCACGCCCACGACGGTCGAGGCGTCGAAGAAGTCCCGGAGGCCGATCTCCACCCCGAAGACCGCGCGGATCCGTCCGAGCAACCAGGTGGCCAGCAGGGAGTGCCCGCCCAGGTCGAAGAAGTCGTCCTCCACCCCGACCCGCGGGCGCGACAGCACCTGCTCGAACAGGCCGCAGAGCACCTCCTCGCGCGCCGTCCGAGGCACTCGCGTCGCGTCGGCGAGGGGCTGGTCGGGGTTGGTCGGCATGGCGTCACCTCATCGGGATCGTGGGGCTGTGGGGGTGGCTCTCAGGTGGGCGGAGCGAGTACCCGCGGGGAAGGGCGCGCGGCAGCACGGCGCGCACCCCCGGACGGACGGACACCGCCGAAGCCGTCGAAGCCGCATCATGACCCGAAGACCCGGGCGTTCACCAGGCCCACCCGACTCCCCCGGACAGCCCGGCCCCGCCCGGCCCCGCCCGGCACCTTGGAAGCGCCTGACGCCCCGGCCACCAGCGCTCAGTCGAGCGCCAGGACGAACTCGACCTCCGGCAGCGCACCGGAGTCCGGCACGTGCCGCGCAAGCGCCTCACGCACCGCCCGTCGCCACTCCTCCGCGACGGCGGGCGGTACCGGTTGCTGCCCGCACTCCACGCCCGGCGCCGCCATCGCCGCCATCGCTGCCGGGGCCACCACCGGCACCGCGACGCGGTAGTGCGCGTGCTCGTCCGCGTCCCGGCCGGGGAACCACGCGTCGAAGTCCCCCGGCCGCCCGGCCGGGTTCCAACGCAGCCGGACGGGGCGGCCATGCCGTTCGGCCAGCCGGTGGACGGCCTCCGGATCAAGGCCTGCCACACACGGCTCGTCGGCCCGCGCACCCCGGCGCGCCGCGTGCAGCCGGCGGGCCTCGGCCAGGCGGGCGTTGACGATCCCGGTGAGGCCGAACCCACCCACGCTCGCCAGCAGCCGGTCGAGCTCGTCGAGGCCGATCCGGCCCGCGGGCCGCCACGGGCCGGTGTCCGCCGGGGCCGGGCAGCCCACGTGCAGGACGGCGTCGTAACGGAACAGCGTCATCTCGGTGGGCGCCCTGCCCAGCCGTGGCGCGAGCTCCACCGCCGTGATGGCCGGGAAGCGCCGCGGCAGGCCGGCCAGGTAGCCGGGATCGACGCTCAGTTCGACGTCACCGGCGAGTTCGACCGCCACGTGGTCCAGCCGCAGGCCGCTGCGCGGGCCCGGCTCGCGGCGCAGCTCGTGCTTGAGCACCGCGAAGTGCTCCAGCAGCCGGGAGTCCCGCAGGTCGCCGAGGAACACGTGCCCACCGGGTGCCATCCGGGGCAGCGTCGCGGCGATCACCGATTCCAGGTACGTCACCGAGGGGAAGTACTGCACCACCGAGTTGACGACGGCCGTGTCGTACCCGCCCGCCGTCGCGGCCGGCGGGGCGGGTACGTCGGCGGCCGCCTCCGCCACCGTGATCACGGTCTCCGGCCGGACCTGCCGCAGGTCGTCGCCCAGCCGGCGGAGCAGGCGCACCGCCTCGGCGGAGAAGTCCGTCGCGGTGTACTCGCGGAGGCCGAGTCGCTCGACGAGCGGTCGGGTGAGCAGCCCGGTGCCGGCGCCGATCTCCAGGACCGCTCGGGGTTCGAGCCGGGCGAGCCGCGCCACCGTGGTGTCCACCCACTCGGCCATGTGGGCGGCGTCGATCGGACGGCCGGTGAAACTGTCCGTCCACCCCGCCAGCCGGTCGGCCTCCGGTCCGTCGTCGTCCGCGACGAGTCCGTAGGCGTCCTCGAACACGGCCTGCCAGGACTCCACCACGACGGCCGCCGCCTCCGGACCGCCCGCCGGCCCGGGCTCGGGCAGCACCTCGACGACCAGCCGCCGCGCCCCGGCCGTGCCCGCCCGCACGCTGACCGCCCGAACCGGCACCAGCGGGGCCAGCGCGGCGGCGACCATGCCGCCGAGGTCCGGCGCGCCTTCGTTCTCGTGCTCTCGCTCTCGCGCTGACACAGCATCAACTCCTCACTGCGACCGGAGGAACACCCGCGACGGCGGGCCACTGCTGCGCCATTTACCGGGACGCGCGAACGGTCTGTCAATCGATCACCGAGATCGGGGCGTCCAACCGCGCACAGCGGCAGTCGAACACTGCGGACGTGGCGATCGGACGCCTGCTGTGCACCTCAGCGCGGGTCGACCAGCTCCGGGGCGAACACCGTGCCCAGCGGCTCGGGGCCCACGTACTGCTGGCAGTTGCAGGGCCGCGGCTCGTAGCTCAGCGGGCGCCGGTCGGCATCCCAGGCGGTGGGCGCCTCGACCACCTCGTGGCAGCGGCCCTGCCTGTCGTGCTTGGCCAGGTGGTGGGTGCAGCCGCAGACCGGCTCGGGCGGGCGGTTGGCCGACTCCAGGGCGAGCTGCCGGCGCTGGGCGGCGTCCAGCAGCTCCAACTTGCGCTCGTGGCGGACCTTTAGGGAGCGGCGGAGCTTCGCGGTGACCGACCCGCTGCCGTAGAGTACGGCGGGCACCAACCACCACAGGTTCCACAACGAATCCACTGACGACCCCCACTGGTACCGATTTCCTGGCGCTGATCATACGACCTGACCAGGCCGGACGCCGTCCCGCAGGGGTCAGCGGATCACCGGCAGCACCGGCGCCGCGCTGCGGCCCGCCGCCGCCTCGATGAAGGCCACCGGATCGGCGACCTCGGCCAGCAAGGCCCGGGTGAAGTCCAGGGCTCCCCGAGCGGGCGCCGGGCCGCCGACCGCGGCGATCAGGTCGAGCAGGTGGACGGTCGCCTCCATCAGCGCCACCTCTCCCAGCGCCCCCACCGTCACACTGCCGAGCAGTGGGTGCGCCACCACGGTGGCGGGCGGCAGGTCCGCGAGCCCGGCCAGGGCGGCCGGCCCCTCGACGCCGAACCGGGTGATCAGCGCGGCCGGTTCGACCGACTGCGCCGACGCCTTCGCCGCCTGGGCGACCTGCCCGGCGGCGGTGTGGGCGATCCCGCCCGGCCGGTTGTAGGCCTGGAGGATGCCGGCCCCGCTGCCCACCTCGGCCGGACCGTCCTGCACCGCCGTGCGCAGTCCGGAGAACATCTCCGGCACCGGTGCCACGTGGGCGTACAGGTCGCGGACCGTCCAGTCGGGCAGCCGGGTGGGCCGGTCCCAGTCCTCGGCGGCCAGCGCCGAGCCGCGTTCGGCCCAGGAGGCCCAGGTCTCGGCCAACAGCGCGCGTACGGGATCGGTCTGACGTGCCATCTGATCATCCTTTCGCACAGCGGTCACCGGTGTCCCCACGCTACCCTGGCGCCCCGGTAAACCATTTGCGGCCCCGCAGCCGCGACCGCCACGATCAGCCCATGACCGATGCCCTGAGCCGCCCACTGCCCGCGACCGCCGCCCTCCCGGCCCCGGTCCAGCAGCAGCGCGACCGCCAGTGGAGGCGCGACCACGGCCGGGCGTGAACGCCGCGCTGGTCGCGGGGCTGCTCGCCGGGCTCGGCGTCGCCGTGCCGGTGGGGGCCGTCGGGGCCTACCTGGTGTCGCTCACCGCGCGCACCTCGCTACGCACCGGTGTCTGCGCCGCCCTCGGCGTGGCCACCGCGGACGGACTGTACGCGCTGGTCGCAGCCGTCGGCGGCACCGGCCTCGCGCCGCTGCTCGAGCCGGCCGCCCGACCGCTGCGGCTCGCCTCGGCGCTCGCGCTCCTCGCCCTCGCCGCCCGCACCGCCGTCTCCGCCCTGCGCCACCGTCGCGCGTCCGCCACGCCAGGGGCGGGGGCGCCGCCGGCCGGGACGCCGCCGCAGTCCGCGAGCCCGCTCCGGGCCTACCTGACCCTGCTCGGGGTCACCCTGCTGAACCCGCTGACCGTCGTGTACTTCACCGCCCTGGTCCTGGGCGACGGGAGCCGGGGCGACGCCACCAGCGGCCCGCTCGCCCGGGCGGTGTTCACCGCCGCGGTCTTCGCCGCCTCCGCCGGCTGGCAGCTGCTGCTCGCCTGCGGCGGCGCGCTGCTCGGCCGGGCGCTGACCGGCCCGGGCGGTCGCCTGGTCACCGCCCTCGGCTCCGCCGCCCTGGTCGGCGGGCTCGCCGTCCGGCTGCTGACCGGCTGACCCCGGCACCCAGCACCCCGGCATCCCGACACCCCGCACCGGCTACGCAGTGTCACCCACCGCACCCGCCTCTCCGCCTGTTTCCGACCGATTCGTACCTTGTATCCTGGTCTCGCATCCGCTGCGTAACCCGCCCACCCGGCTGACCGGCCCCGGAGCGGCCGACGACCCCGGCACCGACCCGGAGGAGCGCGGACATGGTTGAGCAGGACACCCCCGAGAAGCGGGGACGCCTCAGTCGCCCGCTGGTGCTGGGCGCCGCCGTGGCGCTGGTCGACCGCGAGGGCCTGGGCGCCCTGACCATGCGCAGGCTGGCGGCCGAACTCGGCGTCGAGTCGATGGCCCTGTACCGCTACACCCCCGGCAAGGAGGGCCTGCTCGACGGCCTGGTCGAGGCCTACTTCGCCGAGGTCAACAACCGGCTGCGGATCAGCTCCGGCGGCGACGCCCACGAGCCCGAGTGGCGGAGGGAACTGCGCCGGATCGCCCGGGCGTTCGCGGCCGTCGCGCACGCCCACCCGGCGATCCTGCCGCTGGTGGCGACCCGGCCGCTGTCCGTGCCGATGGCCCGCCGCCCAGCCCCGGTGCTCGACCTCACCGAGCACATCCTCTCGGTGCTCGTACGGGCCGGTTTCGACGACGCCAGTGCGCTGACCGTCTACCGCACCTTCGTCGCGTGGAACCTCGGCTGCCTGCTGGTGGACAAGCGCCAGGTGGTCGACAATCCGGACGACCCGGATCCGGTGCTGCGCCTGGGCCTGCACCGGCTGCCCGCCGCCGAGTACCCCCGGCTGCGCTCCCTGGTGCCCCGGTTCGCCGACTTCGACGACGACGGCGAGATGCTGGCCGGTCTGGACAGCCTGCTGAACGGGGTGCCGGAGCCACCTCTTGACTCGTTCTACGGCGACGGCACATCCTGAGGTATACGAGGTACACGTCGGACATATCCGCTCATCATCACGGCGCCGAACGGGCCCGACCCCACGGCGCCCGGAAGAAGTCACCATGTCCGCCGTCCCATCCGCACAACCCGTCCCACCCCGGCCTGACATCCTCCAGCTCCGCGTCACCGCCAAGGACGCGGACACCCTGCGCGCACTGCTGCGCGACACCCGTCCCGACACCGGCGGCCGCGCCCACGTCGAGGCGGACGGCCGCGTCGGCATCGACGTCTACGTCCCGGAGGACCGGGTCGCGGCCCTCGAACGCGAGGGCGTCACGGTCACCCGCATCGGGAACGCCAGCGAGGCCGGCCTGGCCGCCCAGGCCGAGGTCGGCACCGGTGACCGGTTCGCCGCCGACGACGCCGTCCCGCACGGCCTGGCCGCGAAGCTCGCGGACTGAGGCGGGAGGTCGTCATGTCGTATCTGAACATCACCGAGGTGGAATCCGCCCTGGCCGGCCTGGCCACCGCCTACCCCGGAACGTCCCAGCTCATCACCCTGCCCGAGCCCTCGGTCGAGGGCCGCACCTGTCACGCGCTGCAGATCGGAGCCGTCGCCCCGATCCCCAAGAGCTGCGTGATGATCATCGGCGGTGTGCACGCCCGCGAGTGGGGCAGCTGCGAGGTCCTCATCCACTTCGCCGCCGACCTGCTGGAGGCCTTCGAGGTCGGCACCGGCCTCGGCTACGGAGGCACCGCCTTCACCGCCGCCCAAGTCCGGGGACTGCTCGAGCGGCTGGACATCGTCGTCTTCCCGCTGGTCAACCCGGACGGCCGGCTGCACAGCCAGACCGTCGACCCGATGTGGCGCAAGAACCGCAACGCGGCCCACTCCGGCGGCAGTTCGAACCCGGCGTGCATCGGCGTCGACATCAACCGCAACTACGACTTCTTGTTCGACTTCCGCTCCGCCTTCGCTCCGACCGCCACCCCACAGGTGTCGGCCGACCCGTGCGACCAGCAGGTCTACGAGGGCCCGAGCCCGTTCTCCGAGCCCGAGACCCGCAACGTCCGCTGGCTGCTCGACCAGTTCCCGCGGACCCGCTGGTTCGTCGACGTGCACAGTTACTCCCAGGACATGCTCTACAACTGGGGCGACGACGAGAACCAGTCGGTCGACCCCGACATGAACTTCCGCAACAGCCGGTACGACGGCGCCCGCGGCCTGCCCGGCGACGACTACGCCGAGTACATCCCCAAGGACGACGCCGACACCGCGCTCGATCTCGCCGAGGCGTTCTGCCAGGGCGTCCACGGCGTACGCGGCGTCACCTACCGGCCGCTGAGCGGTTTCCACCTCTACCCGACTAGTGGGACCAGCGACGACTACGTCTACTCCCGCCACTTCACCGATCCCGACCAGGGCAAGGTGCTCGGCTTCACCGTCGAGTGGGGCGTGAAGTCCTTCCACCCGCCGTGGGCGGAGATGGAGAGGATCGTCCTCGACGTGGACGCCGGGCTCGTGCGGTTCTGCCTGGCCACCGCCTGACGCCCGGCCACCGTAGCCACCGTGCCCGACAGCGGGGGGGGGGGGGGGGGGGGGAAGGGGGGGGGGGGGGGGGGCAGGGAGGGGGGGGGGGGGGGGGGTGGGGTGGGCTTGCCTCGCCGGGGGAGGCA
>NZ_JBVHXY010000027.1:0-109049 GCF_055569215.1 Kitasatospora sp. NPDC029312 | reverse complement strand
TTCCTTCTAGGGCGTGGGGGACCTCGGTGGGGTGTCTGTCCTGCGCTCTCACCCCACAAAGACAAGAAGGGGGGGGGGAGAGGGGGGGGGGGGGGGGGCCGCCCCCCCCCCCCCCCCCCCCCCACTCCTCTTCCTTTGTGTTGTCCGTCGGCCGGCGGGCCGGCGGCTCTCAGTCCTCGATCGCCTGGTAGACGGTGGTCCAGAAGTCGTGGATCAGCCGCGCCGCGTTCGGGGCGGACATGCCGACCTGGGTGAGCAGGACGCCGGTGAGCCCGTACTCCGGGTCGGCGTAGGTGGAGGTGCCGCTGCCGCCGTCCCAGCCGAACTGGCCGACGGGCGCGTAGTCGCCGCGGTAGGTGCGCACGGCCATGCCGAAGCCCCAGCCGCCGTGCTGCCCCTGGCCGAAGGACAGGTGGACGTTCTCGAGGGCCATCGCCGTGCGGGCGGCGTTCTGCTCGGGCGTGAGACGGTTGCCGGTCATCAGCTCGACGGCGGGTCGGGAGAGGATCCGCTCGCCCCCGTGCAGCCCGTGGTTCAGCAGCATCCGGAAGTAGGCGTGGTAGTCGTCGGCGGTGGAGACCAGCCCGCCGCCGCCCCCGGGGAAGGCCGGAGGCTTGCTCCACCGGCCGTCCGCCGCCTCGTCCCACACGTGGAACTCCCCGGTCTGCGCGTCGGGGGCGTAGAGGGTGGGCAGGCGGTCGAGCTTGTCGGCGGGAACGTGGAAGCCGGTGTCCGCCATCCCCAGCGGCGCGAAGACGCGCTCGTGCAGGAAGGTTTCGAACGGCTGACCGGTGACCCTGGCGACGAGCACGCCGACCAGATCGCTGCCGATGTGGTACTGCCAGCGCTCGCCGGGCTGGTGCATGAGGGGGAGCGTGCCGAGGCGGCGCATCCACTCGTCGGGCTCGGGCATGGGCGTCGGCAGGTCGGGGGTCAGCCCCTGCTCGATGATGGCGTTCATGATCGGGGTGCCCAGCGCCGTGATGTCCATGCCGAGCCCGAAGGTGCAGGTCAGCACGTCCCGTACGGTGATCGGTCGCCGCGCGGGCACGGTGTCGTCCAGCGGACCGTCGATCCTCTTCAGCACGCGGCGGTCGGCGAGTTCGGGCAGCCACTGCTCCACCGGGTCGTCCAGGCGCAGTCGGCACTCGTCCAGCAGGACCATCGCCGCCGCCATCGTGACCGGCTTGGAGGTGGAGGCCATCCGGAAGATGGTGTCCCGGCGCATCGGCGCGCCACCGTCGTGGCGCATCGTCCCGAGCGCTTCGACGTGCGTCTCGTCGCCCCGGCCGACGAGGGCGACGACCCCGGGGACCGCGCCCGAGTCGACGTGCCGCGCCAGCACGTCGCGCAGCTTGCGCAGCCCGGCGTCGGTGAAGCCGCTGCTGTCCTTGCCCATGGTGGATCTCCCCCTGCGTGAGTGTTCGGGATTCGCTGAACGACGACGAAGCTACATTGCGTTCACGAATCCGTCAACGTCAGAGAGGGGCCATGTGGCCATGTCCAAAGGGGTAATCCAGCTCTTCGTTGCAATGGTCGTGACATTGAACGCAATGGCCGACAGGGGTCCTGCGTTGCAACGGGCTGTCGCCGGGCGGGAGGGGCGGGAGCGTCGCCTTCGGCGGTGCCCCCCCTTGGCTCACGGGGCGGCGGTCCGAGCCCAGGCGAACAGCGCGAGGAGCAGCACGCAGGGAGCGGGCGTGCAGAGGATCGCGCCGCCGCCCGGCCGCAGCTGGCCTTCGACCCCGCCGCGTGGAAGGTGTTCGTGTCGTTCGCGGGGACCACCGAAGTCCGACCGATCTCCTCTATCCTGCCGCCATGTTGTCCGTGGTGGTGGCCCCTTGGGCGAGCGATCCGGAGCCGGTGTTCATGCGTGCGCCGGACGAACTGCACGATGCTGCGAGCACGATGAAAGTCGCGGTGCTCGCAGCGCTCGTGCGCGGTGGGGCCGATCTCGATGCCGAGGTGCCGGTGGTGAACCGGCACCGGTCGGCCGTGGGTGGGGAGTTCGGCAACGATCCGGACTGGGACAGCGATCCGCTGCCCTGGGAGCTGCTGGGCAGCCACGTGCCGCTGCGGCTGCTCGCCGAACGGATGATCACCCACTCCTCGAACCTCGCCACCAACCTCTGCCTGGCCCGTACCACCCCCCGGGCGGTCGCCGAGGTGTGGCGTCGGGCCGGAGCCACCCGCAGCGCGAGCCCGCGCGGGATCGAGGACTACGCGGCGCGCGACGCGGGCGTGCACAACCGGGTGAGCGCCCGGGACTTGGTGCGGCTGCTGCACTCGCTCGCCGACGAGCCCGAGCTGCTCGCCCTGCTGGAGCACAACGCCTTCCGGGTGGACCTCGCCGCGGGTCTGCCGCCGGGCACCCGGATCGCGTTCAAGAACGGCTGGATCCCCGGCGCCCGGCACTGCGTCGGCCTGGTCCACCCCTACGACTGCCCGCCGTACCTGATCGCCGTCTGCTACACCGGCCCGCTCGCCTCCGGCGCGGACCGGGGCGACCCGGCGGCCCGCCTGCTGGCCCGGGTCTCGGCGGCGGTCTGGAAGCGGCGCAAGCAGATCACTCGCTGATCGCGGGGCGTTGCTCCGGCGCCACAGCAACGCCTCGCCAGGAAGGCGATGGGCCCCGCTCGTGGAGCGGGGCCCCGAGGACGGTGGCCGTCCCTAGTACGGCTTGACCAGGACGTGGGCCGCGCCCGGGATGCCGACCTTCAGCAGCTCGTCCTCCTCCGCAGTCGTCGGCGTCCCCGTCTCCTGCTTGAGGATCGCCCGGGACAGTGCCTGCACCCACAGCGCGCGCGGGCGGCGGCGCTCCTCCCACGCCGCGAGGGCCGCCGGGACGTCGTCCGCCGCGTCCAGGCTCTGGGCGAGTACGAGGGCGTCCTCGACGGCCATCGCGGCGCCCTGGGCCAGGTGCGGGGTGGAGGCGTGGGCGGCGTCGCCGGCCAGGGCGATCCGGCCGACGTGCCAGGGGTCCTCGACGGTGACCTGGGAGATGCGGGAGTAGACCACCGCCGACGGGCCGGTGACCTGGGCGAGGGCCTCGGCGATCGGGCCGCCGAAGCCGCCCAGCCGCTCCCGGAGCTGCTCGTGGGCGCGCTCCGGGTCCGGCCGGAAGTCCTCGGCCTCGGCGAACACCGAGCCGAGGTACATGAGTTCCTCGCTGATCGGGGTGAGCAGCGCCTTGGCCCTGAGGTCGCCGGTGGACATCACCACGCCCCGGACCTCGGGTGAACGGGGCAGCGTGACGCGCCAGTTGGCGAAGCCGGTGTACGCGGGGGCGTGCCGGTCTCCGTACAGGTGTCGGCGCAGCGGCGAGCCGATGCCGTCGAAGCCGACGACCAGGTCGTAGCGGCCGGCGTGCCCGTCGCCGAGGGTGACGTCCACGCCCTCGCCGTCGTCCTTCACCGACTCGATCGTCGTCCCGAAGCGGACGGCGGCGCCGGCCGCCGTGGCGGCGTCGGCGAGCACCCGGGCCAGGGCGGGGCGCGGGATGCCGTTGTTGGAGGGGGCGTCGCCCATCCGGGGCTGGGGGATCCGGGCGAGGGTGGCGCCGGCCGGGTCGCAGATGGTCAGCACCTCCCACTCGAAGCCGGCGGCCAGGCACTCCTCGAGCACGCCGATCTCGCGCATCACGTGGAGGGCGTTGGAGGGCTGGATGATGCCGACGCCGAGCGCCTCCAGCCGGTCGCGCAGCTCGGCGACCTCGACGTGGTGGCCCCGGCGGGCGAGGGCGGTGGCCAGGGTGAGGCCGCCGATGCCGCCGCCGTGGACGAGGACGCGCAGGGGTGTGGTCATGGGGGGTGACTCCGGTCCGGGGAGGGGGGTTCAGCCGACGGGGGCGACGGCGGCGAGGTCCATCAGGTGGTCGACCAGGGCGAGCAGCAGGTCCCGGCCGAAGGCGCGCTCGCGGACGTCGCCGATCAGCATCGGCACCTGCGGGTCGAGGTCGAGCGCGGCCCGGATCTCGTCCGGGGTGCGGGTGTTGTGGCTGTGGAAGCAGTTGATCGCGACCACGAAGGGGATGCCCCGGCTCTCGAAGAAGTCGATGGACGCGAAGCTGGTGTCCAGCCGCCGGGTGTCGGCGATGACGATCCCGCCGAGGGCGCCGTTGACCAGGTCGTTCCACATGAACCAGAACCGTTCCTGCCCGGGCGTGCCGAACAGGTAGACCACCAGCTCGGGGCTGACGGTGATCCGGCCGAAGTCCAGGGCGACGGTGGTGGTGTCCTTCTGGTCGATGCCGGTGAGGTCGTCCACGCCGACGCTGGCCGTGGTCAGGTACTCCTCGGTGCGCAGTGGGGCGACCTCGCTGACCGCGCCGACCAGGGTGGTCTTGCCGACGCCGAAGCCGCCGGCGATCAGGATCTTGACGGCGGCCGGGGCGGCGATCCCGTCAACGGAACGGCTGGAGTGGGGCGTTGCCATGTTCAGAGTCTCCGGAGTCCTTCGCGTACGGCCGTGAGCAGGCCGAGGTCCACGCCCCCGGCGGCGCGGGCCACCGAAAGCGGTGCCCGGGCCTTCAGCAGGCCCTGGGCGACGAGGTCGCCCAGCAGGATCTTGGTGACCGAGACCGGGAGGTCCAGGCCGGCCGACACCTCGGCGACGGCCGCCGGGCGCCGGCAGCGGTCGAGGATCAGCCGGTGCTCGGGCTGGAGGCCGCGGGCACCGGCGCGGCTGCCCCGCGCCAGGGCCGCGTCGGCCTCCTCGTCGACCGTGGTGAGCACCGTGATCAGGGTGAGGTCGTCGCGCTCGGGCGCCGTCCGGCCGCGGGTGATGGTGTACGGGCGCACCATGACGCCCGTCTCGTCCTCCGCCTCCTCGTCCTCCAGCTCGCTCCAGTGCGGCACCCGGCCGCGCGCCCAGCCGTCCCCCGGCTCGCTGTACGGGCCCACGCGGCGTCAGCCCCGGTTCCGGCTGGCGAAGACGTCGAAGGACGCGGGCGCCCCCTCGGCGCGGGCCGGGGTGGTCATCTTCTGGCCGACCTGCTGCACCAGGGTGTGCATGGCGACGGACATCACCTCGGCGTCCACCTCCTGGGAGGCGACCACGGCCAGGTGGGTGCCCTGGGCGGCCGCGATGACGAACAGCCAGCACTCGGCGAGCTCGACGATCACCTGGTGCACCGGCCCGCCGTCGAAGAGCTGGCCGACGCCGCGGGCGAGCGACTGCTGACCGGTGGCGACGGCGGCCAGGCGCTCGGCGTCGGCCCGGTCGATGGTGCGGGAGTGGCTGACCACGAGGCCGTCGTCGGAGAGCAGGACGGCGTTGCGGGTCCCGGGCACCGAGTCGACGAGTCCGTCCAGCAGCCAGTCCAGGTCCTGGTGGGTGGCGGTCGTGCGGTTCATGACTGGTCATCCGTTCGTGTGATTCGGGGTTCCGCAGCCGGCAGGGCCCAGGGGGACGGGGCGGACGCGGAGGCGGGGGGGCCGGCGGGTGTGCCGGGGGGAGCCGACGGGGCGGCGGTGGCCCGGGGCAACGGGTGTTCGCCGCTGTCCTGGGCGCGGGCGGCGCGGGACTGGCGCTGGAAGGCGCCGATGGTCGCGCCCGAGCGGCGCACCGGCCGCCCGGAGCGCTCCGGCTGGTCGGGCCGGCCCGGCCGGTGGAACGGGTCGGCGGCGGGCCCGGCGGCCTGTCCGGTGGCGGACTGCCCGGCGGCCGGATCGACCCACTGCTGGCGGGGCGGTGGCGGCACCCGCAGCTCGGCGGCCAGGCTGGCCTGGCGGACGCGCTGCGGCAGCGGAGGCTGGCCGCCCTCGACGGGGCTCACCGGCACGGCGGAGGCGTACTCCCGGCGCCGGCGCCGCTCGGCCAGCCGGTAGTGGTCGGCCGGGCGGTACTGCTCGTCGGCGTACGGAGCCTCCGCCTCGGTGACCCGGGCGTAGGCGATGTCCGGGTAGGCGGGGGTGTCCGGCGTGGGGGAGACGGCGTCCGGGGCTGGGGTGACCGGCGACGGGGCGCTCGGGAACGGGGCGCTCGGGAACGGGGCGTCGGGCGTGGGCTGGGCGCCCGGCGTCGGCGGGGCCTCGTAGGCGGGCGACGAGTCGACGGGGGAGCTGTGCTCGATCGGCTGCTCGTGCGGGAGGCCGTGCGCGTAAGGCTCCGGCCCGTCCGGCTGCTGACCGTAGGCCTGCTCCGGGAACGCCTGTCCCTGCGCGGCCTGCTCGGCGAACACCGGCTCGGCGAACACCGGCTCCGCGAACGCCGGCTCCACGACCGCCTGCCCCTGAAAGGGCGGTGCGACGTGCTCGACGGACGCGAAGGTCGCCACCGACCCGACGGAGTCCACCGGTGCGACCGGCGGCCCCACCGGCAGCGCGGGCTGCGGCGCCTCGTCGGAGGCGGAGCGCAGCGCCCGGCGGGAGCGCCGGACGAGCGGGATCGGCTCGACGGGGGCGGCGTCCGGCAGCCCGGTGTCGCCGTCGATGACCAGCTCGTCCGGGACGAGCACGACCACCCGGGTGCCGCCGAAGGCCGAGGGCCGGAACTCGATCTTCAGCCCGGTCAGCGCGGCGAGCCGTGCGACCACGAAGAAGCCGAGCCGGATGTCGTCGGCCCGGGCCAGCACGTCGGTGCGCGGCGGCCGGCTCATCAGCTCGTTGGCCGCGTCGTACTGCTCCGGGTCCATGCCCAGGCCCCGGTCCTCGATCTCGACCGCGAGCCCGCGCCCGACCATGGCGGCCCGGACCTCCACCGGGGTGGGCGGCTTGGAGAAGGTGGTGGCGTTCTCCATCAGCTCGGCCAGCACGTGCGCGACCGGCCCGACGGCCCGCTCGGAGAGCCACGGGTGGCCCTCGACGTCGATCATGATCCGGCGGTAGTCCTGCACCTCGCCCTGGGCGGAGCGCAGCACGTCGAGCAGCGGGACGGGCTTGCGCCAGCGCCGCTGCGGCTGGCCGCCCGCCATGATGACGAGGTTCTCCTCGTAGCGGCGCAGGCGGGCGGTGAGGTGGTCGAGGTCGAACAGGCCCTCCAGGACCTCCGGGTCCTCGTGCCGGCGCTCCAGCTCGTCCAGCTTGCGCAGCTGGCGGCCGATCAGCAGCTGGGTGCGGCGGGCGATGCGCTGGAGCAGCCGTTCGAAGCCGCGGTGCTGCTCCGCCTGCCGGACGGCGGCCGCCAGGGCGGCGGCGCGGGCCAGGTTGAGCGACTGGCCGAGCCGGGCGAGCTCGTCGGTGCCGTTGCCGTGGGGCCCGGTGGTGACGGCGCGGGTCTCGGCCTCGACGTCGACCTGCTCGCCGCGGCCGAGGCGGTCGACCACCTCGGGCAGGGTGCGCTCCATCTCCTCGGCCTGGGTCTGCACCTCCTTGATCCGGCGGCGCAGCGAGCGGCTGATCCGCCAGGAGGCGATGACGACGGCGACGACGGCGATCAGGCCGACGACGGTGGTCAGCACGACCCGGGTGAGCAGGTCCAGGATGGTGCCCTTGCCGACCTCGACGATGGCGCTGGTGCGGGTCTCGATCGCCTTGACCAGCTGTGGATTGAGCTGGTCGACGGCCTGGCGCCACTGGTCCTGGGCGGCCGGCAGTCGGACGGCGCCGTTGGCGTCGGCGGCGGTGGGCTTGGTGAGCTGCTGCTCGACGGCGGCCTTGGCCTGCCAGGCCGGACCGTTCATCAGGTCGTGCCAGGGGCCGGCCTCGCCGTCCGGGACGTACGGGACGACCTGGACGGTGAACAGGTGGTCCTGGGCCCCGATCAGCTGCTGGACCTGCTGGTAGTCGGCGGTGCTGAGGCGCCCGGCGGGCCAGCCGCGGGCCAGGATCGCGTCCTCGCGGGCCAGCATCTCCTTGGCCCAGAAGGAGTTGACCAGGGTTTTGGACACCCAGGTGACCTCGCCGGCGTCGACGTGGCTGAGCGCCGTGAACAGCCGCAGGTCGACGGCGATCAGGTCGGTGTAGTAGGCGAAGACCGTCTGCTGGTCGACCGAGCCGCGGTCGACCGCGGCTCGCTGCTCGGCGAGCTTGCCCATGGCCTGGCGGGCTTCGGCGACGGCGGTGCGGACGTCGTCCGGGGCGTGGTCGGCGGTCTCGCCGGACAGCGTCTGGAACTGGCGCACCGCGTCGTCGGTCAACTGCCGTTGGTGGCGCAGCTGGTCGGTGTTGGAGCCGGGCCGGGCGAGCGCCTCGGCGCTGAGCCGGCGCTCCTCCTGGAGGTTGTAGTAGACGATGTTCGACGGCTGGCCGGCCTTCTGGGCCAGCATCCCCTGGGCGGCCTGGCGCTGGAAGTCGAAGACGGTCTCACCGCTGGTCACCGCCCACAGGGTGACCAGGGCGAGGCTGGGGACGACGGCCAGGACGAGCAGCGCCGTCCGCAGGGACAGGCGTGGCCGCCTGCGGGGGGCCTTCGGCGTCGGGGGTCGCCGATTCGCACGCGCGCGCAGAGCAGACTCCTAGGGGCTGGCGGCCGGCCGATGAGGCACGGGCCGTCCGGGCACGGGCTTTTTGACGAAGCGATACTAGTCATACCGTGTGATTGGAGTGAATGCCCGTTCGCTGCCTGGGCGGTGCTTGTGCACCGACTCGACACAATGTCACCCGCGTGTTGACCGTTCGGGTTCGAAGCGGCCCGGGTCAGTGGCGCTTGACACACTGTCAACGTCGCGCGCGTCCGGTGGATGGCCGAGAGGTGAAGACTGTGTGACGCCCCCTCCGGAAGGCTCGACCGCCCGGGCCGTGCGCCCCGGCTCGCGCTACCGGGCGCCGAGCAGCCGGGAGCGGGTCGCCTCCAGCTCCGTCGCCAGCGCCCGCCCGGCCGTCTCCGGATCGCCGTCGTGCAGCGCCCGCACCAGCCGCTCGTGCGAGGCGTATCCGTGGCTCGGATCCTCGTCGCGCAGACCGAACAGGCCGACCAGGGCCACCAGATGGTCCCGCAGCACGGGGGCGAACTGGGCGAACAGGTCATCCAGGACGGGGTTGTGGGCGGCGGCCACGATCGCCGTGTGCAGCGCGATGTCCGCGGCCACGAAGCCGGCGTCGTCCGCCCCGCCCGCCGCGAGCCGCGCCGCGAGCGCGGCGTCCACCGCGGTCAGGTCCGCCGCCGTCCGGCGCTCGGCCGCCAGCCGGGCCGCCTGCACCTCGACCATCGTGCGCACCTCGTAGACGTGCGCCAGCTCCGCGGCGCGCAGTCGGGCGGCCCAGTCCCCGGCGGTCGGGCGGTCGGCCGTCACGAACACCCCCGAGCCCTGGCGGCTGTGCACCATCCCGGCCGCGGCGAGGGTGCGCAGCGCCTCCCGGACGGTCGAGCGGCCCACGCCCAAGTCCTTGGCGAGCGCCACCTCGCCGGGCAGTTTGCCGCCGACCGGCCACTCGCCGGCCCTGATGCGCTCCTCGAGCCGGGTGGCGGCCTGTTCGGCGAGGGGGGAGGGGCGGAGCGGGGGCATCATCGTCACCTGTCAGGTTGTCTGAGGACTTCGGTCGTGGTTACTCTACCCGGCATGCAGCGGTGGAGCCTTCTCCTTCTTGGCGGCCGCAGCGGGGCGTGACCGGACCGGCACCCCGCTGCGGGGCGTCGTCCTGCCGGTCGCCGGTATCTCCCAGTCGAGGACACCCCATGCGATCACCCATGCGCTCCGCCGTGCACGCCCCCGCCGGGCCAGTCCCGGCCGACGCCCCCGCCTGGAACCCCCAGCGCGGCGGCGCCATGCCCTCCCACCGCTACCGCCCCGCCCACGAGCGGGTCCACGTCCCCGCCCTGCTGCGCCGCTGGCCCGGCCGGCGGATCGAGCGGGCGCCCCTGTGGGTGCCGGTCGACCTGCGCGACGGCAACCAGGCGCTCGCCGAGCCGATGGACCCGGCGCGCAAGCAGCGGATGTTCGACCTGTTCCTGGCCATGGGCTTCAAGGAGATCGAGGTCGGCTACCCCTCCGCCAGCCGGACCGACTTCGACTTCGTCCGGCAACTCGCCACCACCCCCGGAGCCGTACCCGAGGACGTCACGGTGGTCGTCTTCACCGCCGCCCGGGCCGACCTCATCGACCGTACCTTCGAGGCCGTCGAGGGCATGTCGCGCGTCGTCGTCCACCTCTACACCGCGACCGCGCCGCTGTGGCGGGAGGTCGTCCTGGGCAAGGAACGCGACGAACTGCGGGCGCTGATCACGGCGGCCGCGGAGCGGATGGCCCGGCTGGGCGAGGGGCGCGAGGGCGTACGGTTCCAGTTCTCGCCCGAGGTGTTCAACCTGACCGAGCCGGACTACGTCCTGGAGGTCTGCAACGGACTGACCGAGCTGTGGGACGCCGCGCCCGACCGGCCCGTCATCCACAACCTGCCCGCGACGGTCGAGATCGCCACCCCGAACGTGTACGCCGACCAGATCGAGTACATGGACCGGTACCTGGAGCGGCGCGACTCGGTGATCCTCTCCGTCCACCCGCACAACGACCGCGGAACGGGCGTGGCCTGCGCGGAACTTGCGGTGCTGGCGGGCGCGCAACGGGTGGAGGGCTGCCTGTTCGGCAACGGCGAGCGGACCGGCAACGTCGACCTGGTGACGCTGGCGCTCAACCTGCACACCCAGGGAGTGGACCCGATGCTCGACCTGTCCGACATCGACGGGATCCGGCGCACCGTCGAACACTGCAACCGGCTGCCGGTGCACGAGCGGCACCCGTACGCCGGGGACCTGGTGCACACCGCCTTCTCGGGCACCCACCAGGACGCCATCAAGAAGGGCTTCGCGCACCACGCCCGCACCGCCGCCGCGTCGGGAGTCCCCGAGCGGGAGGCGCCCTGGTCGGTGCCCTACCTGCCGATCGACCCGGCGGACCTCGGGCGCGACTACGAGGCGGTGATCCGGGTCAACAGCCAGTCGGGCAAGGGCGGCATCGCCTACCTGCTGCAGTCGGGCGAGGGGCTGGAGCTGCCGCGACGCCTGCAGATCGACTTCGCGCGGGTCGTGCAGGAGGCGACCGACGGCAGCGGGCGGGAGATGACGGCGCAGGAGCTCTACGGCCTGTTCCGGGCGGAGTACCTGGCGGCCGGGCACGCCTCCTGGGACTGGCGGGTCGGCGAGGACTGGGCGGAGGTGAACGGCCGTCGGGGCACCGGCGCCGGGCCGGTGGACGCCGTGGCGGACGCC
Organism: Kitasatospora sp. NPDC029312; assembly: GCF_055569215.1. Lineage (NCBI taxonomy): Bacteria > Bacillati > Actinomycetota > Actinomycetes > Kitasatosporales > Streptomycetaceae > Kitasatospora > Kitasatospora sp. NPDC029312. Next base: position 97,967 of record NZ_JBVHXY010000027.1, on the reverse strand, counting down.
GTCGGGGCGGAGATCCTCTCCTTCAGCCAGCACAAGGCCGGAAGCAGCCCGGACGCCGTCGCCTACGTCGAGGCGCGGATCGGCGGCGCGGTGGTGTGGGGGGCCGGGCGGGACGCCTCGGTGCTCACGGCGGGCGTGCGGGCGGTGCTGAGCGCGGCCGGTCGGGCTGCGGCTGGGCGGGCTGCCGCCGGGCGGGTTGGCGCCGGGCGGGCCGGCGCCGGTGGCGTCGGCGCACGAAAGGCATGATGGGGCGATGACTTCCTCCCTCCCTGCCCGAAGCCTCGCGGTCGCCGAGGCGCTGGCGGCGGCCGGTGTCTCTGGTGAGATCGTCGTCCTGCCCGACTCCGCCCGGACGGCCGCCGAGGCCGCGGCCGCACTCGGGTGCGAGGTCGGCGCGATCGCCAACAGCCTGGTGTTCCAGTGCGACGGCGAACCGCTGCTGGTGATGACCAGCGGCGCGCACCGGGTCGACACCGCCTACCTGGCCGCCCGGTTGAAGGCCGACGCGATCACCCGGGCCTCCGCCGCCGAGGTCCGCGCGGCCACCGGCCAGGCCATCGGCGGCGTCGCCCCCACCGGCCACCCGGCCCCGCTGCGCACGGTCGTCGACACCGCGCTCCAGCAGTACCCCGTGCTGTGGGCGGCCGCCGGGCACCCCCACACCGTCGTGCCGATGACGTACGACGAACTCCTCCGCGTGACGGCCGGCACCCCCAGCGCGGTGACACCGCCGACCTGATCCCGACCGGGGGCGGTGGAGATTGCTCTAGACCAATTTGGTCCAGACCATTGACGGCCTGGAGGGCCTGAGCCAAGATCGTGCGCGCCGCCGGGAACGGGAGTCGACACCGGCCCGGCGTGGTCCCTGGCACAGCGAGCAAGGGAACGTGAGAGCAATGCGCAACATCGTCAAGACCGCCGCCGCCGTCGCCCTCGGCGGAGCGCTCGCCGTCGGCGTCTCCGGGCAGGCCTTCGCGGCCGGCGGCCCGGCCAAGCTGGCCGGCAAGGGCTGCCCGTCCTCCTACTCCAACAACGCCGACGGCGGCACCTACATCCAGACGCTGACCAAGAAGTTCGTCGCCCCCAACGGCTTCCAGTACGGCGACTACAGCGTCGTCTTCTACAACTCGGCGGGCATCAAGTCCACCCTTCCCGTCCACGAGTACCGCTGCTACTGAGCCCGCGGCGGCACCGAGCGCGGCGCGCCCCGGGACCGGTCCGACCGGTCCCGGGGCACGGCTCCTGGTCGCCTCTTGATCACCTCCTGGCCGCCTCCTCGTTCGCCGAGCCCGCCGCCGATCCGGTCGCCGCGCCGGAATGCGCTGGCCCGGGGGCCGGACGGCCGCCAGACTTCGTGGCATGCGAGCGACCATCGAGCACATGGCCGGCCGACTGGCCGAAGTACCCGGCGTGGTGGGGGTGATGCTCGGCGGGAGCCGGGCGCGCGGAGAACACCGGCCGGAGTCGGACTGGGACCTCGGGGTGTACTACCGGGGCCCGCTGGACCTCGACGCCCTGCGGGCACTCGCCGGGCCGGACGTGGAGGTGGCCGGCCCGGGCGGCTGGGGGCCGTGGGTGAACGGCGGGGCGTGGCTGCGGGTCGACGGAGTCGCCGTCGACTGGATCCTGCGGGACCTCGACCGCGTCGAGCAGGTGTGGGCGGACTGCCGCGGGGGCCGCTACGAGGTGGGCGTCCAGGCCGGGCATCCGCTCGGCTTCTGGTCGCCGTGCTACGCCGGCGAGGTTGCTCTCGGGGCCGTACTCGCCGACCGTACGGGCGAGTTGGCGGCACTGAAGGCGCAGACCGCGACGTACCCCGAGCCGCTGCGCGACGCACTGACGGCGGGCGCATGGGAGGCGGAGTTCCTGACCGGCCTCGCGGCCAAGGGCGCGACGCGCGGCGACACCCTGTACGTCACGCTCTGCCTCACCCGGGCGGTCGGCATCCTGGTGCAGGCCCTGTACGCGCACAACCGGCGCTGGTGCCTCAACGAGAAGGGCGCGCTCGCCGTCGCCGCACAACTCCCAGGCGCACCGCATGAGTTCGGCCAGCGCGTGCGGAGCCTGCTGGGTGCCGCGGGGGAGGGCGCCGAGGCGCTGACGGAGACCGTGGAGCGGGCCCGGGCGCTGGTCGGGGAGGCCGTGGCCGCGCTGCGGACCTGACGCCCGACGCGGGGGCCGATGGAGTTCGACGTCACCCCCACTCCCCGCCACTCTCAACCTATAGCGCACGGGGGGCCTTGCCGCAAGGCCCCGGTCATCCCGCAGAATCTCCAACCCCAGGGCGGGACCGGGGGAACGGGAGAGGTACGAGATGCGAGTGGTGTTGTCCACGTACGGGTCGCGCGGCGACGTCCAGCCGCTGGCGGGCCTCGCGGTGAAGTTGCGGGAGCTCGGCGCGCAGGTGCGGGTGTGCGCGCCACCCGATGAGGAGTTCGCGCAGCGGCTGGCCGCCGTCGGCGTGGAGATGGTGCCGGTCGGGGAGTCGGTCCGCGCGCTGGTGAGCGGGGCGTCGCCCGCGCCGGCGGACTTCCCGTCGAGGGTGGCGACGCTCGTCCGGCAGTTCCACGAGGCGGTGGCCGCCGTGGCCGAGCCGGGCGGCGCGGTCGTGGCCACCGGACTGTTCCCGGCCGTGGCCGGCGCGCAGTCGGCCGCCGAGCGGGTGGGCGCCCGCTACACGTACGCCGCGCTCCAGCCGACCATGCTGCCGTCCCCGCACCACCGGCCGTTCGAGTTCCCCAGCCGGCCCTACCCACCGGAGCTGACCGACAACCGGGAGCTGTGGGAGTACAACATCGGCACCATGAACGCCCTGTTCCGGGAGCAGATCAACGCCCACCGGACGTCGGTCGGCCTCCCCGAAGTCGCGAACGTGCGCGACCACGTGTTCACCGACCGCCCCTGGCTGGCCACCGACCCGCTGCTCGGCCCCTGGCGGCAGCCGGCCGAACGCGAGGTCGTACAGACCGGCGCATGGCTGCTGCCGGACGAACGGCCGCTGCCCGCCGAGCTGTCGGCGTTCCTGGACGCGGGCGAGCCCCCGGTGTACGTGGGCTTCGGCAGCATGCCGCTGCACGGCGCGCCGGACGCCGCACCGGTGGCCATCGAAGCCGTCCGGGCGAGCGGGCGGCGGATCGTGCTCGCCCAGGGCTGGGCGAACCTGGCACCGGTCGACGGCGGGGACGACTGCTTCGCCGTCGGCAAGGTCAACCAGCAAGCCCTGTTCGCCCGGGTCGCGGCCGTCGTGCACCACGGCGGGGCGGGCACCACGACCACCGCGGCCGTGGCCGGGGCGCCGCAGGTCGTGGTGCCGCAGATCGTCGACCAGCCGTACTGGGCCGAGCGCGTCGCCGCCCTGGGCATCGGCGCGGCCCACGACGGCCCCGCCCCGACGGTCGACTCCCTGTCGGCCGCGCTCGAGCGGGCGCTGACCCCGGAGGTCGCCGCCCGGGCGGCGGAGTTCGCGGGCGAGATCCGCACCGACGGGACGGCCGTGGCGGCGCAACTGCTCCTCGAACCGGCCACACCGAGCGGCCCGCGTCCGGCCGGAGGTGGATCACTCGCGGAGGAACTGACCTCCTGAATCCGGCAGTTCGGCGCCGTTCCGGTCGAAGTACTCCCAGAGCTCCGCCCGCTTGCCCGCCGGCCGGGCGACCACCACCTCGCGCCGCGGAGAGTCGGCCACCGTGACGATCGGGGGCTCGGTGACCGTACCGTCCGTCCAGGTGACCTTCACCCGGGCGATGTCCGGGCCGAGGGACAGCGCGACCACGTCGAGGGGGGCCACCGTGTCACCCTTGCCCCGGTGGCCGACCAGGCCGCCGCCGATGTACGCCCCGTCGCGCGGGTCGAGCTTGCCCGGCGACGGGGTGGTGCCCTGGGCGTCATGGCCCAGGCGCGCCCCGTCCACCGTGAAGTAGGTGTTGATCACGTCGGCGTCCGGGTCGTAGTAGCGGTCGACGAACTCCTTCGTCGGCTTGTCGGCCGCCGGGTCGTACGGGCTGCGCTCCTGCCACACCGCGAGCGCCTGCTCGTACGCCCGCTCCCTCGGCGCCGTCGGCCACAACGCCTGCCACAGCTTCCACTCCCTGCCGTCCGGCGTCCTGCCCTGGTCGAGCACCACCCGGACGGGGGTGAACGGGTCCCGGGCGGTGGGGCTGGTCGCCGCCGGGGTGGCCGTCGCTGTGGTGGCCGTCGTGGGGGACGGCGGTCCGCCGGTGCCCGAGCCGAGCCCCGCGCCGGCCGGCACGAGCGAACGGGAGGCCGGCGGCCCCGGACGCAGTTCGGCGAGCGCCCCGCCCGCCAACACCACCGCCGACGCCAACGCCAACGCGCCGACCACCGTCCGGCGACGGCGCCGGATCCGGCGGCCGCCCGCCAGGATGTCCGCCACCGGCGCCGGGCCGACCGCCGCCCCCGCCGCCGCCTCGGCCAGGCCGAGGCCGACCCACACGTCCCTGCCCTGCTCCGCGTCCGTGCTCATACCGTCCCTCCGATCTGTGCCCTGCCCTCGAACTCCACCAGCGCCGAAACCTGTCGCAGCCGCGCGATGCCCTTCGCCGCGTGGCTGCGCACCGCGCCCACCGAACAGCCCATGGCCGTGGCCGTCTGGCTGTCGCTCAGGTCCTCCCAGTGCCGCAGCACCACCGCCTCGCGCTGGCGCGGCGGCAGGGTGGCGAGCGCGGCCAGCAGCGCGCCGCGCTGGTCCGAACGGGCGAAGCCGTCCTCGACCCCCGCCGCGTCCGGCACCGCGTCCACCAGCAGCTCCGGAAGGCGCCGGCGCCAGCGCCGGGCGTGCTGGTTCACCAGGATCCGCCGCACGTACGCGTACGGATCGTCCGCCCGCCGCACCTTCGGCCACGCCGCGCAGGCCTTCTCCGCCGCCGACTGCACCAGGTCCTCCGCCGCGTACTGCTCCCCGGTCAGCAGGAACGCCGTCCGCACCAGCCGGGGCCAGACCCCGACGATGAACGCCTGGAACTCGGTGTCCCGCGTGCTCCTCGGTTCTCCCATGAGCACCTCCTCATCCACCCAGAGCCCAGGCAGGGCCGGAAGCGCTTACTCTCCACCCGGCGGTCAACCGGCTCGCGCACGACCGCCGGCCCGGTTAGCATCCGCCGGGTGATCATCTCTCACGACGTATCAGGCGCTGGTCCCGCCGTCGTCCTCCTGCACTCCTCGGTCTGCGACCGGCGCATGTGGGACCCGCAGTGGCAGCCGCTGCTCGACGCCGGCCACCGGGTGGTCCGCTGCGACTTCCGCGGCTTCGGCGACACCCCCCTCGCCGAAGCCCCGTACAGCGCCGCGGCCGACGTCCTGGCCCTGCTCGACCACCTCGGCATCGAGACCGCCGCCTTCGTCGGCGCCTCCTACGGCGGCCGGATCGCCCTGACGGTCGCGGCACTCCGGCCGACGGCGGTGTCCGCGCTCGCACTCCTCTGCGCGGCCAGGCCCGGCCACCAGCCGAGCGGCGCCCTCCTCGCCCTCGACGCCGAGGAACAGGAACTACTCGAAGCGGGCGACCTGGAAGGCGCCGTCGAACTCAACATCCGCACCTGGCTCGGCCCCGAGGCCGACGAGCCGACCCGGGACCTGGTCCGGCGGATGCAGCGCCACAACTTCGAGGTGCAACTGGCGGCGAAGACCGGCCCGCAGCAGGAAGACGTCGACCTCACCCGCATCACCGCCCCCACCCTCGCCATCGGCGGCGCCCACGACGTCCCCGACTTCCGCGAAATCGCCGCCTCCCTCCCCACCCTCCTCCCGAACGCCCGCCACCACGAACTCCCCTGGGCCGGCCACCTCCCGAACCTCGAACGCCCCGCCGAGGTGACAGAACTGCTCAAGGCCTTCCTGCACGAGTCCCTCCCGGGGCGGTAGGAGGGGGCTGGAGCAGGAAGTCGGCCGGCCCGACTTCCTGCTCCGGCGTCGTTCAGGGCCAGTCCCCACCCTCGCCCGCGGCGTTCTCGACTCCCAGGGCCACTCCCAGGGCCTCTTCCCCCAGGGCTCCCGCTACCTGAGCGCGCCTGGGACGGGCCGTTCGTAGGTGGCTTCTCCGGGAACGAACCAGCCCGCCTTCTTCCGGACGGCCGGGTTCGGGTCTTGGGCGTGGGACGCCCGCAAGGCGGTGACGGCTCGGGCATCGGTAGGGGCGAACTTGCCGACGGGTTCGGCGGCCATTGCCCGGACCAGCGGGTCGGGGTCGGAGGCCAGGTGTTGCAGTGCGGGTTCGAGGACCCGGTCCGCTCTCGGTGCGCAGGTGCCGCCCTTGCAACGGTCGCAGGCCAGCGCGTGGAACGCGGCAATCCTGACCCGGGCGCCGGGATCGTCGGCCATGGTGATGAGCCGGCCCATGGACTCAGTGCCGACCAGGTGGTCCAGAAGCCGGCAGCAGCCCTCTCGGACGGCCGCGCTTTCGTGGGACAGGCCAGCGCGGATGACGCCGAGCGCATCACCCTTGCGCCGTAGCCAGTTCGACCTGTCCGGCCGATCACTCGGAGATCACCAACGCGGTCACGGGACAGTCGTTGAAGCTGTTGGTCGGTTGGAGTCAGGGTGCACGGAGACGCCGATCGGCAGGGCCGTATCCTGAGCGAGCGACGCAGGCCCTGCCGATGCGCCGCAGCCGTCCGACGCCGCTGTGCGCCGCCCACGCCGGGTACTGGGTACCTGGCAGGAAATCGGGAGTTGACCAGTGATCAGTCCGGCCGCAGTGGGAGGAGTGGCCCTGGTCGAACTGGGCATGGCCCTGACTCCGGGACCGAACATGATCCACCTCGCCTCCCGCGCGATTACCCAAGGCCGCAGGGCGGGTCTGGTCAGCCTGAGCGGAACCGCTGTGGGATTCCTGTGCTATCTGCTGGCCGCGGCCGCCGGCCTGTCCGCGCTGTTCGCCGCCGTGCCGCTTGCGTTCACGGTGGTCAAACTCGCCGGGGCCGCCTACCTGGCCTACTTGGCCTGGGACATGCTCAAGCCCGGTGGTCGCTCACCCTTCGCTCCGTCCCAGGACCTGCCTCCCGTGTCCGACGCCCTCCTGTTCTCGATGGGGCTCCTGACCAACCTGCTCAACCCCAAGATCGCTCTCATGTACGCCGCTCTACTGCCCCAGTTCATAGATCCGCAGGCGGGTCCGGCCTGGGCGCAACTGCTGCAGCTCGGTGGTGTACAGATCATCGTGGGGATCTCCGTGAACGCTCTGATCATGCTGGGCGCAGCACGAGTGTCGGATTTTCTGGTTGCCCGTCCCCGTGTGATGACCGCTCAGCGGTTCACGGCAGGCGGCTTGCTCGGTGTCTTCGCGCTGCGCACAGCTCTGTCCCCTGCGCCTGTCTCCTCCTGAGCCACGCACGTGCACCTGTGAGACAGGTGTTCGCTGAGGAAGCTGCGGTATCGACTGAGGAGTCGATATCAGCCTCAGAGACCTCATTCTGAAGCGATCTCCAAGACAACCCGTAGGCTGCTTCTCACAGCGTCGGCCACCTTCCGAGCCTGGAGCGCCCTGGCTGGATCAGGAAGTCGGCCGAATCGACTTCCTGCTCCCATTCGCGGCAGTTGGTCTTAGGGACCGCCGTGGGAAGGCGCTTTCCTGATGGGGTGAGGGGCGTTGGTCACTGCCGTGGGATCGCCAAGACGCTTTCCGTGGGCCGGCCATCTTGTGAGTCTGGCGCGCCTGGTCGGGGTAGCAGAGCTGCTCAAGGCTTTCCTGCGGCAGTGGTTGGTGCTCGGGTGGGCGCGGGGCTGGAAAGGAAGTCGGCGGGGCGGACTTCCTGATCCCCTTTGCTGCGCTTCATCTCTCTCACGCTGTTGCCCTCGTGGGCCGACCGCGCTGTGAGCGCGGACTGCCCGGGTGGGGTGGCGGAGTTGCTCAGGGCCCTGCTGTGGAGTGGTTGGTGTGTGGCGTGGGTGCGCAGGAAGTCGGCGGGGTCGACTTTCTGGTCAGGAGGTGTGCGGGCTGAGGAGGTGGCGGAGGGTGGTGGGGGTGTGGCCGAGGTGGGTGCGGAGGGTGCGGGTGAGGTGGGCCTGGTCGGCGTAGCCGAGGTCGGTGGCGAGGGTGCTGAGGCTGGGTTCGCCGGCGGTGAGGCGGTCGAGAGCGCGGGCGATGCGGGTGTGGTGGCGGTAGTGGGTCACCGTGACGCCGAGTTCGCGGGGGAAGGCGCGGCTCAGGCGGTACGGGGAGACGCCGAGGAGTCGGGCGAGGCCGGTGAGCGTGGCGGCGGCCGGGTGGTCGGCGGCGATGGCCTCGCGGGCGGCGTCCACCAGGGCACGGTCACGGGCCCGGGTGGGCGAGGCGGGGGTCGGGCCGGGGTGGGTGCGGGTCACCGCCAGGGCCAGCAGGGACAGGAGTTCCTCGGTGAAGGCGTAGTCGACGTCGCCGGAGCGGGCGGCCGTGAGCAGGCGGCGGTGGGCGAGGTCGAGCCGGGGGTCGACGTACAGCGTCCTCGCCGCCGGCCGGCGGGGTTCGTCCCCGGCGAGGGAGTGCCAGAGGTCGGCCGACACCCTGATCGCGGTGCACTGGTCGCCGCCGGAGGGGTGGGCGAAGCTCTCCTCCTCGCCGGGCCCGCCGAGGTAGGCGAGGGTGGGGTCGAGGTCGACCGTCACCCCGGCGGCCCGGCGCCGGAAGCGGCCGCTGCGCACCAGGACCACGCGGTGGTGGCCGCGCAGCTCGGGTGCTGACCAACGGGTGTGGTCGCCGCGGCAGGTGACGGCGGTGAGGTCGAAGTCGGGGCGCGAGGCGAGCGGTTCGGCGGAGAGCACTCCTCGAACGGTACGGGGCGGGTCCGACACGTCCGTCGCGTGAGGGCGGCGCAAGGATGTTCAAGACCCGGGCGGGGCGTCCTCGGCAGGATCCTCCACGGCGCCGCCCGTGCGGCGTACGGAACCCGATCAAGGAGCCCGCTCATGCCCGTCCTCGAACAGCTCAGCACCGTGGTCGTCGACTGCGCCGACCCGGTCACCCTCGCCGACTTCTACCGGCAGGCGACCGGCTGGGAACTCACCTACTGCGACAAGGACTTCGCCGCGCTCCGCGCCCCCCGAGGCCCTGGTCTGTCCTTCGTCCGGGTGGATGACCACCGGGCGCCCGGATGGCCGGAGGGCGCCAAGCGCCTGCACGTCGACTTCACCGTCGCCGACCTGGGCGTCGCGGTCGAGGCGCTGCTGGCCCTCGGCGCCACCCGCCCGGGTTTCCAGCCGGGCGGGGGCGGGTGGGTCGTGCTGCTCGATCCGCAGGGGCACCCGTTCTGCCTCCTCCCGGCGAGCGGCTGACGCGGCCGCCGGAGGGTGCTCAAGGGGGTGGTCGGGCGGGTCCTCCGCCCGGCCACCCCCTTCAGGCTCGCCGCGCCCGGCGGCGCCACAGGCGGCGCGGCGAGCCGACAGGAAAACTTTTCTTGACAAGTTCTATTGTCGGTGCGACCTTGGAACCGTGCTTGATGTCGCTGTGATCGAAGAACCCGCCGCGGCCGAGGCGTCCCTCGACCCGATACGGGCCCGGATCCTCGCCGCGCTGGCCGAACCCGGTTCGGCCGCGATGCTGGCCACCCGGCTGGGGCTGACCCGGCAGAAGGTCAACTACCACCTGAAGGAGCTGGAGCGGCACGCGCTCGTCGAACTCGCCGAGGAACGGCGCAAGGGCAACGTCACCGAACGGGTGTACCGCGCCACCGCCGCCTCGTACGTGATCTCGCCGAGCGTCCTCGCCGCCGTGAGCCCGGACCCCTCGCGCTCGCCGGACCAGCTGTCCGCGCGCTGGCTGCTGGCGCTCGGCTCCCGGCTGGTGCAGGAGGTCGGGGCGCTGCTCACCGGAGCCTCCCGGGCCGGGAAGCGGGTGGCCACCTTCGGGATCGACGCCGAGGTGCGGTTCGCCTCGGCGGCCGACCGGGCGGCCTTCGCCGATGAGCTGTCCGCGGCGGTGGCCGCCCTGGTCAGCCGCTACCACGACGAGTCGGTCCCCGAGGGGCGCACGCACCGGGTGGTCGTCGGACTCCACCAGGTCCCCGCCACCCCGCCGACGCCCCCTACCCCACCCGCACCGCCCGCGTCACAGGAGAACCCGCGATGACCCACCCGTTCGAGATCGAGCTGGAGACCACCCTCCCGGCGAGCCCGGAGGAGGTCTGGGAGGCGATCGCCACCGGACCGGGGATCGACTCCTGGTTCATGGGCCGCAACGAGCTGGAGCCGCGCGAGGGCGGGGCCGCCGTGATGGACATCGGGGGCCACCGCGAGCAGGCGGCGGTCACCGCCTACGAGCCGGGCAAGCGCCTCGCCACTCGTACGGCCGCCGGCGAGGACGGCCGGTTCATGGCCTTCGAGTACCTGGTCGAGGGGCGGGGCGGCGGCAGCACCGTGCTCCGCGTGGTCCACAGCGGGCTGCTCGGCGACGACTGGCAGGACGAGTACGACGCGCTGCGTCGCGGTTGGCCGTTCCACCTCCACACGCTGCGCGAGTACCTCGCCCACTTCCAAGGCCGCACCGCCGTACCGGTGTTCGCCGCCGCGCCGTCCGGTGGGCGGGCGGAGTCGAAGGTGCGGGCGCTGCTCGCGGACGCCCTCGGGCTGGCGCTCCCGGTCGCCACGGGCGCGCCGGTGCACGCCGAGCCGGCCGGTCTGCCGCCGCTGGAGGGTGAGGTGGTCTGGGCGGACGAGGAGCGCTTCGAGGTCCGCTCCGCCGACGCGCTCCACACCTTCCACCACGGCGGCGGCATGGTCCTGATGTTCCATCACCTCTTCGGCCCGACACCGGAGGGCGCCGAGGCCGCCTGGCAGCGGTGGCTGGCCGGGCTGCTCGCCTGACCCGCAAGCCCGACCGCGCCCCTGCCCGCACCGTGCCTACGTACTCACCCCTTCCGCACGCGAGAAAGCGATAACCACCATGCGCACCCTGATCACCAGCGCCTTCATCTCGCTCGACGGTGTCGTCGAGGGCCCCGGCGGCGAACCCGGCTACCGCAACTCGGGATGGACCTTCAAGGACGTCGAGTTCGTGCCCGAGGCCTTCGAGCTCAAGGAGCGGGAGCAGCAGGAGGCCGCCGCGGTCCTGTTGGGCCGCGTCAGCTACGAGGCGTTCAGCCCGGTGTGGCCGGACATGCCGGAGTTCACGCGCTACAGGACGCTGCCGAAGTACGTCGTCTCCACCACCCTCGCCGACGACGCCCTGGTCTCCAACTGGGGAGAGACCACCATCCTGCGCTCGCTCGACGAGGTCGCGGCCCTGAAGGAGACGGAGGGCGGACCGATCATCGTCCACGGCAGCGCGGCCCTGAACCGGGCCCTCTCGGACGCGGGCCTGGTGGACCGCTACCACCTGCTCGTCTACCCGCTGCTGCTCGGGGCCGGCAAGCGTCTGTTCAGCGCGACGGACAAGGACGCCCAGAAGCTGAAGCTGGTCGAGCACGCGGTCTACTCGAACGGCGTGCAGAAGCAGGTCTTCGACGTGGTGCGCTGATCCGGCCCGCCCGACGTGACCCCGGCCGCCCCGGCCCGCGTCGCCCGCACCTCGTGGTGACGATCGGCCAGGGCGGTGAAAGGGCAGGACTCGAACGTGTGTCCGGCCCCATGATGAGGAGATGCACTTCACCTCGGACGCTTTCGAAGGCGCAGCCCCCGACGCCGATCCCGACGACACCCCGGACGCCGCCCCGCCCGCCGTCACCCGGCGCTGCTTCACCGTCGACGGAGTTCCCGGCGTGCTCTGGCAGCCCGCCGGATCACCGCTCGCCGCAAGGCCGTTGGTGCTGCTGGGGCACGGAGGCGGCCAGCACAAGCTGGGGCCCGGGGTCGTGGAGCGCGCCCACCGGTGCGTGACGCGGTACGGGTGGGCGGCGGTGTCGCTGGACGCCCCCGGGCACGGCGAGCGGGTGCGGACCGCCCGGGACGAGCGGTTCGCCACCGAGATCGGGCAGTTGCTGGCGGTCGGGCGCCCGATCAGCGCGTGGGTGGCGCGGCACACGGCGGCGCTCGCGGAGCGGGCCGTCCCGGAGTGGCGGGCGGTGCTGGACGCACTGGAGGCCGAGGCCGGTGGCGAGCTCGGCCCGGTCGGGTACTGGGGGCTGTCGCTGGGCAGCGTGATCGGCATTCCGCTCGTCGCGGCCGATTCCCGGATCGTCGCCGCGGTGTTCGGGCTGACCGGTCACGCGGCGCAGCTGGAGGCGGCGCGGCGAGTCGGTGTGCCGGTGGAGTTCCTGCTGCAGTGGGACGACGAACTGGTGCCGCGCGAGGGGGCGGTGGCCGTGTACGACGCGCTGGGTTCGACGGAGAAGACGCTGCACGCCAATCCGGGCGGTCACCTGGCGGTGCCCGACTTCGAACTGGACTCCTCGGAGCGCTTCCTGCTCCGCCGACTCGGCCGGAAAGCAGGCGCGGGCGGCTGACCGAATTCGACGCGGATTCCGCCCGGATCATGCACGTTTCCGTCACGTCCGGGCCGTTCCTCCCAGCATTTCCCCAGCCGGAGTGTCCGGATTGCCTGGCCTGAGGGAATTTGTCGCGAATCTATTGGCATGCCCACCTTCACGAGTTTGTCGGCAGCAAGTAAAACTTCGCAAAGAATCGCCCTCGACAATCACCCGCCCCGGCCCTGAATTCAACAGAATGTTGCAGCTCAGCGCCCAGGCCGTCACTGTGGGTTGATTTGGCGTAACGACTTGTTCCTATCCCGCTCGGCAATGCGCAGGAGTACGGTTCCCAGCGAATCGCCGAACGGGCTCCCGAGCAATCTCCCGAGCGCCCTCGGCCGTACCGGGAATTGGTGCGCTGTATGGCTCGACAAAAGGGTGGGGAAGGTGTTTTCGAAGGAGCATCCGAAGGCGTCGCCGGGGCCGCCCGTCCGCTGTCCGTCAAGTTAGTCGTCGAAGTCCTGCGCGGTGTCGCCCAGGTCGACTTCATGCCGTCCGCCGTGTGCGGACTCTTCTTCGTCGCCGCGCTGTTCGCGGCCGGCTGGCAGTACGGTCTGTACGGCCTCCTCGGCAGCGCCGTCTCCACCGCCGTCGGGTACGGCCTCGGGCTGCGGCGGGAGACCGTCGAGGCCGGGCTGGCCGGGTACAACGGGTGCCTGGTGGCGCTCGGTTGCGCCGTTCTGCTCGGCCCCGGCCACCCGGCCACGGTCGTGGTCGCGGTGCTCGGCTCCGCCGTCGCCGTGGTGGTCGCGGCCGGACTCGGGGCGCTGCTGGCGGGGCGGCGGCTGCCGGCGCTCACCGCGCCGTTCTGCCTGGTCGCCACCGCCGTCACGGTCGCGGCGCCCGGCTTCCGGCGCCTGTGGCACAAGGACGCCGGACCGGCCGCGCTGCCCGTACCGGCCTCCGGGGGAGCCGGGCTGGGCTGGGAGCAGCTGTGGCACGGGTTCCTCGCCAACATCGGTCAGATCTTCTTCATGCCCCAGTGGTACGTCGGCCTGCTGTTCCTGGCCGGCCTGTTCGCCGCCAGCCGCCTCGCCGGGCTGATGGCCTGCGGGGGCAGCGCCACCGGGCTGGTCACCGCCTGGGCGTTCGACGCGCCCGCCGAGGCCGTCGAGCAGGGGCTGCTCGGCTACAGCGGCGTGCTGGTGGCGCTGGCGCTGTGCGGGGTGTTCGTCGTGCCCGACGGCTGGAGCGCGGCCTACGCCGTCCTCGGCGCGGCCACGGCCACCGTGCTGACCCCGGCGCTCGGCGCGATCTCCGCGCCCTTCGGCGGCCACGCCTTCACCTGGCCGTTCGTGCTGACCACCATGCTGTTCCTGGCGGCGGTGCCGGCGATTCCCCGGTTGCGCCGGGTGTGAACCCCGCAGGCGCCGCGCCTCCTTCCCGCCGTCCAACTCCCTTGCCATTCATCGGATTCTCGGAAAGGAAGAGTGATTCCCGTGAATCTCTCCCCGCGTGAGATGGACAAGCTCTACATCTACGTCGTGGCCGATCTGGCCCGCAAACGCCGCGACCGGGGCGTCAAGCTCAACTACAGCGAGGCCTGCGCGCTGATCAGCGAGGCGATCATGGAGGGCGCCCGGGACGGCCGCACCGTCGCCGAGTGCATGGAGATCGGCAAGCAGGTCGTCGGAAGCGCCGACGTGATGCCCGGCGTGCGCGAGATGCTGCCGCTGCTCCAGGTCGAGGCCGCGTTCCTGGACGGCACCAAGCTGGTCTCCTGCCACGACCCGGTCGGCGCCTGAACTATGGCAGCACGTCAGGCCGCCCCCTCGCCCCGGCCCGTCACCGTGGTGCTGACCGGCGGCCACGAGAGCGACGGCGGCCGCGACCTGGCCGCGCTGGTGGGACGCCGCCCCGCCGGAGCCGAACCCGCCGTGCACGCCACGGCCGCCGCCGGCCGGCACCTCGTCGAGGCCGTACGGTCGGCGCTGGCGGCCACCGACGGACCGGTGTGCGTCGTGCCGATGACGCTCGGCCGCGACCCCCGGCTGGTCGCCGACACCGCCCGCGCCCTGCGCTGGCTGGCGGCCGACCAGGGCCGGGGACGGCTCGCGCTGACCGCGCCGTTCGGCGCCGCCGAGCACCTGATCGGCTGGCTGCGCGCCGCCGCCGGGGACGACGGCCGAGCCGATACCCGCGACGGCACGCGCGACGGCGCCCGCGACGACACGCGGGCCGGTGCCCGAGCCGGCGACGAGGCCGCCGTCCTGATCACCGCCCCGGCGGCCGGCCCCTTCGAGGACGCCGAGCTGTTCCGGATCGCCCGGCTGGTCCGCCAGTACGGTCACCACCGCTGGGTCGAGGTCGCCCTGACGGGCGGCGACCCGGACCCGGCCGAGGGCGCCGAACGCTGCCGGCTGCTCGGCGCGGCCGGGGTGACGGCCGTCCCGGCCTCCTTCGGACCGGCGCTGCGCACCGCTCTGCCGGGCGTCCGGGACGGCGGGCCGCTGCTGCGGCCGTCCGCGGTCCTGGGCGTCGTCGCGGCCCGGACGGCGGCGGCGCTGCACCTGCTCGGCCACGGCGAGGACGGCATCGCGGCCGGCCTCGACGCGGAACACGGACACGGCTACGCCCACAGCCACGGGCCCGGCTACCCCCACGGCCACGGGCCCGGCGACGCCGGCCCCCAGCCCCCGCACTCCCACGGCCACTTCCACAGCCACACCCCCGCACACACCCCCCACTGACCCGGCAGAGAGGAAGGCCAGCCATGTCTGGTGGCGCCGCATACCTGTACGGCGACGACCCGGTGGAGATCAACGCCGGCCGCGCCAAGGCCGTCATCACGGTCAGCAACACGGGCGACCGGGCGATCCAGGTCGGTTCCCACTACCACTTCTTCGAGGCCAACCGCGCCCTCGACTTCGACCGCAACGCGGCCTTCGGCAAGCACCTCGACATCCCGGCCGGCACCGCCGTGCGCTTCGAGCCCGGCGACACCAAGGACGTCACCCTCGCCGAGTTCAGCGGCCACCGCCGCCTGGTCGGCTTCAGCAACCTGGTGGACGGCGGCGTCACCGCGCCCGCCACCCGGGCCCGCGCCATCGACCGGGCGATCGCCCTCGGCTTCAAGGGCACCAACCTCGACCACAAGGAAGACCATCCCCGCGCGGACTTCCACACCGAGAACCACCAGGAAGGCGGCGAGCGCTGATGGCCATCCTCTCCCGCAAGCAGTACACCGACCTCTTCGGCCCCACCGTCGGCGACCGCTTCCACCTCGCCGACACCAACCTGGTGGTCGAGATCGAGAAGGACCACAACCAGGGCCACTACGGCGACGAGGCCGTGTACGGCGGCGGCAAGGGCATCCGCGACGGCATGGCCCAGGACCCGGCCGCCACCTCCGTCCAGGGCGCACTGGACCTGGTCATCACCAACGTCGTCGTGCTCGACCCGGTGCTCGGCGTCGTCAAGGGCGACATCGGCGTCAAGGACGGCTTCATCACCGCCGTCGGCAAGGCCGGCAACCCGCACACCCAGAGCGGCGTGCACCCCCGGCTGGTGATCGGCCCCGGCACCGAGGTGATCTCCGGCGAGCACCTGATCGCCACCGCCGGCGGCATCGACACCCACATCCACTTCATCGCCCCCCAGCAGGTCCAGGAGGCGCTGAGCAACGGCATCACCACCCTGATCGGCGGCGGCACCGGCCCGTCCGACGGCACCAACGGCACCACCTGCACGCCCGGCCCGTGGAACATCCGCCGGATGTACCAGGCGGTCGAGGACCTCCCGGTGAACGTCGGCCTGCTCGGCAAGGGCAACGGCTCGCTGCCGGGCGCGCTGCGCGAGCAGGTCGAGGCGGGGGTGTGCGGGCTCAAGGTGCACGAGGACTGGGGCAGCACCCCGGCCGCGATCGCCAGCGCCCTGAGCGTCGCCGACGAGTACGACGTGCAGGTGGCCATCCACACCGACACCCTCAACGAGTCCGGCTACTTCGAGGACACCCTCTCCGCGATCGACGGCCGAACCATCCACACCTTCCACACCGAGGGCGCGGGCGGCGGCCACGCCCCCGACATCATGCGGATCGCCGGCGAGCCCAACGTGCTGCCGTCTTCCACCAACCCGACCCTGCCCTACACCGTCAACTCGGTGGACGAACTGCTGGACATGGTGATGGTCTGCCACCACCTCAGCCACGACATCCCGGAGGACGTCTCCTTCGCCGACTCCCGGGTGCGCGCCGAGACCATCGCCGCCGAGACCGTGCTGCACGACGAGGGCGTGATCTCGATCTTCTCCTCCGACTCACAGGCCATGGGCCGGATCGGCGAGTCCTTCACCCGCGCCTTCCAGACCGCCCACCACTGCAAGGAGCAGCGCGGCAAACTGGCCGGCGACACCGAGCGCAACGACAACTTCCGCGTGCTGCGCTACCTCGCGAAGCTCACCATCAACCCGGCCGTCGCCTCCGGCACCGCCGACCACATCGGCTCGCTCGAGCCCGGCAAGCTGGCCGACATCGTGCTGTGGCCGATCAACTCCTTCGCCGCCAAGCCCAAGATGGTGATCAAGGGCGGCGTGATCAACTGGGCGCTGATGGGTGACCCGAACGCCTCGCTGCCCACCCCGCAGCCGGTCTACTACCGCCCGATGTTCGGCGCGTACGGGCGGGCCAAGCAGGCCACCCGGGTCTCCTTCATGTCCCAGGCCGCCGTCGACCTCGGTGTCCCGGCCGAACTCGGCCTGGACAGCAAGGTGTTGCCGGTGCGGCGGTGCCGCTCGGTGGGCAAGCAGCACATGGTGCGCAACGACGCGCTGCCGAAGATCGCGGTCGACCCGGAGACGTACAAGGTCACCCTGGACGGCGAGCCGGCCACCATCGAGCCGGCCCGTGAGCTGCCGCTCAACCACCTGTTCTACCTCACGTGAGCGGCACCGACCCCGGCCTGGACGCCCTGCTGGTCAGCCTCCAACTGACCGACTCCGCCTTCCCCAGCGGCTTCTACACCCTCTCGCACGGTCTGGAGGGCTACGCCCAGGCCAAGGCCGTCACCCCGGACGCCGTGCCCGGGCTGCTCGCCGACCTGCTGCGGCACTGCGTCGGCCCGTCCGACGCCACGGCGCTGGCCCTGGCCCACCGGGCCGCCTCGGCCGGGGACTGGGAGCTGCTGGCCGAGACCGACCAGCGGCTGCACGCCACCAAGCTCAACCGCGAGCTGCGCCTGGCCGCCACTCGCACCGGACGCCAACTCCTGGACGTCGCCCGGGAGTCGGTGGGCGGCGAGCCGCTGGACCGGTACGCCGAACTGGTTGCCGCCAAGCGCGCTCCCGGCTGCCAGGCGGTGGCCGCCGGGGTCGCCTACGCCTCGGCCGCCGTGCCCGTCGAACAGGCCGTCGCCAGCGATCTGTTCGCCTTCTGCACCAGCTTCGTCGGCGCCGCGCTGCGGCTGCGGTTGACCGACCACCGACGGGCGCAGGTGGTGCTGCGGGCGTCCGCGCCGGTCATCCGGGAGGTGGTGGCGGCCGCCCTGGTACGGGAATCGGCGGACCTGGGCGGCTGCGTGCCGGTCGCCGACGCGATGTCCGGACGGCACGAGCGGGCCGAGGCCCGGCTGTTCGCGAGCTGAAAGTCAACGAGCAAGGGAGAGAGAGACAGCATGACCGAGAACGTGCTCCGGGTGGGCATCGGCGGCCCGGTCGGCTCCGGCAAGACGGCGCTGATCGAGGCGCTCGTCCCGGTGCTGATCGCGCGCGGCCACCGCCCGGCGGTCATCACCAACGACATCTACACCCAGGAGGACGCCCAGCACGTGCGCCGCACCCTCGCCGGAGTGCTCGACCCCGAGCGGGTCGTCGGCGTCGAGACGGGCGCCTGCCCGCACACCGCCGTACGGGACGACCCGACGATGAACCTGGCGGCCGGGGCGGAGATCCTCGAGCGCTTCCCGGACGTCGACACCCTGCTGTTCGAGTCCGGCGGCGACAACCTGACGCTGACCTTCAGCCCGGTGCTGGTCGACCTCTTCCTGTTCGTCCTGGACACCGCCGAGGGCGAGAAGATGCCCCGCAAGCGCGGGCCGGGCATCACCGAGTCGGAACTGCTCGTCATCAACAAGATCGACATCGCCCAGTACGTCCGCACCGACCTCGGCGTCATGGAGTCCGACGCCCGGCGGGTCCGCGAGGGCGGCCCGGTGGTGCTCACCAACTGCCTGACCGGCGAAGGCCTGGAGGAGATCGCTACCTTCCTGGAGACCTTCCGGAAGGTCCCCGCGTGACCATGGCGGCGCAGCGGCCGGTGCCTCGGCTCGACCCCCGGCACTACGAGCCGGCCCGCGTCCCGTACGAGGTCCGGCGCCACGCCGGGACGCCCGATACCCTCGCGGTCGGGCGCCCCGGCAAGGTCGGACTGCTGGAACTGGCCTTCGAGCGGATCGGCGGGCGCACCGAACTCACCGGCCACTACCAGAAGTCACCGCTGCAGATCATGCGCCCGCTCTACTTCGACCCGGCCCGCCCGGACCTCGCCGTCACCCTGCTGATGTCCACCGGCGGCGGCATCCTCCAGGCCGACCGGCTGCGCACGGACGTCCGCTGCGGCGCCGACACGGCCGTCCACCTGACCACCCAGGCGGCCACCAAGGTCTACCGGATGGAGCACGACTACGCGACCCAGCTGCTCAACCTGTCGGCCGGGCCCGGCTCCTACGTCGAGTACCTGCCCGAGCCGGTCATCCCCTTCGTCGACTCGCGGCTCTACCAGCGGACGGTGCTGACCGTGGACGCCTCGGCGACGGTGGTGGCCGGGGAGACGGTGCTGGCCGGCCGGCTCGCCCGGGGCGAACGGCACGCCTACCAGGTGTTCGCCTCGGACCTCGAAGTGCGGCGCCCCGACGGCGAGTTGGTGGCGCTGGACACGGTGCGGCTGGAGCCCGCGGACGGCGGCACCGCCGGCCCAGCCGTGCTCGGCGGGCACGACGTGATGTCCAGCCTGTACGTGCTCAGCCCGCTCGCCCCGGCCGCGCGGATCGCGGACGCGCTGCACGAGGCGCTGGCCGACTGCGGCCTGCTGTTCGGGGTCAGCGTGCTGCCCCAGGACGGCGGCGCGTGGCTGCGGCTGCTCGGTTCGGACACCCGGGCCTGCGCGGCGGCGCTGCGGACGGCGTGGGACGCGGTGCGGCGGCTGCTGATCGGGGCTCCGGCGCCGGACTTGCGGAAGACCTAGCGGTCGGGCCTCGTCGGCCCAGCCCGGGCCCGGGCGGTGGTCACTCGCGGCCGGCGGTCACTCGCGGCCGGCGGCCAGTCCCGGCCGGCGGCCAGTCCCGGGCGGCGCCGGTCAGGCCCGGTCCGTCCCGCCGAGGCGGGCGATCTGGCGGTGGCCGAGCTCCACGGTGCGGTTCATGTGCCGGAGCAGGAAAGCGAGTTCGTCCTCGCTGTCCTCGGCGAAGATCGCCGCCCAGTCGGCGCCGAGGGTGCGCCACACCTCCCCGAAGCGGGTCAGCGCCTCGGGGAGGACGGCCACCAGCACCCGGCGGCGGTCCGCCGCGTCCCGCTGCCGGGTCACCAGGCCCGCCTTCTCCAGCCGGTCGACCAGCCGGGTCGCCGAGCCGCTGGTGAGGCCGGTCAGCTCGGCGATCCGGCCGGTGGTGACCGGGCCGTCCTCGAGGGTGAGCAGGTTGAGGCACTGGACGTCGGTCGGGTGCATGCCGAGGTGGTCGGCGACGGCCTGGTTGAACAGCACGTAGGAGGCCAGGTAGCGGCGCGAGACCGGCCACAGCTGGGCCATCAGTTCGTCGCGGGTGGGCGTCATGGGGGAAGGGTAGCCGGGCCGCGGATAATTAGTTGCGCGACGCAGGCATGCTTCCGTAGCTTTACCTGCATGACGCAGATAACCGAGCCCGTCGCCGTCACCGGCGCCACCGGCGCCCAGGGCGGCGCCACCGCCCGCGCACTGCTGCGCGCCGGCCGCCCGGTCCGGGCCCTGACCCGCGACGTCCACTCCCCGGCCGCCCGCCGGCTCGCCTCCCTCGGCGCCGAACCGGTCCGCGCCGACTTCGACGATCCGGCCTCACTGGCCGCCGCCCTGGACGGCGCGGGCGCGCTGTTCGCGATGTCCACGCCCTTCGGGACGGACCTCGACACCGAGATCCGCCAGGGCACCGCCCTGCTCGACGCGGCAGCCGCCGCCGGCGTGCGGCACGTGGTCTTCACCTCCGCCGCCAACGCCGACCGCTCCACCGGCATCCCGCACTTCGACACCAAGCAGCGCATCGAACAGCACCTCGCCGGCCTCGCCCTGTCGTGGACCGTCCTCGGCCCGGCCGCCTTCCTCGACAACTACGCCAACGACTGGACCCTCCAGTCCCTCCGCAAGGGCGTCCTCCACCTCCCCATGCCGCCCGGCGCCCCCCTCCCGGTGATCTCCGCCGAGACCATCGGCGCCTTCGCTGCCCACACCCTCGCCCACCCCGACGCCTACCCGGGCCGACGCATCGACCTCGCCTCCCAGTGGTGCACCGGCGAACAGATCGCCGCCGCCATCACCGCCGCCGGCGGACGCCCGATCCGCTGCGAGGAGGTGCCGCTCGCCGTCGTCGAGACCTACTGCCACGACCTGGCTGCGATGTTCCGCTACTTCCAGGACCGGGGCCTCGACATCGACACCGACGCCCTGCACGCCGCCCACCCCCAGATCCACTGGCAGACGGTGGAGGAGTGGGCGGCCGGGTGCAGCTGGGACCTGTGAGTCCACGACGCTCCCGGTGGGACCCCTTCGCCGACCACCCGTCCGGCTACTCCGCGAACAGGTCGACCCAGGCGGACATGCCGTCCGCTCCGTGCCCCGCCGTGACCGCCCGTCGGGTGACCGCGAGCGCGGCGTCCAGGACCGAGGTGTCCATGCCGCGAGTCCGGGCGGTGTGGGCGACGTGCGCCGGCCCGGCCGCCGCGGAGGCCACGCTGCTGCGGGCGCCCGGGTGGCGGCGGTAGTGCGTGCGGTGGGCGAAGTCCTCGATCAGCGACGGCAGGAGACGTGGCAAGCCGTGGGAGTACGGGGCGAGTTCGGCCCGGTGATGCCCCTCGGCCCGGGCCGGCGCCATGGCGTGGACCCAGCCGTGCATGGTGGTCCAGAACAGGTCCAGCAGCGCCGCGTCGAAGGCCGCCGCCCGCTCCGGCTCCGCGCCCGTGTGGTGCACGGTGCTAAGGGCGCGCAGCGTCGCCCGGTGCGCGGCGAAGGCCTCGGGATCGCCGCTGAGCAGCACGGTGCCCTCGGGGCGGCCGATGGTCGGGGTGGGAGTGAGGACCGTGGCGTCGAGGAGCCGAAAGCCCCGGACCACGGCCTCGGCGGCGCCCGCGGCCGGCCGCGCCCTGAGGGCGGGCAGGTCGCCGTCCCGTCCCGGCGTGCGGTTCCACACGGTCGCGTCACGGCGGACGGCCAGCGGCGCCCCGGCCGGGGACCGGCCCACCGGGCCCGGACAGAGAACCGCAACGGCGTCGGGGTGAAGGGTGGTTGAGGTGGGCCGTTCGTTCGGCGCGGCGGTTACGCCAGACCCTCACGCCGACGGCAGGGTCAAGGCCGCGGCCACGGCGGAACGCCCGCACGAGAGACGTGCCGCGTTGCGGATCGGAGAACTCGCCCGGCGGACTGGCGTCACCCCGCGGGCCCTGCGCTACTACGAGGAGCAGGGGCTGCTCGTCCCCGAACGCCGACCGAGCGGCTACCGCGAGTACGGTGAGCGGGACGTGGGCACCGTGCACGGCATCCGCATGCTCCTCGCGGCCGGCCGCAACAGCGTCGCCATCGCCGAGATCCTGCCGGGCCTACGGCTGCCAGGGCGCCGCCGCCCCGGCCCGATCTGCCCGGAAACTGCTCGCCGGCCTGGCCCGCGAACGCGCCCGGACCGCCCGGCAGCTGGAGGAACTGGCCGCCGCCCGGGAGGTGTTGGACGCCATCGGGGGCCCGCGGAGGCGCCGAGCGAGCTGATCAGGGCGCCCAGGGCGGAACGGGCGGAACGGGTGGAAGGCGGAGAGGACGGGCGGGTGGAAGCCGGGGGACGGGCGAGGCCGCAGGGTCGTGGCACCGTCCGGATAATCGGTGGTACACCGCGGAGGGCCGTGGTGGACTCATCGAATGGACCGTGATCAGGTACTCGCCCACTTCGACGAACGGGTCAGGCGCGACGCCCGGCCGGACGGCCCCGGAGTCCGCGTCGAACGCGACGGCGCCGTGATGCGCCTGGTGGGCGGGGAGCACGACTGGAACGGCGTCGTCTGGTCGGCCCTGGACGAGTCCGGGGCGGACGCGGCGATCGCCGCGCAGGTGCGCTACTTCACCGCCCTGGGCCGCGAGTTCGAGTGGAAGGCGTACGCCCACGACGGCCCCGCCGACCTCGGGCGACGGCTCCGGGCGGCCGGCTTCACCGCCGGACCGGACGAGGCTCTGATGATCGCCCGGATCGCGGACCTGCCGACCGACCCGGTGCTGCCCGAAGGCGTCCGACTGGAGCCGGTGACCGACCCGGCCGGGGTGGAGCTCATGGTGACGGCCCACGACCAGGCCTTCGGCACCCACTCGCCCGGTCTGCGCGAGCGGCTGCTCGACCACCTCCGGCCGGGCTCGGAGACGGTCGCCATGGTCCTCGCCATGGCCGGCGACCAGCCGGTCAGCGCGGCCCGGATGGAACTGAACCCGGGCACCGGCTTCGCCAGTCTGTGGGGCGGCGGCACAGTGCCCGCCTGGCGCGGCCGCGGCGTCTACCGCGCCCTGGTCGCCCACCGCGCCCGCTGCGCCGCCGAGCTCGGCTACGAGTACCTCCAGGTCGACGCGAGCGACCAGAGCCGCCCCATCCTCCAGCGCCTCGGCTTCGCTCAGCTGAGCACCACCACGCCCTACCTGTACAAGCCGTGAGCCGGCGGGCCGGCGGACCCTGCGGCCGGGCGGCGGAGCACGGCCGGGGTGCGGTCAGGGGGAGAGCACGAACCGCCTCGGGAGCGGTTCCCCGGGCTCGCCGGAGAAGACCACCTCACCCCGGTGCAGCACGTGCACCACGGCAACCCCCGCGAGGGTACGCGGCAACGACTGCGCGGTGAGCACCACCGTACGACCCCTGGCGGCGTCGGCCAGCAGCCGGGCGTGCAACCGGGCGACGACGGCGGGGGAGAGGCCGCGTTCGGGCTCGTCGAGCAGCAGCAGGCCCGGGCGCGCCGCCAACGCTCGTCCAATGGCCACCAGTTGCTGCTGGCCGCCGGAGAGAGTGCCCGCGCGACGGTCCAGCAGGGCGGTCAACTCCGGGAAGAGGTCGAGCACTTCCGCCCGGCCCGGGCCGCCCAAGCCGAGGTTCTCGGCCACGCTGAGCGCGCCGAACACCCCGCGCTCGGCGGGCACCAGCGCGAGCCCCAGCCGCACCCGCTGGTGGACGGAGAGACGGGTCATGTCCCGCCCCCGCCACAACACCCGCCCGCCCGACAACGGCACCACCCCGGCCAGCGCGTGCAGGGCGCTGGTGCGCCCGGCGCCGTTGCGGCCGAGCAGGACGGTGACGGCGGCGGAGGGAAAGGCGAGGTCCACGCCGTGCAGCGCCTCCAGCGGGCCGTACCGGACCCGGGCCGCGCGCAGGGCTGCGGCGACGGTCATGCGACCACTCCGGGAGCGGGCGGGCCGCCGAAGGAGCGGACACGGGGAACGGGGCGGGCGATCACGTCGACGACCCCCACACCCCGGCGACCCGGGAGTCCGCCAGCACGGCCGCCGTCGGACCGGCGGCGACCACCCGGCCCGCCGCCATCGCGTACACCGAGTCGGCCAGTTCGGCCACCAGCTCGGCGTCGTGCTCCACCAGCAGCAGCGCCATGCCGCGCTCCGCGAGGCCACGCAGCACGGACACCAGGCGGGCCGTCTGGGCGGCGTCCAGCCCCGCCGCCGGCTCGTCCAGCAACAGCACCCGAGGTCCGCCCGCCAACGCCCGGGCCAACTCCACCAGCCGCAGCACACCGGTCGGCTGCGCCCCCGCCGGCTCGGCGGCGACACCCCGCAGCCCCAGCAACCCGAGCGCCCGGTCCGTCCGCTCGGCAGCCGCCCGGGCGTCGACCCGGGCCCCGCGCTGCTCGGCGCCCACCCGGACGTTGTCGGCCACCGAGAGGGTGGGGAAGACGGCGATCTGCTGGAAGGTCCGCGCCAACCCCAGCCGCACCCGCCGGTGCGCGGCCACCCCGGTCACGTCCCGCCCGCCCAGCAGCACGCGCCCGGCATCGGGCCGGGCGGTCCCCGCCAGGCAGTCGAACAGGGTGCTCTTGCCCGCCCCGTTCGGCCCGACCAACGCCGTGATCCGCCCGGCCGGCGCCACCAGATCCACCCCACCCACCGCCTCGATCCCGCCATAACGCCGCACCAGACCCCGGGCGGTGAGCCGGGCGGCGGAGGCGGGCGTGGAGTTCATGGCGAGTCCTTCGGCGGGTTCGGCGGGGAGCGGTGCGGGCCGGTGGGGTGGGCCGGGTGCCCGGGCGGTGGGGCATGGGGCCGTGAGCGCGGCGGTGCGCCGTGCCGGGGCAGTGGTTGGCGGTGTGGGCGCGCGGTTGCGGCCGGTGCGGTGAGGCAGGATGCCCCGACCGACGGTTGCCGATTCCGGGGGCCGCTGTGGTGTTCCGTTGCACGGCGGACGCAGGTCGGGCGTTGGCGGCCTCTTTCGGTCGGGTCGGCGGGCAGTGGTGTGGGCCGGTCCCCGGGGGTGTGGCAAAGGCCGTGGACGGCCTTTGCCAGACGCCTGCTGTCGCGGCGCCGTCTCTCCGCGCTGCGCAGGTGCCCCAAGTGCTCTGCCGCACACCGGCGTTCACGGTCGGCGCTCCAGCGTCGCCCGTACTCCGCGCCCCGTCGGGCTGAGCCGTGACGGCGGCAGTGGTGGCGCCGTCGTCCTGCCGGGGCCGTGGCCGCGTCGTAGGGGGAGGGCGGCCAGCCCGCCGGGTAGGCGGCCGATGGCGGCGGCGAGGGCGCCGACGGCCACGGCCGAGACGCCTGCGACCGTGCCCGCGTCGAGGCCGATCAGCAGGGCGGCCGCCAGGACCGCGCCGAGTGCGCTGTCGGCACCGGCGACCACCACCGCGGCGAACCAGAGCAGCCCGCGCACCGGGTCGAAGGACGCGGGGTCGAAGGCGCGCCCCGCGAGGCCCAGCAGGCCGCCGCCGAGGGCCGCGAGGGCCGCGCCCGCCGTGAAGGCGAGGAGTTTGAGGCCCGGGACGTCCACCCCCGCCGCGACCGCGCCGGCTTCGTGGTCGCGCATGGCCGTCAGCGCGCGGCCCGTCCGCCCGCCGTGCAGGCGCCGGACGGCGAGCAGGCCGAGGCCGAGCAGCAGCAGTTCGGCGAGGTAGAAGGCGCGGTCCCCGGCCAGGAAGGCGGGCCGGTCGAGAACGAGGCCGGTGGTCGCGTACGGCTGTTCGAAGACGAAGCGGCTCATCGCCGTGCCGACCGCGAAGGTGACCAGGGCGAGCGCGAGCCCGCGGCGGCGGATCGCGGGCCAGCCGGTGAGCAGGCCGAGCGGGGCGGTGGCGAGGACGGCGAGCAGGAGGGCGGGCGCGGCGGGCAGGGGCGGCAGGCCGGGGATGCGACCGGACATCAGCAGTGCGGTGCCGAGCGAGCCGAGGCCCGCGTAGCCGGCCTGCCCGAGCGAGATCTGCCCGCCGTAGCCGGTGACCACCACGATGGACAGCAGCACCAGGGCGAGCGCGGGCACGGCCAGCGCGCTGCGCAGGTCGTTGCCCCGGAAGCCGAACGGCAGCAGGAGCAGCACCAGGCAGACCGCCCCCGCCGGCCGCCGGTGGCCGCCGCCAGCCCCAGCGCCACCCCCACCGCGGCCGCCGCCCGGCCCGGCGCCGCCGTGACGGGCCGCCAGCGGCGCGGCCGCGCCCGGCTCGCCGGTGATCCGCGGCCCGGCGAGCAGCGCGGTGGCCAGGAGCGCGACCACGAACAGGTTGGACTGCACCGCCTCGACCAGCGGCAGCAACTGCCCGGAGGGCCGCAGTCGGGTGAGTTCGGCCTGGGCGATGCCGAGCCCGAGCCCGGTGGCGACGGCGACCGGGATGCTGCGCAGGCGGGCGGCGACCGCGACGGCCATGGTCTCCATCACCAGCAGCGGCAGCCCGTACGGGTCGAGCAGCAGGTACGGCGCCAGCGCGACGCCGACCAGCCCGGCGGTGAAGGTGCCGAAGGCCCAGCCGGCGGCGGAGACCCGGTCGGCGTCGACGCCCGTGAGGGCGGCCAGCCGGCGGTCGTCGACGACGGCGCGCAGCCGGAGGCCGAAACCGGTCCACCGGGTGGTGGCGGCGACGGCGAGGCCGAGCACGAGGATGGCGGCGAGCTGGGCGACGGTGTCGGGCCGCAGGGAGTGCCCGCCGGGCAGCCGGATCGGGGCGCCGCCGAGTGGCGAGGGCGCTCCGGCCAGCGGCGCCGCGCCCCACAGCAGCACGGCCGCGCCGATGAGCAGGACGAACACGCCGAGCCCGGCGACCATGGTCTCGGCCGGTCCGGCGCCGTGCCGCTGGAGGGGGCGGTAGACCAGGACGTCCAGCAGCACGCCGAGCGCGGGGGCGACGACCAGCAGGCAGCAGGCGACGGCGGGCCAGACCGGCCAGTGGCGGACCACCACGAGGTCGCGCAGCAGGTAGGCGACGGCCATGGCCTGGGCGCCCTGGGCGATGTTGAGCACCCCGGTGGCGCGGTGGCAGACGACCAGTCCGATGCCGCTGAGCGCGGCGGCGCTGCCGACGGTGAGCCCGGCGAGGGCGAGGTCGACGGTGAGGCCGAGCGAGTCGGGGGCGACGGCGAGGAGTGTGTCCATCGGATCAGCTGCCCGGTGGTGGGGGTTCACCCGAAGGGGCGGCGGGGGAGTCGGGTGAGTCAGGGGCGGCGGGGGAGCCGGGTTCGCAGAGCAGGCAGGGCGTCAGGCGCCGCTGCCGGACGGCCGCCGCGTCCACGGCCCCGACCCGTGGTTTGCCGAGGACCAGCGGGCAGTCCGGCCGGTGGTAGCGGGTGCCCTCGGGGACGGCCACCCGGCCTTCGCGCCCGTCGGCCGGGTCGCCGGGTGCCGGGGCGGTGTCGGACTCCACCAGCAGGTCGTACAGCCGCTCCACCCGGCGGTCGGTGAGGGGGTCCGTGCGCGGCGGCTGCCGCAGCGCGACCAGCAGCACGCCCGCCACGATCAGCGCCGCGCCGGGGACGGTGGAGGAGGCCAGATAGGGGACCTGCTGTTCGACGAAGCGCTCGCCGGCGACCCCGTACCAGCCGAGCACGCACAGCACGGCGCCGACCGCGACGAGCAGCCAGCCCGCCCACTCGCGCCCGCCGAGGACGGTCCCCAGCAGGCGGGCACCGCGCCGGACGGGGGAAACCCCCGGGGCGTTACGGGTGATTTCTCCGTCGGATTGCGATTCGCTCATGGATCCGCCTTCATGGTGTCACTTGAGACGTTTCCAGGATCGGCCTGGAACAGCATCCGGGACAGCGAGGGCGGGCCTGGGCCCACCGCGCGACCGGCCCGGGCGGCGAAGTCGAGAGGGATCACCATGCACCTGACGCGAAGCGGCACCCCCGAGGGCAGCGGCCTCCTCCGGCGGACGGCGGGCGGGCTGCTCGCGCTGTTGCTGGTGTGCTCGGCGGCGGCGTGCAGCAGCGGCAAGTCCGGCTCCGCCGCCTCCTCGTCGGCGAGCGCGGGTGCGAGTGCCAGCGCGAGTGCCAGCCCCAGCCCCAGCGCCAGCGCCAGTGCGACGGAGAGCGAGAGCGCCGGAGCCGGGGCCACCGGCACCGCTCCCGCCGATCCGGCCGCCGCGAAGGCCGCCATCACCACCAACTGGGAGCGCTTCTTCGACCCCGCCACCCCGATCGCCGACAAGGCGAAGCTGCTCGAGGGCGGTGACGCGCTGCTGCCCGTGCTCCAGGGCTTCTCGCAGGATCCGCGGGTCGGCCAGGTGCAGGCGAAGGTCAATGACGTCGCCTTCATGGACGCCACCCACGCGACCGTCACCTACTCGCTCTCCCTCCAGGGCAACGAGGTCGAGCCGAGCGCGACCGGCCAGGCCGTCCTGGACAACGGCACCTGGAAGGTCTCCCGTTCCACCCTGTGCGGCCTGCTCACCCAGGCCGGCGGTGCCAGCGGCACGCCGGTCCCCGGATGCAGCTGACCGCCCCGCCGACCGTTCCGCCGACCGTTCTGCCGACCGCCCCGCCGCGACGCCGGGCCGCCGACGCGATCCCGCGCCGGCGGCCCGGCCGCGCTCCGGTGCGGGCCCCGGCAGCGGCCCTGACGGCGGTCCTGCTGGCGCTGGCCCTGGCGCTGACCGGCTGCGGCACCCGCCTGCCGGAGTCCGCCTTCACCGCCCGCGCCCGCCCACCCGGCAGCACCGCCGGCGGCACCACCGGTGCGGGCGGCAACCCGGCGTCGGACACCGGCGTCACCGCCACCGAGATCCGGATCGGCATCGTCACCTCCCTCACCAGCCCCGTCGGCAGCGAGGTGTTCAGCGGCCCCCGCTACGGCGCCCAGGCCTTCTTCCAGGCCCTCAACGACCGCGGCGGCCTGCACGGGCGCACCGTCAAGCTGGTGACCTGCGACGACGGCGGAAGCGGCGTCGGCAACCAGGACTGTGTGCACCGGCTGATCGACCAGGCGCACGTCTTCGCCTTCGTCAGCGGCAGCGTGCTGGACTACGCGGGCGCGCCGTACGTGAGCGGCAAGGCGGTCCCGGACGTCGGCGGCCAGCCGATCGGCACCGCGTACGACCGCTGGCCGCACCTGTACGGGATCTACGGCAGCGCCGCCCCGCGCGACGGCCGGGCGGTCGGCTGGAACGGGACGCTGTACCAGAGCACCGAGGTGTTCCGTTTCTTCAAGCAGCGCCTGGGCGCCGGTAGCGCCGCCGTGGTCGCTTACAACCAGTCCGACTCCGCCCGCTACGCCGGACAGCTGAAGGCCGGGCTGGAGGCGGAGGGCTACCGGGTGCTGCTCCAGACCGTCGACTTCGCCCTGCCGAACTTCCAGGCGGTGGCCGCGGCCGTGCGCGCCGACGGCTCGCAGTTGCTGTTCGACGCGATGGACACCCGGGGCAACGCGGCCCTGTGCCGGGCGCTGGACGAGGCGGGGGTCACCGTCGCGGCCAAGGTGACCAACGTGCAGAACTGGTCGGAGTCGGTGCGCACCGACTACGCCTCCTCGCCGAACTGCCGCAACGCGCTCTGGGCGACCTCCTCCAGCCTCGACTACGAGGACGAGCAGTACCCGGCGGTGCGGGACTTCCGCACCGCGATGGCCCGCTACTCCCCGGAACGGGCCGGCCGGCTGTCCGCCTGGGAACTGGAGGGGTGGGCGGGCGCGCAGTGGCTCGCCGACGCGCTGGACTCCTGCGCGGCCGCCCCGACCCGGGGCTGCGTCGAGGCCTTCATGAACCGCGCCGAGCCCTACGACGCACACGGGCTGATCCTGCCCGCCTCCTTCGTCCCCCGCCCCCCGCCCACCGGCCCGACCCGGGCCTGCCTCAACGCGGCCCGCTGGCAGGACTCCGCGCAGGGCGGCCGGGGCGGCTGGGTCACCCAGGTACCGGACATGACCGCCAACTGCTTCGACGTGCCGCAACTGCCGTACAAGCCTTGAGCCCTCGGCGGGCCGCGTCCCCGCTCCCCTGGCGGCCCCGGCGCTCCTGGCGGGGCCGTGGCGGCCCTGCCGGCCCGCGCTACGGCAGCCGCTCGACGACGACCATCGCCGCGTCGTCGTCCAGCCTCCCCCCGACGTGGGCCAGCAGGTCGCGGCGCAGCCGGTTCAGCAGGGCGGTGGGGCGCTCGGTCTGCCAGGCGGCCACCCGCTCCGTGAGTGGATAGAAGCGGCGCTGGGCGTCGCGGGCCTCGATCACCCCGTCCGTGTAGATCAGCAGCCGGTCGCCGGGGCGGAGCGGAAAGGTCTCCACCTCGTACTCCACCGGTGCGAGCTCGCCGAGGCCGAGCGGGGGCGCCGGGCGGCGGGCGGCGAGGGTGGTGATGCCCTCGGGGCGGAGCAGCAGCGGCGGCGGGTGGCCGCAGTCGATCAGGCGGACCGGCGAGCCGTCGTCGGGGATGTCGAGCAGCACGGCGGTGATGAAGGACTCGCCGCCCTCGTCGGGTGCCTCCTGCTGCCCCTGGCGGAGCGACGGGCGGGCCAGTCGGGCCTGCCGGGACTGCTCGGCCAACTGGGCGAGGTCCCAGCTGACGCTGCCGTCCAGGTAGGCGGCGAGGTCCGGCAGGTCGGCGTGCAGGTGGGCGGCGGCGCGGAAGGCGCCGAGCAGCAGCGCCGCGTCTCCGAGCGAGGACAGGCCCTTGCCGCGCACGTCACCGACCAGCAGCCGGGTGCCGGTGGCCGTACGGGCGGCCGCGTAGAGGTCACCGCCGACCTGCGCCTCGGCCTCGGCGGCCAGGTAGACGGAGGCCAGGTGCAGCGGCCCGAGCCGCTCCGGCAGCGGACGCAGCAGCACCCGCTGGGCGGCCTCGGAGACCGAGCGGACCCGCGCCAGCTCGCGTTCGTGCCGGTCGCGCAGCACCCGCAGTCCGACGATCAGGGCCGAGACGATGACCTGCGCGCTGAGTTGGCTCTCGATGTTGATGCTGGTCAGGCTGTCCCGGACGGCGCCGATGACGGTGAGCGCGGCGAGCGCGAGCAGGGCGACCCAGGCGGTGGCGCGGGGGCCGGCGAAGGAGGCGGTGAGGGCGGGGGCGACGATCAGCAGCGGGCCCAGGTGGACCTGGGAGGGGGAGAGGATGTCGACGACGGTGATCAGGACGATCAGCGCGGGCGGCAGCGCCGTCAGCACGTGGCGGTCAGGTCGCCAGGAGCGGCGGCGGGCGCGAGGACGCGGCTCTTCGGGACGCTGCCGGAGGGGCACTCCTCCTCTGTACACCGTGGGGGCGGTGGGGCGCACCCCGGGCGGCCGGTGTCGAGAGCGGTACCGAGGTCGGCGCCGATGACGGGCCAGAGGGTGGCCCCGGGGTCGGTGCCCGTACGGGGTGCGCGCTGCGGCGAGACGCCGCGCCTATTCCTCTTCGCCGTAGCGGGCCAGGTAGGCCGCGAAACGGGCGACGTCCTCGTCGGACCAGTCGGTGAAGCGGGCGGTGAAGGCCGAGCGCCGCTGCTCGTTGGCGTCGCGCAGCAGGGTCAGCCCGGCCTCGGTGGCGCGCAGGATCTGGCCGCGCTGGTCGTCCGGGTCGGCCTCGCGGCGCAGCAGCCCGAGCTTCTCGAGGGCGGTGACCTGACGGCTGACGGTGGACTTGTCGAGCATGAAGTGCGCGGCCACGTCCGCGGCCCGGCAGCCGCCGCGCTCGGTGATCAGGTCGAGGATGCTGTAGGTGACCAGGGAGAGGTCGGGGTGCAGCTGGGAGGCCTTGTGCCGGGCACGGCGGGCGAAGGCGGTCAGCTCGCGCTGGATGGTGTCGATGGACGACTCGCGGCCGGGCACGGCGTTCCTACCTCCTCGAAATTTGTTGCACTATACAACGGAATCGCCCGGTGTCGCACGCGGCTCGCCGGTGGCCTCGGTGGCCGTCCCGCTCCCCGCTTCGCTCGCCGTACCGCTCGTCGTACCGCTCACCGTCCGTCCCGGTCCGGCCTGCCAGGCGCGGGCGGCCGCGATCCGGCGGGTCGCACTCGGGTGAGTGGCGAACAGTAGCTCAAGCACCCGGGGCGGGTCGACATCGGAGACGTTCGCCAGCGCCAGTCTGCGCTGCATCGCCGTGAACTGCTCGGTGTCACCGGTCAGTTCGAGTGCGTGCCGGTCCGCCCTCGCCTCGATCCGGCGGCTCACCGCGCACTGCGCCGGGCCCGACAGGGCGCCCAACAGCGCGGCGAGCGCGGCCAGCAGCGGCAACGCCCGCGGATCGCTCGCGTCACCCGCCCCGGCGGCGTCCAGCAGCGGGCGCCAGGTGCTCAGCAAGCCCAGCGCGGCCACCGCGACGGCCGCGCCGACCGCGCCCAGCGCCGTCCCGAGCGGCACGTCGCGGTGCTTGACGTGGCCCAGCTCGTGCGCCACCACCAACTCCACCTCGCGGGGCTCGGCGGTCGACAGCAGGGTGTCGTACACGACGATCCGGCGGGTCGCGCCGAGCCCGGAGACGTACGCGTTCAGCGCGGTGGTCCGCCGGGAGGCGTCCGCGACCAGGACGTCCCGCACCCGCACGCCGTCCCGCTCGGCCAGCGCCAGCAGGGCGGTGCGTAGCTCACCCGGCGGCATCGGGTCGAAGCGGTTGAACACCGGCTCGATCAGCAGCGGGTGGAGGAAGGAGAGGGCGGCGGTCAGCAGCGCCGCCGCGCCCGCGGCCGGGAGCCACCAGTGCTGCGGCGACCAGTCCGTGAGGGCGAACAGGCCCAGGGCGAGCGGGAGGACGAGGAACAGGGTGAGCGCCAGCCCGCGCAGGACGTCCAGGGTCCAGCCGACCCAGCCCTGGGTCACCAGGCCGTAGCGCGCCCGGACGGAGCGCACCCGGGCGCCGAAGGGCAGTTGCAGCGCCTGGCCGAGCAGCACCAGCGCCGCCCCACCGGACAGCACGACGGCGGTGCGGGAGCCGCCGAACCAGCGGCCGGTGGTGGTGACCAGGGCGGCGCCGGCCGGGGTGAGGCCGAGCACCAGGGTCAGCGCCAGACCGGCCACCCGGCCGCCGAGCGCCCACGGCAGCTGGGCGCGGCGCAGCGCACGGCCGCGGGCGCGCTGGGCCGGGGTGAAGTCCGGGTCGGGCGGCGCGTTCGTCGACGGGGTGTCCATGGGTGCGGTGCGCTCCTCCGGTGCGGCTCGCCCGGTTCGGGGCGTCGCGGTTCAGCATGGCGTACCCGGCCGGGCCGCGCTCGGTCCGCGGGCTCGGCCGTGGGGCGTGGCGACCGGGTGGGTGCGGCGGCTGAGCGGGTCCGGCGGCCGGGTGGGTCCGGCGGCCGGGGGGCGTGATCGTTCCGTGCGGCTGCCGTCGGGTCATTCCTCGGCCGGCCCGGTGGCGCCGTGCACGCCGGCGCGCAGCAACTGGTGGCCGAGGTCGACCAGGGCGCGGCCGACCGCGAACTCGTCACCGACCGCCGGGTCCGGGGCGTCGCGGGGGTTGCGGCGGGCCAGCGCGTCGCTGTGCAGGACGGCGCCGTCGGCGTCCAGGACGGCGTGCACCCGGGTGGTGTCGGAGTCCTCGACCACGTGCAGGCTGAGCTGCCAGTCCTTGGTGCGGACGGGGCCGGGGGCGGCGTCGCGGACAGCGGCGCGCGCGGCGTCCGGAGGCCCCTCCTCGGCGGCCGCCGTCTCGTCCCGCGGTGGGAAGTCGGCCATCTCGTACCACCTCCGGCGTGAACGTGCTGCCTCCCTCCATCGTCCGCCTGCCCCCGTCGTCCGCGCTGCGCGTTTGTGTCCGCAATGTTGCGGGGGCGGGCTCAAGAGGTGGCGATTCGGTGGCGTAGGCTGACCGCTCTTGCACGCTCCTCGGGGGGAACCACTCATGCGCCGTGCCGCGGCCGCCGTCGCGCTGTTCGTCGGGCTGACTGCCGTCGCCGCCTGCGGACCGGATGACCCGTCGCCCGCCCCGGTACCCCCCTCGGGCGGCGCGGCCGCCGCGCCGCCCGGCCCGGCCGGTCAGCCCTCCGGCACGGTCACGGCCCCCAGCAAGGGCGGCGCGCCCCGGCACGACGGCAGCATCACCGTCGCCTTCGCCGGGGACGTCCACTTCGAGGGCCGCACCGAGCCCCGGCTGTCCGTGCGGCCGCCCGAGCCCGCGCTCGGCCCGATCTCCCGCACCCTCGCCGACGCCGACCTGTCCGTCCTCAACCTGGAGACCGCGATCACCGGCCGCGGCGCGCCGGAGCCGAAGACGTACACCTTCCGCACCTCGCCCAAGGCGCTGTCCGTGCTCAAGGACTCCGGCGTGGACGTCGTCTCGATGGCCAACAACCACGCCGTCGACTTCGGCGCCGACGGCCTCGCCGACACCCTCGCCGCCAAGGACTCCTCGCCGATCCCGGTGATCGGCGTCGGACACAACGCCACCGAGGCGTACGCCCCGTACACCACCACCGTGCGCGGGGTGAAGGTCGCGGTGGTCGCCGCCAGCCAGGTCGAGGACATCACCAACCAGAAGTGGCGGGCCGGCGCCGACAAGCCGGGCATCGCCTCGGCGCTGGACGTCCCCGCCCTCGTCAAGGCGGTGGAGTCGGCGAAGCGCCAGGCCCCCGTCGTGCTCGTCTACCTGCACTGGGGCGAGGAGGGCAAGGCCTGCCCGACCAGCGCCCAGACCGCCGTCGCCAAGAAGCTCGCCTCCGCCGGTGCCACCGCCGTGGTCGGCACCCACGCCCACACCATGGTCGGCTCGGGCATGCTCGGCACCACCTACATCGGGTACGGCTTCGGCAACTTCCTCTGGTACGGCACCTCCAACTACCCCAACTCCAACGAGACCGGCGTCACCACCCTCACCCTGACCGCCGACGGCAAGGTCACCGGCGAGGCCTTCACCCCGGCCACCATCGACGACAAGGGCATCCCCGAGCCGGTCACCGGAGCCGCCGCCGACGCCGCCCTCAAACGCCGCGACGGCCTCCGCGGCTGCGCCGGACTCACCCCGCCCCCGCCGGCCGCGCGCTGACGGCGGTCCTCGCGGCCCGGCCGGTCGACACGGGAGCCGACCGGTGACCGAGGCGTGCGGACGGCCGACGACCTGGCAGGCCAGCTGCCGAGCGGCAACGCGGGTGTGCCGAAGCCGGTCCCGCGCACCCACGACGGCATCGCGCCGTTAGCGACCCGGATCTCACCGTCGAACTCCCGGCCCGCGCCCAGCGCGCGCGGCGCGGCGCTCAGTCCGTCGGCCAGAGGATCAGGTGATCCAGCGCGTGGCGGCGCGGCCGGTCGCCCAGCTCGGCGAGGGCGGCCCGGATGCGGCGCAGGTGGTCGACGGTGAGCTGGAGCGGGGGCTCGTCGGGCTGGTAGGTGGTGCGGATCGGGTAGTCGACGCCCGGGGTGCGGGTCATCTCGATGTGGCAGCCGAGCACGTACGTGACGGGGCGGCTCTCGGCGAACTCGACCAGCCGCTCGACGGTGCGCCCGAAGGCGGGCCAGTCGTCGATGTAGAGCCGGCCCGGGTAGACGGTGTCGCCGGTGAGCAGGAAGCCCGTCCACGGGTCGTAGTAGGTGACCGCCGCCTCGTGGTGGCCGGGGGTGGCCAGGCATTCCAGCACCCGCCCGCCGCCGAGGTCGACCCGGGCGGTGGCCTCCGGGGCCCGGTCGAAGCCGAAGTACGCCCAGGCCGTGGGCCGGTCGCCGCCGACCAGGGTGGTCGCGGGCCGGTCGGTGAACTGGCCGTCCCCGGCGATGTGGTCGCCGTGCGGATGGGTGTGGAGCACCAGCAGGGGATAGTCCTGCCGGGGGTTGCGGGCGAGCCACGTCGCCATCAGGCCGTCGACGGTGGCGCGCAGCGGGAAGTACTCGGCCTCGGCCGTGGCGCCGGTGTCGATCAGCACCGCCCGTTCCGCCCCGAACAGCAGGAACAGGAACGGCGCTTCGTAGTCGACCGCCTTGTTCTGCCGCAGGATGACGGTGTGCTCGTCGTACGCGTGGACCTGGATGTCCGGGTCCGCGTTGTGCTTCGCGGACGGTGAGCCGTGGATCCACCGCACGTCCAGCGGGCGGGCGATCGGCGTGCCGGCGGCCATGGCGTCTCCCTCGGTGCGTCGTCCTCGCGGGCCGGGTACGGCGCACATCTCGTCCGGGGCGGACGCCGACGCGCCGCCGCCGCGACGGTAGCAGCCCGGGGCTGCGGCCCGGCCGCCCGGCGCCGTCGAGGAACCCGGCAGGTGCGCGAGTCCGTCGGCGAGGCCACCGGGCGGCGGTGATCCTCCCCGAGGCCTGGAATCCGAAGTAATTGCAGAGTCAGATAATCGGCGCCAACTGGCATACTGTCGAACAGGAGACGCAACGGGGCGTACGGGTGAACGCGAAGGGAAGGCGAGCCATGGGGATCCGCGACGATGCCGCCGAGGTCCGGGCCAGCGGCTGGCGCACGCTCGCCGCGCTGCACGGGTTGATCGACGCCGCCCTGGAGAAGGCGCTCCAGGCCGAGCACCAGCTCTCGGTCGTCGAGTACACCGTGCTGGAGGCGCTGTCCCGGCAGGACGGCTGGCACATGCGGATGCAGCAGCTGGCCCGCGCGGCGGCGCTGAGCAGCAGCGCGACCACCCGGCTGGTGGCCCGGCTGGAGGAGCGGGGCCTGCTCAGCCGCTACCTCTGCGCGGACGACCGCCGGGGCATCTACACCGAGCTGACGGCGGCTGGCCGCGCCCTGCTGGAGGCCGCCCGCCCGGTGCACGACGCCACCCTGGAGGCGACGCTGGCCCAGGCCGCGGACGTCCCCGAACTGGCCACCCTGGTCGACGCGTTGAGCGCGCTCACCCCGACGAAGGCGTGACCGCGCAGGCGTGACCGCGCAGGCGTGAGCGTGAGGGCCTGATCCTCGCAGGTCCGGGCGGGGCGGCGGGAGGCCGCCGTCACCGCCGCCCGGCCGCCAGCGCGTCCCGGTGCACCCGGTCGAGCAGGGCGAGCAGCAGTTCCTTGCTGGACGCCCGTTCCCGGACGTCGCACAGCACCACCGGCACCTCCGGCCCGAGGTCGAGGGCGCGGCGCACGTCCTCCGGGCTGGCCTCGCGCCGGCCGTGGAAGCAGTTGACGCCGATCGCGAACGGGATGCCCCGCTGCTCGAAGAAGTCCACGGCGGCGAAGCTGGATTCGAGCCGCCGGGTGTCCGCGAGGACGATCGCCCCCAGGGCGCCGAGCGCGAGGTCGTCCCACATGAACCAGAACCGGAACTGGCCCGGCGTGCCGAAGAGGTAGAGCACCAGGTCCTCGCGCAGGGTGATCCGCCCGAAGTCCATCGCCACCGTGGTGGTGGACTTGTCCTGGACGCCGTCGAGGCTGTCGATCCCGACGCTGGCGCGGGTCATCCGCTCCTCGGTCTGCAGCGGTTCGATCTCGCTGACCGAGCCGACCATGGTGGTCTTGCCGACACCGAAGCCGCCGGCGACGAGGATCTTCACCGCGCCCGGCACCAGGCTCTTGATCGTCAATTCGGGTCTCCTGGAGGGGAACTGGGAGTCGCGTGCGGGGCCGGTCCACCGGTCAGAGCCGGCGGACGCCCTCGATCACGGCCTGGATCAGCGAGATGTCCGGCGCCTCGGCGAGCTGGACCGGCGCCCGGGTGAGGATCAGCCGGGCCTCCGCGAGGTCGTCCAGCAGCACCTTGACCACGCTCACCGGCAGGTCCAGGGTGGCCGCGATCTCGGCCACCGCCAGCGGGCGTTCGCGGCACAGGTCGATGATCGCGGCCGGTTCTGGCGCCAGCCGGCTGGTGTCGGTGCGCGGGTCGGCAGTGACCACCAGGGTGATCAGCGCGAAGCCGGACCGGACCGGGCCGGTGCGCCCGTTGGTGATCGCGTAGGGACGGACCAGGTGGCCGGCGTCCTTGTCGTAGAACCAGCCCTCGTCGGCGTCGGCGGTGGTCACGCACCGCCACCCGCGCTGACCTGGCCCGCGTCGCTGCGCGGCGCCGCGGTGAGGTACTGCCCGACCTGCTTCACCAGCATGTTGATCTCGTAGGCCATCAGCCCGGCGTCCACCTGCTCGCTGGTGAGGACGGCGAGCCGGGCGCCCTGCCCGGCGGTGGTGACGAACAGGAACAGCTGGTCCATCTCGACCACGGTCTGCCGGACCCGGCCGCCGTTGAAGCGGTGCCCGGCGCCGCGGGCGAGGCTCTGCAGGCCCGAGGCGACGGCGGACAGGTGCTCGGCGTCGGCCCGGTCGAGGCCCTGGTCCATGCCGACCAGCAGGCCGTCCTCGGAGAGGACGATGGCGTGCCGGGTCTCGGGGACCCGCGCCACCAGCTGGTCCAGCAGCCAGTTGAGGTCGCGCTGGGTCTCGGTGTGCTGCGTCATCACTGCTGTTCCTTGGCTTCCTGGGCGGCGGGCGCTTCCGCGGGGGCGTTCCCGGAGACGTGCCCGGGGGCGTCCTGAGAGGCGGAAGGCGCCGCCGGCTTGGCGGTCATGGTGGGTGCGTCCGGTTCGGTGCCGGCCGCGCGGGCGCTCCGGGTGCCGCGCTGGATGGCGGCCATGGTGGCGCGCGAGCGCGCCGGGGAGGAGTCGTCCTCGACGCCGCCGTCGTGGCGGGATCCGCCGGGAGCTGCGTGCGGCCCGTACGGCTGGGCCGGCGAGGCCTGGGGTACCGAGGGCGCCGGGGGCACCGGCGTCACCGGCGGCATCATCGCGCCGGGCGCGTTGGCTTCGCGGAGCTGCTCGGCGAGGCTGGCGTTGCGGACCCGCTGCGGCAGGATCCGCGGGGTGCGCAGCTCACCGTCCGGCCCGTGCTCCACCTGGTCCTCCCGGGGGCGTTCGTGGCTGGGCGCCGACCGGTCGGCGGGCACGGAGTCGAAGGCGCTGCCGGGCCCGATGTCCGGCCCGGCCCCGACGGGAGCGCCGGAAGCGTCCCCGGCCGTCCCGCCGGACGCGGGGAGCGGATCGGCGGCGAGCTCCGACGG
Organism: Kitasatospora sp. NPDC029312; assembly: GCF_055569215.1. Taxonomy (NCBI): domain Bacteria; kingdom Bacillati; phylum Actinomycetota; class Actinomycetes; order Kitasatosporales; family Streptomycetaceae; genus Kitasatospora; species Kitasatospora sp. NPDC029312. Next base: position 59,084 of record NZ_JBVHXY010000027.1, on the reverse strand, counting down.
ATCGGCCGGGAGGTCGTACGGCCGGGGCAGCACGGGCCGGGGCACGACCACCGCACCGGGCAGCCCGGGGATCTGGGCGCCCACCGGCAGCCCGCCGTCGCCGGGGACGGCGTCACCCTCCCCGTCCGACCGGCCCAGCAGCTCACCGACGACCACACCACCGCCCGTAACCCCGGCGCCGGCCGGTCCAGCCAGTCCGGCCGGTCCACCTGGTCCACCTGGCCCGGGCGCCTCGACGGCAGCGGCGGAAGGACCGGCGGACGCGCCGTCCGCCGCCGCCCGCTGCTCCGGCACCGGCGTCCGGGTGACCCGCGCGCCGGAGGGCAGCCCGGGCACCGTGGCCGGCTGCTCGGGCTGCTCCAGCAGCACCGACGGCACCAGCACCACGGCCCGGGTGCCGCCGTACGGCGAGGGCCGCAGGGTGACCTGGATGTCGTGCCGGGCGGCCAGCCGCGCGACGACGAACAGGCCGAGCCGCAGGTCGTCGCCGAGCGCGGAGACGTCCAGCTCGGGCGGGTTGGCCAGGTACGCGTTGAGCCGCTCGTACTCCTCCTCGGTCATGCCGAGGCCGCGGTCCTCGACCTCGACCGCCAGGCCCTTGGGGACCTCCTGCGCGGCGACCTGCACCTGGGTGTACGGCGGGGAGAAGGTGGTGCCGTTCTCGATCAGCTCGGCGACCAGGTGGATCAGGTCGGCGACGGCCTGCCCGCTGAGCGAGACCCGGGGCACGCCCTGGACGACGACGCGGGAGTAGTTCTCCGTCTCGGAGACGGCGCTGCGCAGGACGTTGACCACGGGCACGGCGTTGCGCCAGCGCCGGGCGGGCAGCGCCCCGCCCAGGATGACCAGGTTCTCGGCGTTGCGCCGCATCCGGGTGGCCAGGTGGTCGACCGCGAACAGCTCGCGCAGCAGCTCGGGTTCCTCGTGCTCGCGCTCCAGCGCGTCCAGCATGCTGATCTGCCGGTGGATCAGGATCTGGGTGCGGCGGGCGATGTTGAGGAAGACCTTCTTCGTCCCCTCCCGGCCCTGGGCCTGGTGGACGATGGCCGCGACCGCGGCCTGGCGGACGGCGGCCAGGCCGTCGGAGGCATGCTGGACCTCGTCGCCGCTCCGCCGGGACGGCGCCCAGGCCGGCGGGACGAGGACGGTCTCCCCGGCGCGCAGCCGCCCGACCACCTCGGGGATCTCGTGCTGGGCGAGCGCGAAGGTGTCGGCCCGCAAGCCGGTCAGCCGGGCGGAGAGCCCCCGGGCGGCCCGGGCCGCGCGGATCACACTGACCAGCAGGACCGCCACGACGACGGCGGTGCCGGCCAGCAGCCCGGTGCGGTGCCCGGCGTCGCGCAGCAGGTAGACGGAGTAGCCCCAGGCGGCGGCGAGGCCCAGCGCGGGGACCAGGACGAGACCGAGGATCGAGCTGCGGAGGGAGCCGGACCGGCCGGCGCGGTGGCCCGTGCGGGGGGCCGATATGCCTGGCATCTGTTTCCTTGTCGCAGGGCCGAGTTGCAGGCCGGGGTCGCGGGTCCGAACGGCGTGGTCGGCCCGTGCGGCCCGGGCGGGCTTCAGGGCGCCGAGGCCGGGGTCCGCCGGGACGGGGTGACGCGGTGTCACCGTCCGGGCGGCGTACAGCCACGGCCGCCGACGGCAGGAAACCTATCAGCCCCAGGCGCTCTGATTGCAACATCAACTGACGATATGTGAACGGGCGGTGGTGCGGTCGGCCGCGTCCGGCGGAAGCGTTCGCCGACGGAACGCCGCAGGTCGGAGCGGGCAGCGGCAGCCGGAGCGGTTTCCCGGGACGTCGAGGGACGCGCCCCGGGAAACCCGCCAGGAACAGGTCAAACGGGCGGGTCAGCCCGCCAACGAGATCGGCACCACCAGGGCACCCCGCCCGCGCCGCTCCTCCCGCGGGGCGGTCCGCCGCTCCTCGCGCCGCTCGTCCCGCGGGGCGGTCCGCCGCTCCTCCCGCGGGACCGCCCGCCGTTCCTCCCGCTGCGCCTCCAATTGGTTGAGCTCCGTCCACGCCCAACTCGCCACGTCCGACAGCTCGGCCGACCACTGCTTGCCGTACGTGCCCGAGGCCACCTGCCCCAAGCGCAGTTTCTGCACGTCCGAGGTGCCGGCCGGGGCGTAGACGTGGGTGGCGTCCCGCAGGTAGCGGATGATGTGGTGCTCCTCCTGGGTGCCGCGGGCGGCGAAGATCTCCATCGCCTGGCGCGCCGAGTCCATCACGTACTCGGTGTTGACGAGCTTGGCGTTCATCAGCTCCGCGTCGCAGGCCTTCCCGCGGTCGAGCAGGTAGGAGGCGTGGTAGGCGGCCAGCTTGGCCGTCATCAGCCGGGACTGCATCTCGCCGAGCTTCAGCGCGACGCTGTTCAGCTGGTTGATCGGCCGGCCGTAGAGCACCCGCTCCTCCGCGTAGCGCACGGTGTCCTCGACGACGGCGACGTGGATGCCGAGCGCAACGGCACCCAGGTTCAGCCGGCCGTACAGGGTGGAGGAGGAGTAGGCGACGTCCAGGCCGAGCCCCTCCTCGCCGAGCCGGTTGGCCGCCGGTATGCGGCAGTCCTCGAAGACGAGCTCGCCGAAACTGAAGCCGTGCAGCCCGCCCTGGGTGCCGATCGCCCCGGTGCGGAAGCCGGGCCGGTCGCTCTCGACCAGGAAGGCGGACAGGCCCCTGCTGCCCGTGCCCGTCCGCAGGACCACGCCGTGGACGTCGCCGATGTGGGAGTTGCCGACGAACACCTTGCGGCCGTTGAGCACGTACTCGTCGCGCTCGCGGCGCGCGGTGCCGGACATGCCCAGCACGTGGCCGCCGGACTCCGGCTCGGTGACGGCGATGGTCGGCAGGGCCGCTCCGGACGCGAACTTCGGCAGCCACTCGCGCCGTTGGACGTTCGAGCCGAAGTGGATGACCTTGGCGACGCCGAGCTGCGAGGCCTGCGCCACCGCACCCATCGCGCCGCTGACCCGCGCCAGCTCCTCCACGATGATGGTCTTGGCGAGGTGCCCCAGCCCCAGGCCGCCGAACTCCCGGGGGATGGTGACACCGATCCAGCCGCGCCGGGCGATCTCGCGGGCGAGATCGAACTCCACCTCCCGGTCGGCCTCCATCCGGGCCACCTGCGGACGCACCTCCTTCTCCGCGAACTCACGGACCTCCGCGCGGAGGCTTTCGTGCCGCTCGTCGGTGAAGTAGTCCATCGCCATGCTCTCGTCCTCTCGTTCCGGTGGGTGTCGTGCCTCCGTTCATGCCGTCGATGCCGCTCCGGCCGCTCCCCCAAGGGGATCGGTGGGGGTGTGGAGGGTGTGGGGGGCGGGGCCGATCGCTCCTTCGCAACCGGATGCATGCGGACCCTGGGGCGGGTTCCCGGAGGGTCGGGGACTACCGTCCGTGTCTTCGGCAGGGCTCATTGTCATATGGCCTTGCCGGCTTACACAGATCTGATCTTGGATTGGCGGGATTCGGCGCCTCCTTTTCCGGGGGCGTTTCGACGAGGCGCCCACTGGGCAGTGATCTTTCCCTGCTCAACAGTCTGCGGTCGGCCGCTCACATGCGGCTTTGACTGTGCATCAGCAGCACACGACGGCCGGTCCCGGTTCCACCGCAGCGCCCGGATGTCTGATTACATGTCCGCCATGACTGATGTGATGAGCACTCAAGGCCAGTTCCCGGGTGCCGCCGGGGAGTCCGAGCGGACCCGAAGGCTGCGCAGCCTGGGTCTCAACGACCCGTCCGCCGACGAGGCCTTCGACCGCTTCGCCCACCTGGCAGCCAGCATCACCCGCGCTCCCATCGCGATGGTCAACTTCATCAACGACGAGCGCCAGATGTTCCGGGGGCTCTACATCCCGCCAACTTCGACGGAAATCGCCCACGAGGACGGCGCCTCCTGGGCGGACCGGGGCATCGCCTTCGACCTCCCCACCCGCCAGATGCCGCTCAGCCACGGGTTCTGCCCGCACGTGGTCGCCCAGCGCTCGCCCCTCGCCCTCGACGACATCCTCGCCTACCCGCGCTTCGCCGGGAACCCGGTCGTGGACGAACTCGGCGTCCGGGCCTACCTCGGAGCCCCCCTCGTCGACGACACCAACACCGTCATCGGCACCGTGTGCGTCCTCGACCGGGAGCCGCGCCAGTGGGGACGCGAGCGGCTGCGCGACATCCAGCACCTCGCCGAGGCGCTGCTCTCCGAGATCCGGCTGCGCGACAACCTGCTCGCCCAGCAGCAGGAGATGTTCGCCGCCTTCGACGGCTCCCCGTTCCCGATCATGCTGACCGACGGCCCCGGCCTGGACATCCGCTACGCCAACGCCCAGCACGCCGAGACCTTCGGCGCCCCGGTCGCCTACGGCTCGGTCGGCGCGGCCTACCCCCAGCTCGGTGCGGCCGGACTCCAGCAGGCCGTCACGGAGGCGTACCACACGGGGCGCACCACCGTCCTCAACGACGTCCGGATCCAGGGCCGCTCCGAGGCGCAGCGCATCCAGCAGGTCTTCAGCTTCACCTGCACCCCGATGCGGGCCGTGCGCACCGGCCAGGTCAACGGCGTCCTCACCGTCGGCATGGACGTCACCGCGCAGTCCCGCACCGAGGAGGAACTCGGCACGCTGGCCGCGCTGCTGGTCGACCGGCTGCAGCAGACCGGCGCCGCCCCCGGGACGGCCCGCCCGGGCGTCGCCGGCGGGTCCGGACTCGTCCTGCCGAGCTGAGCCGCCGACCGACCGCCCGCGTGTGGCACCGTGGCCCGGCCGCCGGCCCGCTCCACCGCCCGCACCGACCACCACCGTGGCGGGGCGCCTCTCACCCCCGTGGAGAGGCTCCCCGCCACGTGCCGTCCGGGCGGTGCGGTTCGGACGGTGTCGTCCGGGCCGGCGTCGTGGCGGCGGGCGTCGTCCGGGCGGCGCCGCCGATGGCGCCCGGGTGGCTCCCGGGACCGCCTGACCAGCACCGCCCTCCGCCCGCCCCCGGGCCGAGCGGGTGAACCGCCCGCCGTCCGCACCCCGGCCGGGCCCGGCCACCGGGCCGCCGATGGTAGGCATGGGCCGCATGGACTGGTTCGCCGCCCCCGACTACTGGCTGAGCCGACTGCTCGTCCAACGCCTGCTCGCCGGCCTCTACCTGATCGGATTCCTCGCCGCCGCCGCGCAGTTCCGCGCCCTGATCGGCGCCGACGGCATGCTGCCGGTGCCCCGCTTCACCGCCCGCGTCCCGTTCCGCCATGCCCCGAGCCTGTTCCACCTCCACTACAGCGACCGCTTCTTCGCCACCGTCGCCTGGACCGGCGCGGCCCTCGCCGCCGCCGTCGCCGCCGGACTCGGCGACGCCGTCCCCCTCGGCGCCTCCATGCTGCTGTGGGCCGTGCTCTGGGCGCTCTACCTCTCCATCGTCAACGTCGGCCAGACCTGGTACTCCTTCGGTTGGGAGTCCCTGCTCCTCGAAGCGGGCTTCCTGGCCGCCTTCCTCGGCAACGCCGACACCGCCCCGCCCACCCTCGTCCTGTGGCTGACGCGCTGGCTGGCCTTCCGGGTCGAGTTCGGCGCCGGGCTGATCAAACTTCGCGGCGACAGCTGCTGGCGCGACCTCACCTGCCTGCGCTACCACCACGAGACCCAGCCCATGCCCGGACCCCTCAGCTGGTTCTTCCACCACCTGCCCGACCCCCTGCACCGGGTCGAGGCCGCCGCCAACCACCTCGTCCAACTCGTCGTACCCGTCTGCCTGCTGCTCCCCCAGCCGATCGCGAGCTACGCCGCCTGCGCCGTGCTCGTCACCCAGCTGTGGCTGATCGCCTCCGGCAACTTCGCCTGGCTCAACTGGCTCACCATCGTGCTCGCCCTCGCCGCCGTCGAACCCGCCCGCCTCGGCCTGCCCGTACACGCCCGCCACTACCCCGACACCCCGCTCTGGTACGAAGCGCTGGTGATCGCCCTGACCGTCACCGTCCTGGTGCTCAGCTACTGGCCGGTGGCCAACATGGTCTCCCGCGGCCAGGCGATGAACCGCTCCTTCAACCGGATCCACCTCGTCAACACCTACGGCGCCTTCGGCAGCGTCAACCGGCTGCGCCAGGAGGTCGTGATCGAGGGGACCGACGAGGCCGTCCTCACCCCGCACACCGCCTGGCACGAGTACGGCTTCAAGGGCAAGCCCGGCGACGTGCGCCGCCTCCCGCGCCAGTACGCCCCCTACCACCTGCGGCTCGACTGGATGATGTGGTTCGCCGGCATCTCACCCGCCTACGCGCGCCCCTGGTTCCTGCCCTTCGTCGCCCGCCTGCTGGCCGGCGACCCGGCGACCCTTCGACTGCTGCGCCACAACCCCTTCCCCGACGCCCCACCGACCCACGTCCGGGCGACCCTCCACCTCTACCGGTTCACCGGATGGCGCGAACTCCGGGACACCGGCGCGTGGTGGCACCGCACCGCGCTGCACGAGTACCTCCCGCCCGTCGACACCCACACCCTGCGTCGAGCCGGGTACCGCCCGCCCCTCGGCCGACCGGCCCGCGGCCCCCGCAAGGTGCCACTGGACGGGCTCCGGCGGCCCCGCCCACCCCGGACGGAGCACCCCGGCCACCCGCCCGGACCAGCCACCGGCCACCCGGGCGGCCCTCCCGAGTAGCGGCCAGGCGGGCGGTATGGCACGCGACACCGGCCCGTCCGGCGGTGGGTGCGTGCAAGGCTCGAACGGGCACCCGTATTCTTGGCCTCCGCAACCGGCGGCCCGACCGCGCGCCCCCGGCCCCGCCCCAGGGGCACCCCGCGCACCCGGTCCGTCGCGCCCTCCCCGCCCGCCCCGCCGTCGACGCCCAGAACCGGACCACACATGACAGTGCTTCACTCGCGCAACGCCGACGCAGCCGACCCGGCGGACGTCGCCGACGCCGCAGACGTCAAGGACCCCCAGGACGCCGCCGCGGAGCCCGACCTCCGCGAGGACCTCGGCCGCTACGCCGAACTCGGCGCCTTCACCCTCAGTGCCGACACCCACGCCTGGTACGCGGCCGTCGACACCGTCGCCACCCCCGAGGACGCCCGCGCAGCCTCCACCGCCCTCGCCGAACTGCGCGGAAGCGACCTCCAGCAGACCTGGGAGGCCGTCACCGCGCTGGCCGCCGAGGTCAAGCTCGACGAGCCCGACACCGTCGCCAAGACCGCGCTGCTCGTCGAACTGCTCCAGCGGGTGCGCCGCACCTCCGCCACCCTTTCCTCCACCGCGTACGACGCCGACCTCGCCGCCCTGGCCGCCGCCACCGCGGACGGCGCCTGGCGCCGCGAGAACGGCGTCAAGCTCTCCTGGCTGCGCGGCCGCTCGCTGCGCAAGCAGGCCGCCGCCCTCGCCACCGACCGCCGGGTCCGCCGCGAGGACCTGCACGAGGCCCTCACCTCCGCCGAGGTCGAGCGCCGCGCCTGGGCCGCCCTCGCCCCCGCGGGCACCCTCCCGGTCGTGCCCGCCGACGGCGCCCTGGTCGACCGCACCGCCCAGGCCTTCGAGGGCATCAACACCGGCCTGCGCGAGCTCGCCCGCCTGCTGCCCGACCAGGACCTCGACGGGCTCGCCTTCGCGGAACTGATCGAGCTGGTCGAGCGCCTCGCCGCCGACGAGGGCACCCTCTACCGGCTGCCCACCATCCGCAGCCTGCGCGCCACCCTGGAGGCCGCCGGCCTCGGCGACCTGCTCGCCGAGCTCACCGCCGCCAAGGCCGACCGCCGCTCCGCCGAGGCCGCGTACGCGGCGCACCAGGCGCTGGCGGGCGGGCAGCGGGACGGGCTGACGGGGTCGGACGGGGCTGTCGGGGCCATCGGTGCGGAGCCGACGGCCGTCGAGGAGCCGGCCGTTCGCGAGCCGGAGGTGCAGGAGGCGGACGGCCAGGAGGTGGGCGTCCAGGAGTCGGACGTCGACGCCGAGGCCGCTGCGCGCCAGGCCCTGGCCGGCGGTCAGCGGGACGGGCTCGTCGAGGAGACGCCGGTTTCGGTGGCGGCTCCGGCCGAGGCTGAGGTCGAGGCCGAGGTCGAGGCCGTAGCTGTCGAGGCTGAGGTCGAGGCCATCGCCGCCGTCGCCGTCGCCGTCGAGGCGGAGGCCGAGCCCGATTTCGAGCTTGAGTCCGAGCTTGAGGTCGACGTCGAGCGAGAGGACGAGACCGGTGCCGAGGCGGTCGGGACGCCGTCCGGCCCGGACGCCGAAGCCACCGACGCCGAGTCGGCCCCAGTGGCGGAAGAGGTGACGGAGGAGGAGGCCACGGCCGCCGTGGTGTCCCTCCCCGCGCCCTCCCCGGCCGCCGACGACCTGGTCGCCGCCGCGACCGTGGCCCTGGCCGAGTCCGCGGCTGCGGACGAGGTGGAAGCGGACGGGGCGGACGAGGCCGCGGCCGAGCTGAACACCGTTGACGAGGTGGCGGAGGACGCCACCGACGCCGAGCCGGTGGCTGAGGCCGAGGTTGGGGCCGAGGCCGAGACCGTCGAGGTCGCTGAGCCCGACACCCTCACGGCCGAGGAGCCGGCGGCGGAAGCCGAGCCGGTGGCTGAGGCGGTGGAGGAGGTCCCTGCCGTCGAGGTGGAGGAGCCGGCGGCGGCCGCGGTCGTCGAGCCCGAGACCGTCGAGGAGCCGGTCGTCGAGGGCGAGGAGCCGGTCGAGGCAGCGGTTGTCGAGCCCGAGCCCGTCGAGGCCGAGGAGCCCGCCGCCGAGGCCCCCGCCGGCCGTCCCGAGAAGCCGGACTTCACCCCCGGCCGCCCCGTGACCGCCTACTCGGCCGACGAACTGCTCGCCGTGGTCCGCTGGATCGACGGCGACGGCGCCGAGAGGAGCGAGGAGGAACTGCTCCGGGCCGCCATGAAGGAGCTCGGCTTCGCCCGCCTCGGCCCCCGGATCAAGGAGGCGCTGGGCGCCGCCGTCGCCGCCGCGCGCGGCTGACGCCTCAGCAGCACCTGAGCCGGCCTCGGCGCCGGATCGCACAGGGCCCGGGACGCGCGCACGCGTCCCGGGCCCTGCCGCTGCGCGCCGGTGGCCGTCAGCCCGCCTTGTTCCACGGCTGGCCGGACATCAGCGCCTTCACGTTGGCCACGTACTGCGGGTTCGGGATGACCAGGCTGCCGACGATCTCGCCCGTGGTGGGGTCGGTGACGGTGTTGTAGTGCACGTTGCCCGCGCCCGCGTTGTACGCCGAGATGACCAGGTCGAGCAGCGGCGTCTTGCCGGTGGCCGGGTCGGGGGAGAGGTCGTACTTGCCGCTGAAGGAGGAGTCGGCGTAGTAGGCGACCAGCCAGTCGAGCAGCTGGGTGCCGAGCTGGACGTTCCCGGTGAGGGTCTTGGGGTCGGAGGCGGTGCCGAACTTGCCGTTCATCCAGCTCACCGTGTTCGGCATGACCTGCATGGTGCCGATCCCGCCGTCGCAGGCGAGGATGCCGGACTGCCAGCCGCTCTCCTGCCAGGCGATCGCCTTGACCAGGTTGACCGGCAGCGGCGGGAGCTTGTCGGTGCCGCCCGAGCTGAGGGTGAGCGTGCGGGCCTGGCCCGCCGCCGCCGTGAGAGCGGTGGCGACGGCTGCCTTGGGCTCGTCCGGCTGGGGCTTGCTGGGCTGGCAGCCGCTCTGCAGCGGCGGCACGTGGGGGGCCGGCGGCGCGGGCGGCGGCGGGAGCGCGACCGCGCCGGGCTTGGCGGTGGGCACCGGCGCGGCGATGACGGGCTTGGCGACCGGCGGTTGGGTCGCGGGTGCGCCGGCCGGGTTGCCGGCCGCGTTGCCGGCGGCGGCCTTGGCGTTGCCCGGCGGGGTGCTCGGCGTGGCCTTCGCCGACTTGCCCGTCGCGGGGCTCGCGCTCGGGCTGCGGGAGCCGCTGGGCCCGGCCGTCGCCGCGTCGGTGGGCGTCGGGGCGGCGCTCGCGGACGGGCTCGCGCTCGGCGAGTCGCCCGGCGTGGCGGTGGCGGCCGTCGTCGTGCTGCCGGCCGCCGCGTTCCGGTGGTCGTCGGCGTGTTCGGTGCCGCAGCCCGTGAGGACGGCGGTCGAGACGGCGGTGGCGGACACCAGGATCAGTGCCCGCCGGATGGTGCTCGGCTTCATGTGGTTCCCCCCACGTGTCGCCGGTGGTCCCGGCGAGTGGCGGTCATCCTACGATGTGCCCGTCGTGCCCGAGGTCAACGGGTGGCCGAGCTCCGCCCGCAGCACGGTCGGAGCGGCGACCAGGGAGGGGCCGTACCAGGTCAGGTACCGTCCACTGACCAGCGCCGCCGGGACGCCCGGGAACGCCTCCGGGCCGTCCTCGGCCGTGAAGCGGTACGGCTCGTCCGGCAGCACCACCAAGCCCGGTCGGCTCGCCAGGAGTTCGGGTAGCGGCACGGCCGGGTAACGCTCCGGGTGGTCGGCGTGGACGAGCCGCAGGCCCAGGCGGCGCAGCAGGTCCCCGGCGAAGGTGTCACGTCCGAGCACCATCCACGGGCGGCGCCAGACCGGCACGATCGCCCGTGGACCGCCCGCCACGGGCCGCACCTCGCGCCAGGCCGCCTCCGCCTCGTCCAGCCACGCCGGGCGGGGCAGTCGGCAGGCGGCGGTGAGCAGCCGGTCCAGCGAGCGGAACGCGTCGTCCAGGGTGCGGATGTCGGTGACCCACACCGGCACCCCGGCCGCCCGGAGCGCATCCAGGTCGGAGCGCCGGTTCTCCTCGTCGTTGGCCAGCACCAGGTCCGGTTCGAGCGCCAGGACGCCCGGCACGTCCGGGTTCTTGGTGCCGCCGATCCGGGTGACTGCCAGGTCGGCGGGGTGACTGCACCAGTTCGTGGCACCGACCAGCAGACCGGGGGCGGTGGCGGCGACCGCCTCGGTCAGCGAGGGCACCAGCGAGACCACCCGGCGCGGCCGGTGCGGCCCGAGCGGCACGGGCAGGTCGAGGTCGTCGCGCAGCGCGGTGGATTCGGCCATCCCGCCACCCTACGCGCCGGGCGCCCCAGGCCACTTCAGGCCGTCGCGGAAGCCGGTCGGCGGCGCGGAAAGCGAAATTCGACGGGAACCCGCCGGACACCCCGTCCGACTACCTGGTCCGGGTCCGCAGCACGGGCCCGCAGCACGATCACCGACCAGGAGAGTTGTCATGCGTCCTCGCGTTGTCTGCGGTATCGCGGCCGCCGTCGCCCTGTTCGCCACGGCCTGCGGAAGCGGCGGCGGGGGCGGCGGGAGCGCCTCCGTCACCGCCCAGGCCGCTCCGCCCGGAGGCTACCCCGTCAAGGTCGCCGACTGCGCCGGAAAGGAGACCGTGATCGCCAAGGCCCCGGCGAGGATCGTCACCAGCAACGCGGCGAGCCTGGAGATGCTGCTGCGCCTCGGCGCCGGCGACCGGGTGATCGGCACCGGCTTCCCGCCCGGCAAGGGCACCCTGCCGGCCGACCTCGCCGGACAGGGCGCCAAGGTGCCGGTGCTCGGCGACAAGACCATCCCCAAGGAGAAGCTGCTCGGCTCCGGCGCCGACCTGTACGTCGACACCTTCGGCGCCATGCCGATGATGGGCGGCGGCGCCACCGGGCCCAGCGAGGAGGAGTTCGCGGCGGCCGGGATCCAGCACGTCCACCTGCTGTCCACCGCCTGCGCCGGCACCCCGAAGGCCGCCGAAGCGCCGCGCACCGACCTCGCCGCGATCGAGGACGACATCCGCCGCCTCGGCGCGGTCACCGGCACCGCCGCCCGCGCCGAGGAACTCGTCAGCGGCATGGAGCAGCGCATCGGCGAGGTCCGCACCGCGCTCGCCGGCGTCCCGCAGGACAAGCGGCCCGGCTACTTCGTCTTCGACTTCGACGCCGGCACCAAGCAGCCGGTGGAGGTCTGCGGCCGGCAGGTCGCCAACGCCGTGATCAGCCTGGCCGGGGCCCGCAACGTGTTCGCCGACTGCGATGCCGACTTCAAGACCGGCTCCTGGGAGGACGTCGTCGCCGAGAACCCGGACTGGATCCAGCTGGCCGTGCGCAACCGGGGCAGCGAGGAGGCCACCCGCAAGGCCTACGACGACGCCGAGGCGTTCCTGCGGAGCTTCCCGGCGACCAAGGACCTCAAGGCCGTCCAGGAAGGCCACTTCGTACGGCTCGGCTCCGAGGTGACCACCATCGGCGGTGTGCGCAACGCCGACGCCGTCCGGCAGATCGCCGCCACCGTCCACGCCGACCTCGTCAAGAACGGCCAGTAGCACGTGACTTCGGCCGCGCCCACCGTATCCGACGACGACCCCGCCGCTGCCGCTGCCGCTGCCGCTGCCGCCGGCACCGCCGACCGCCGCCCGGCCCGCACCCTGCGGGCCGGGCCGCTGGCCGCCGCCCTCGCCGTCGCCCTGCTGCTCGCGCTCACCGCCGCCGTCTCGCTCGGCTCGGTCGACATCCCGCCCGGCGAAGTCTGGTCGGTGGTCGCCCACCACCTCACCGGACGCGCCCCCGGACCCGGCACCCACGACCTCATCGTGTGGCGACTACGCGTGCCCCGCGCCCTGTTGGCCGCCGTCGTGGGCGCCGGCCTCGGCCTGGTCGGCACCGCCGTCCAGGCACTGGTCCGCAACCCGCTCGCCGACCCCTATCTGCTCGGCATCTCCTCCGGCGCCTCCCTCGGCGCCGTCGCCACCGTCGTCCTCGGCAGCGCCCTCGGCCTCGACCTCGCCTTCGGCAGCGCGCTCGGCCTCACCGTCTCCCTCGCGGCGTTCGCCGGCGCGCTCGCCGCCTTCTCCCTGGTCTGGCTGATGGCCCGGCGCGGCGGAGGGTTCTCCCCGCTGCGCCTGGTCCTGGCCGGCATCGGCATCGCCCAGTTCCTCGGCGGCATCACCAGCTACCTCGTCCTGCAGACCCGCGACGAACAGCAGACCCGCGGCGTACTGTTCTGGCTCATGGGCAGCCTCGGCGGCGCCGTCTGGGCCCAACTCGCCGTACCCGCCGTCGCGGTGGCCGCCGGACTGGCCCTCCTCCAGGCCCGCGCCCGAGGACTCAACGCGGTGCTGATGGGCGACGAGACCGCCGCCGCACTCGGCGTGGACGTCACCCGGCTGCGCCGCGAGGTGTTCGTCGTCACCAGCGTCCTCACCGGGGTGCTGGTCGCCGTCTCCGGCGCGATCGGCTTCGTCGGACTCATGGTGCCGCACGTCTGCCGACTGCTCGTCGGCGGCGACCACCGGCGCCTGCTACCACTGTCCGCACTCACCGGCGCCGTGCTGCTGGTCGTCGTCGACACCGCGGCCCGCACCGCCCTGGACGGCCAGGAACTGCCGATCGGCGTGGTCACCGCGGTGCTCGGCGCCCCCACCCTGCTCTACCTGCTGGACCGACGACTGGAGCGCACGTGAGGATCACCATCGAGGACCTGGGCGTCGCCCTGGCCGGCCGCACGGTCCTGGCCGGGGTCCACCTGATCGCCGAGGAAGGCGAGATCGCCGGGCTGGTCGGGCCCAACGGCAGCGGCAAGTCCAGCCTGCTGCGCACCGTCTACCGGCACCTGAGGCCGAGCGCCGGCCGGGTGCTGCTGGCCGGGCGGGACCTCGCCGGACTGCGGCCCGCCCAGTCCGCCCGGCACATCGGCGCCCTGCCCCAGGAGCGCGGCGGCGACTTCGAGTTGAGCGTGCGCGAGGTGGTCGCGATGGGCCGCACCCCGTACAAGCGGGCCTTCTCGGCCGATGACGCCGAGGACCACCGGATCACCGCCGAGGCACTGACTCGGGTCGGCATGGCCGAGGCCGCGCACCGCCGCTTCACCCAACTGTCCGGCGGCGAACGGCAACGGGTGCTGCTCGCCCGTGCGCTCGCCCAGCAGCCGGACGTGCTCGTCCTGGACGAGCCGACCAACCACCTGGACGTCCGCCACCAGGTCGAACTCCTCGCCCTCCTCCGGGAACAACGCCGCACCACCCTGGTCGCGCTCCACGACCTCAACGCCGCCGCCTCCGTCTGCGACCGGCTACACGTGCTGCACCGCGGCGCCCTGGTGGCCTCCGGCGCCCCGCGCGAGGTACTGACCCCCGACCTGCTGGCCGAGGTCTTCGGCGTCCGGGCCGCCGTGGTCGAGCACCCGCTCACCGGCGACCCGCTGATCGCCTTCGACCACCGCAGCCCGGCGAACGCCGCGGTGCTCCGCTAGCTCGCGCTCCGGTAGCCCGTCTTCGGCCGGCCGGTCCTCAGCGACTCGGGCGGCTCTCGTCGTTCTTCCGGCGCCCGTGGACCTCCCGCCCTCCGCGGCCCTCGTGGCTGCCGGGGCTTCCATGGCCCTCGCTCTCGTAGTGGCTCGGCCGGCCCTCGCGCAGCACCAGCCGACCGAGCCGCGCGGCCTCCTCGTTGCGCCGCAACTCCCACGTGCCGTCCGACCGGTGCAGCACGGCAGAGTGCCAGGGCGTCATCCAGGCGTCGGCCGCCGCCAGCAGCCGGATCCCGAACTTCAGTGCCCCGGCCGGCTGCGGGTGGATGGACAGCCGCACCGCCCGCGGATGCTGCTCGGCGATCAACTCGCCCCAGGCGCGGCTGCGCTGGATCACCCCGTACGCGCGGCGGCGGCACTCCCGCTGCAGGGCCGACCTGGTGCCCGGGAAATCCGCGGTGTCCTCGGTGAGGAAGCGGGTGATGCCCCGGTAGAGCCGCAACGTCTCCTCCTCGGTCAGCACCTGCTCGCGCACCTCCTCGACACGGGGCGCGTACCGCTCGTGCACCAGGGCGCGCTTCTCGTCGTACGGCAGGTCGCCGAGCACCGCCCGCAGGTCGAAGGTGGCGAGATGGCGCAGGCCCTCGCGCTCGATCATCGCCGTCAACGCGTCCGAGTACGCGTCGATGTGCTCGTCGGGGACATTGATCAGGTCACCGAAGACGTGCCCGTCCGAACAGATCAGGATCCGCGCGCCGGGCGGGTGGATCCGGCCTATTCGGGCGCACAGGTCGTCCAGGAACGTCAGCGACAGCCGCTCGCCCTCGTCGGGCAGGTGGCCCAGCACCTTCGCCGGGTTCGGCGACTTGCACGGGAACCCCGGCAGGGTGAACACGATCGGCTCACCGGCATCGATGATCTCTGCCAACTGCGCGAGCTGGAACGGGAAGTGCTCGGGCCGGGCGTCGACCTCCGGATCGGAGGCGCGGCGGTGGGGCAGCAGCAGACTGAGCACGCGGGCGGCGAGCTGCGTCGCCGACCGCTGCTCGGCGGTGCTGGTGAGGACAGTGCTGGTGCCGGCGGGGGCGGTGCCGGCGGTGCTGGTGCCGGCGGGGGCGGTGCCGGCGGTGCTGGTGCCGGCGGGGGCGGTGCCGACGGGCGGCATGATCGGTTCTCCTCCACGGATGGGGCGTACGGGCTTCGGGGCGGCCGCGGCTGCGGCGTGGCGCTCAGACGCGCCGGTCGTAGGCGACCGGCAGCCGGTTGACGCCGCGGGCCAGGACGGCGGGGATCCAGGCGAGTTCGTCCAGACCGTCCCCGGCCGTGCCGGCGGGGCGCAGACCGGGCAGCCGGGTGAGCAGGGTAGCGACGGCGATCTGGAGTTCGGCCCTGGCCAGGGCCGCTCCCGGGCAGTAGTGGATGCCGTGGCCGAAGGCCAGGTGGGCGTTGGGCGTGCGGTCGAGGTCGAGGGTGTCGGCCTCGGGGAACTGCGCGTCGTCACGGTTGGCGGCGCACAGCGAGACGATCACCGAGTCGCCGGCGGGTACGGGGCTGCCGAACAGCTCGCTGTCCTCGGCGAAGAACCGCCAGGTGGTGAGCTCGAACGCGGCGTCGTAGCGGAGCAGTTCCTCGACCGCGCGGGCGAGCCGGCCGGGTTCGCCGAGGTGCTCGCGCAGCACGGCGAGCTGCTCGGGGTGGCGCAGCAGGGTGATCAGCATGGTGGTGATCTGGTTGGTGACCGGCTCCTGCCCGGCGACCAGGAGCTGGAACACCATCGAGTCGAGTTCCTCGCGGCTCAACTCGCCCTCGTCGTGGGCGGCGACCAGCCGGCCGAGCAGGTCCTCACCCTCCACCCAGCCGGGGGCCCGGTAGTCGGCGCGCTTGCGGAGGACGACGTCGGCGATGTACGTCTGCAGGCCGCGCAGCCGTGCCTCGTACGCCGGCCGGCCCGGGTCCTGCGGGCCGACGGGCTGCACCACCTTGCCCCAGTCGCGGTCGAAGCGGGTCGCCAAGTTACCGGGCAGGCCGATGACTTCGGCCAGGACGCGGAACGGGTAGTGGGCCGCGAAACCGGCCACCAGGTCGGCGCCGCCGGTGGCGGGCAGGTCGTCCACCAGGGCGTCCGCGAGCTCCCGCAGCCGGGGGCGCAGCGCCTCCACCCGGAGCGGGGCGAAGGCGTCCAGCACCAGTCGGCGCATCGCGGTGTGCTTGGGCGGGTCCTGGTGCAGCAGGTGGACCTGGAGCTGCGAGTGCTGCGGCTCCGGCATGATCGACGCCAGCCGGCGCCAGTTCGCGTTGCCCAGGCTGTGGTTCTTGCCGAGCCGGGGGTCGTTGAGGGCCGCGTGGGCGGCCTGGTAGCCGGTGACCAGCCAGGCGTGGATGCCGCTCGGGAACTCCACCCGGTGCACCGGCCCGGCCTCGCGCATCCGGCGGTAGAGCGGGGACGGGTCACTCTTGTAGGCCGGACCGTAGAGCGGGACGGGCCTGGCGGGCAGGTCGTGCCCGTACGGGCAGCGCGGCGCCTCGGGCGCGGCCCCGGTCGTCGCCGGGTCGTGGACGGTGTCGGTCATGGGTGGGCTTCCTTCGGTGGGATGGATACGGGCGCCGCGCCTGCGGCCGACGGGCGTCGGTGCAGAGCGAGCAGGAGCACGGCGGTGGCGGCGATCGTGGCGGCGAGGGCGATACCGGTACGGGTGCCCGTCGTGGCGCGGTCGCCCGCCAGGGCCGCGGCGGTGGCCAGGGCCGGGCCGAGGGCGAAGCCGAGGCTGCGGGCGAGTTGGACGGTGGAGCCGGCGGTGGCCAGCTTCGCGGGCGGGGAGGCGGACATCACGAGGGCCTGGGTGGGGCCGCCGTTGAGGCCCATCCCGGCTCCGGCGAGGGCGAGCCGCGCGGCGATGCCGGGGGCGGACCAGTCGGCGCCGACCGGTGCGAGCAGCGCCAGACCGACCGTGGTGACGGCGGCACCGGTCAGGGCCGTCGGCCGGGCGCCCCAGCGGTCGGCCAGGCGGCCGCCGAGCCGACCGGCCAGCACCATCCCGAGCGGGAAGGCCAGTATGGTCAGCGCGGTGGTGGTGGCGCTCTCGCCCCGCGGCCCGCGCAGGTGCTGGACCAACAGGTACTGGCAGGCCGCGAATCCGGCGGCGAGCGCGAGCACCGAGGCGTTCACCCCGGCGGTCCCGGCCGCCCGCAGCACCTCGGCGACCGGCCGGCCGCCGGGGCGGCGCAGCCACAGCAGCACCAGCGGTACGGCGGGCAGCGCGAGCAGCAGCCACTGCGGGGCGCGCGGCGCCAGAGTGAGGCCGAGCAGGACGGCGGCCACCGCGGCGCCGATCAGGACGGCGTCGCCGAGCGACCTCCGGTCCGGCGGGCGGAGCCCGCCGCGGCGAGGGGCGTTCCGCCGAACGATCAGGACGGCCGCCAGGCACACCGGCAGCTTGACCAGGAAGACCGCCCGCCAGCCGAGGTGGTCCAGCAGCAGGCCGCCGACCACCGGACCGGTGACCGCCCCGAGCGGCCCGAGCGTCGCGGGCACGCTCATCGCCCGTCCGCGCAGCTCGGGCCGGACGGAGGTCGCCGCCAGGACCGGCATCAGGACGAACAGGACGGCTCCGAAGGCGCCTTGCAGCAGTCGCGCCGCGATCAGCCAAGCCGCCCACGGGGCGAGCGCGGCCAGCGCGCTGCAGGTGGCGAAGCAGCCGACCGCGAGCAGCAGCGCGGACCGGGTGCCGACCTGGTCCAGCCACCGCCCGGCGGGCAACAGCAGGGCGATGAGGGGCAGTTGGTAGCCGAGCACGGCCCATTGGGCGACCCCGGCGGAGACGTGCAGGCCGGCGGATATGTCGGTGAGTGCCAGATTGACCACGTTCATGTCGAGCATCGCGACGAACGAGAGCAATCCGGCGGCCACCACCAGGCTCCACCGGTCGGTCTGCGGAGCCTGATCGGCCGTCAGGAGCTCCGAGTTGGGCGGCCGTTGTGTCGACATGGAGTCCTCCGTTCCCCCGCTGCTGGACCGGGCACCGCCTCGGCGGCGGGGTCCGGTACAGCAGTCGGGGGCGCGGGGGCTCCGGTTCCGAACACTTGGCGGAATTTTCGTGCGGGCGGTGGCCGGGGAGTTCAGGCGACAGATGACAGATAACAGATTTCGAAATCTGTTATCTGTCATCTGTCATTCGTCATCTGTTCGCCGTGACCTCCCGCTCAGCAGGCCGCCGCCAGCTCACCTGTCTCGGCCGCCCGCAGCCGCGCCACCAGCTCCTCGCGCGCCCGGGCGACTCGGGAGCGGACGGTGCCGACCGGGCAACCGGCGACCTCGGCCGCCTCGGCGTAGCTCAGGCCGACCACCTGGGTCAGCACGAAGGCCTCCCGCCGCTGCTCCGGCACCCGGTCGAGCAGGTCCCCGAGGGCGATCCCGTCCTCGAATCCCGCCGTCCGGCTGCCGTCCTGCCGCTCCGCCGCCTCCTGCCAGTCCGGCAGCGCCGCGCAGCGTGGCCGGGCGGCGGCCATCCGGTACCGGTCGATGACCGTGCGCCGGGCGATGGACAGCAGCCAGGTGCGGGCCGAGGAGCGTCCGGCGAAGGCGGGCAGGCCGCGCAGCGCCCGTAGGAACGTCTCCTGGGCGAGGTCGTCGGCCGACTGGACGTCGGTGAGGTGGGCGACGAAGCGCCAGACGTCCCGTTGGGTCGCGCGGACGAAGGCCTCGACGTCGGCCGCGCGGCCGGAGCGGGCGGTCAGGGCGAGTGCGGTGAGCTGGTCGTCATCCACGGCCGCCCCCCGCCCGGGTCGCCGTCCTGGCATGCCGGCGGTGCGGGACGATGGTCACATGAGATGCGCGCAGTTTCGTACCGCTCTGTCCGCCCGGCTCGACGGTGAACCGAGCGGCCTGTCGGACACCCGGCTGGACAAGCACCTCGCGCGCTGCCCCGGCTGCCGGGAGTGGTCGGAGCGCGCCGAGCAACTGCGCGGCCGCGTGCGGGCGACCGCCGCCGAAGGGCCGTCGCCGGAGTGGTCTGCCGGGCTGCTGGCCGAGCTGAGGGCGCACGGCCCGTTCGGTCACGCTCCGCAAGGCCGGCAGGACCCGCAGGGCGCGGAGTCGTCGGGGGGCGCGGAGCGGTAGGACGGTGGCGCCGGCCGGAGCCGGTATGCCGTCGTGATGAGGCATGGCAAGGTCCCGAAGGGAAGGTGGGGAGCGGCGGCCGCGCAGGGCGGCACCGCAGGCGTCCAGGGCGACCGCGCGGCACGCCGTACCCCCCCGCGGGAAGCAATCGGCGAACGCGGGCCCGAGCCCCGACGGCACGACGCGCCGGACCCACGGCGGCGCAGCGGCTTGAGGTGCTGCGGCGGTGGGCTGGGCGGTACGACACGGCGGGGCGACCTGCCCGCCACGGGAGTCCCGGCAACGGCCGGGATCGGCCGAGGTCGGCCGGGGATCAGTGCGGCGGGCGCGTCAGCAGGCTGGGGCGAAAACCGGCGGCCCGCGCCGGACGAGGGCATGGGTGAGCAGCACCGACCGGGGCAGCCGGGCCGGCCGGTCGACGGGCCGGGGCGGAGCCGGCGGCCGGTACCCGAACGGGCCCGCGAACAGCGCCAGCAACGGGAGCAGCAGTGCCCCCGCGACCAGGCCGCCTACCGCGCCGAGCAACTCGAAGAGCCGGACCAGCGCGACATCGCCGCGCCAGAGCAACAGCGCGCAGCCCAGCGCCGCCAGCACGTGGGCGACGGCCATTCCCGGCGTCATGCCATGGGCCATGCCGTAGGACATCCCGTGCGCCATCCCATCGGGCATCCCGCCGGACGCCCCCACGGGCATCACCGGCGACACGCCGGGCATGTCCACTGTTCCGGACATCCCCGTCATCCCTGTCATCCCCGGCAGGCCCGCGCCCATGGCCATCCCGTCGGCCATCCCGCCGGCCGCGCCGGCCGCCGCCCCGTGGTGCATCCCCGCCATCGGCTGCAGACTGCCGGCCGTCGGCGGGATGTCGGGGTCGATGCCGGCCATCCGCGCCAGCTCGACGGGGGACAGTCCGCCCGGCACCCGGTCCGGGGTGCAGAGCAACAGGGCCGTCCAGTCCGTGGTGGCGAGCCGGCCGAGGCCGCCGCTCCCGCGGCCGAACGACCCGGCCTGCTCGAACAGCAGGTGCAGCGCGCTCTGCGCCGCGACCATCCACGCACTGATCACACGGATCCCGCGCCGCCTTCCGGCCAGCAGCCAGGTCAGCCCGAGGACCGCCGCGAGCGCGCCGAGCAGCACGGCAGGAGAGACTCCGGCCCCGCCCATGGCGACGTGCGCCGTGGCGGCCATCGCCACGCACAGCGCGGCGAAGACCGCGGCGCGCAGCAGGCGGATCCGATCGGTCATCACGATGGCACTCATCGTCGCACCCACCCTGCCGGGCCCGGATCACGCCCTCCGGTAATGGCCGGTTCCGCCCCGTGAGACCATGCCCGACCTCCACCGACCCGCGGAACGCCGGGCCGGCCGGCGGGCACCGATCACACCGGCGCAGTCGAGCCGATCAACCGCTCATAGCACCCTTTCGTCGCACCGTCGATGCGGCTTGACATCGCACACCCCGTGATCACTAGATGTGCACACCCTGCCACGCGGCGTGCGTGCCGGGCAGTGCGCGACGGGACCGGACGCAGGAGGCACCCCATGAACACCCCGACGAAAACCTCCACCGCGACCTCCAGCGCAGACCCCGCACCAATCCACCCCGCACCATCCGGCCCCGCACCGTCCGGCCCCGACCTCGCCGACCCCCGCTTCTGGCAGCTGCCCGAAGCCGTGCGATCCGCCGCCTTCGCCGAGCTGCGCCGCCGTCCCGCCCCGGCGTACTTCGGCGAACGCGCCACCGGCCGGGGCTTCCACGCCTTCGTCCGGCACGCCGACGTGATCGAGGCCAGCCGCACCCCCGCGGTCTTCCTCTCCGGCCCCGGCGTCACCACCCCCGAGCCGGCCCGCTGGGTGCGGTTGCTCTTCGGCGACTCGATGGTCAACCTCGACGCCCCTCGCCACGCGCAGCTGCGCCGGATCGTCTCGCAGGCCTTCACCCCGCGGTTGCTCGGCCGGGTCGAGGAGGACATCCACCGGATCACCACCGCCCTGGTGGACGAGGTCGAGCGCGACCGGCCCGAGGACTTCGTCGACGCGGTGGCCGCCGAGCTCCCGTTCCAGGTGATCTGCACCATGATGGGCATCCCCGAGGAACCGCGCCGCGCCATCCTCGACCTGGTCAACCGCAGCTCCCAGGAGATCGGGGTGGCCCGCCCGCGCCGCCGGCTCCGGGTCCCCGGCCGCGGGCTGGCGGCGCTCGCCCGGATGCAGGGCATCGTCGCCGGGATCGGTCGCGAGCGCCGCCGCCGGCCGGCCGAGGACCTGATCTCCGCGCTGGTCACCGCCGACGTAGACGGCCGCCGGCTCACCGGCCGGGAGCTGGGCGCCTTCTTCACCCTGCTGCTGGTCGCCGGGGTGGAGACCACTCGCAACGCGCTGTCCCACGGCCTGCACCTGCTGACCGTCCACCCCGAGCAGCGCGCCCTGCTCCTCAGCGATCTGGACGGCCGCCTCGACGGCGCCGTGGACGAGATCGTGCGCCACTCCACGCCGATCATCCAGTTCCGCCGCACCCTTGCCGTCGACCACGAGCTGGGCGGCCCGGGCGGCCCGCTGCTGCGGGCGGGGGAGAAGGTCGCGCTCTACTACGGCTCGGCCAACCGCGACGAGACGGTCTTCCCCGACCCGGACGCCTTCGACATCACCCGCAGCCCCAACCCCCACCTGGGCTACGGCGGCGGAGGACCGCACTACTGCCTCGGCGCCCACCTGGCCCGGCAGGAGATGACGGTGCTGCTGCGCGAGCTCTACACCCGCCTCCCCGCGGTCCGGTCCGTCGGCGCGCCGGAGCTCGTCCCGTCCAGCTTCGACCACCGGATCCGCTCACTGCGCTTCACCTTCTGAACCCGGCCGCCGAATTCATCCGTCTCCAAGCTGTCCGCCCCTCACCGAGCCGTCCGCCCCTCACCGCGTCGGCGGCACCTCGGACCGCGCGTCCAGCACCGACCGACCCCCTGGGCCGAGCCCGCGCTCCCTAAGAGGTCTCCCAGACCGCGTGGTCGTGCGCGAAGAGCACCCGGCCCGGCCCGTACTCCGACACCCGGTCCAGCCAGGGGCGGTAGCCGGGCAGCGGCTCAGCCATGCCCTCCCGCTCCGCCCGACGGGCGAGCACCGCCTGCCCGTACTCGGTGGCGAAGTCATACGCCTGCCCCGCGAGCAGAACCGGGCAGTCGTCCAGCCGCTCGACCAGCAGGGACTGATGGCCGTCGGTGTGGCCGGGGGTGGGCAGCACCCGGACGCCGGGCCACACCTCGGCCTCGCCGTCGAGCTCGCGGTAGACGGCGCCGGGGAAGTCGACCAGGGCGTCGATGGTGTAGTCGCCGCGTCGGGCGGTGGCCAGCTCCCCGGCCTGGACCAGGACGGGCGTCCCGGCGAGCAGCGGGTTGCCGCCGCAGTGGTCGAAGTGCAGGTGGCAGTTGACCACGAGGTCGATGTCCGAGAGCGAGACGCCCGCCGCGGCGAGCGCCTCGGGCAGCGGGCGGCGGACCGGGCGGTAGTGCGCCTCCGTCTCCGGCGAGCCCGAGCCGATCCCGGTGTCGAACAGCAACAGCCCCTCCGGGCCCCGGACGAGGTACGCGAGCACCGGCTCGACCCGCGGCTCGGGGCCGCCGACCTCGGAGGACGGCCGGACGAAGTAGCCCAGGTCGAGGCGGCGGATCGTGTGCATGCGTCCCCCTCGTCATTCAGCGCCCCGCGCCATCCCCCCGGTGCGTACACGGGGGACGGCCGCCGGCCCGCAGCCTACCCGCCGGTCGAGCGGGCCGGCCAAGGGCGGCCTTCGACTCAAGCCCGGTGGCGGGCGTCACGGCGGGCGAGCGGGAAGCGGAGCACAATGCGGACATGACCGATCGTCCGATGCCGCCCGCGACCGAGCCCGACCCCGCGACCGAGCCCGACCCCGCGACCGAGCCCGAGCCCGAGGGCGGCCCCGCGTCCGAGCGAGCACCCGAGCAAGCGCCGAAACACCAGCACGCGGACCGCCCCACCGCCGACGCCTGGGCCGCGCTCGGCGGGCCGGCCGAGCTCCTGGAGCGGGTGGGCTTCCACGGCCCGCAGGACGTCCTGCCCTCCGGCCTGCCGGTGCGCCGGCTCGCCCGCGCCACGGTGGCCGCCTGCTCGCTGGCCGCCGCCGAACTGGCCGCGTACCGCGCCGGCGGCCCCGTCCCCGCCGTCCGGGTGGACGAAGGGGCCGTCGCCACCGCGTTCGTCAGCGAGCGGCACCTGACAGTCGACGGCCGCAAACCCGTCAACTTCGCCCCGCTCTCCGGGTTCTGGCGCACCGCCGACGGTTGGATCCGCACCCACGCCAACTACCCGCACCACCGTGCCCGGCTGCTCGCCGCCCTCGACCTCGCCCCGGAGGCCGGCCCGGAGCAGCTCGCTGAGGTGCTCGGCAAGCTGCCGGCCGAGCAGGCGCAGGAGCGCGCGTACGCGGCGGGGGCGCTCGCCGTGGCGGTCGCGCCGGTGAGTGCAACCATGCACCCCTTGGTGGAGTGCCGGGAATCCGGTACCGCGGCCGTCCGCCCGCTCGGTGCGGCCCCGGTGGACCAGCCCGCCGCCGGCGTCCGGGTCCTCGATCTCACCCGGGTCATCGCCGGACCGGTCGCCACCCGCACCCTCGCCCTGCTCGGTGCCGACGTCCTGCGGATCGACTCGCCCCGGCTGCCCGAGGCCGACGACTCCCACGCCGACACCGGCTTCGGCAAGCGCTCCACCCGGCTCGACCTCGCCGACCCGGGCGACCGCGCCGTCTTCGAGAGCCTGCTCGCCATCGCCGACATCGTGGTCACCGGCTACCGCCCCGGCGCACTGGACACCCACGGCCTCGCCCCGGACGCCCTGCTCGCCCGCCGGCCCGACCTGATCGTCGCCCAGCTCTGCGCCTGGGGCTGGACGGGTCCGTGGGCCGTCCGCCGGGGCTTCGACAGCCTGGTCCAGGCCGGTGTCGGCATCGCCGCCCACGAGGCCGACGCCGACGGCCGCCCGGGCGCCCTGCCCGCCCAGGCCCTCGACCACGGCACCGGCTACCTGGTCGCCGCCGCCGTCCTGCGCGCCCTCACTGACCAGCGGACCCACCGCCCCGGCGGCCGCCACCTGCGCTTCTCCCTGGCCGGCACCGCCTCCTGGCTGCTGCACGGCATCGAACCCGCCCCGCCGGTCGAGCCGCGCCACGGCACCGATCCCTACGACCCGGCACGCTGGCTCGCGGAGACCGACTCGGCGTACGGGCGGCTGCGGCACGCCCTGCCGCCCATCGGATACCAGGGTGCGCCCGCCGACTGGGCCCGCCCGCCCGGGCGCTGGGGGACGGACGCGCCGGTGTGGCGCTGACGACCGGAAGAGCGATCGGCCCAACGCCCGGAAGATCCGTCAGCAGCGCGGTGAGGACTGTCAGTGGCCTGTGGCAGCATCCTGCGCATGACCGCCGCACACGCCGCCGACTACACCTGGTTCGCCAAGCGCTACCCCGTCCTGGGCGAGGCCTACTGCCTCACCCAGGTCCAGGGCATCGACGCCGAGGAACTGCTGCGCCGCTTCAGCGCTCCCACCGGCCGGGAGGTGACCGGGCTCGACGCGGTCCTCGCCGCCTGGGAGACCTTCGAGGACGGGGATGACGAGCAGGCCGAGGAGCTGTTCGACCCGGACGAGGACCGCATCCTCGTCGCCGTCACCGAGCTCGACGGCTGGGCCCTCGCGGTCGAGCCGTACGGCTACCTCGGCAGCCTGAACGAGGTCGTCCCCCGGCTCGCCGAGGGCACCCGGCTGGTCTCGCACTTCCGGAACGTCAACGCGGCGGACCACTTCCACTGGTGGGAGCACGGCACCTGCCGCCTGGAGTTCGAACCGCTCTTCGCCGGCCGGCGGCGCGGCACGGATGCCGAGGCGCCGGGCACCGCCGAACTGCTGACGGCCTGCGGCTTCCAGCTGGACGGGGACCACGGCGACCTGCACACCGAGGCCGTGTTCGCGCTCGCCGAGCGGCTGACCGACGTCCGGCTCACCCCGGAACGGCTGGAAGCCGCCACCTTCCGGCTCGGCTACGCGCCACGGCCGTAAGGAACGGGAAGGCAGGGGAGTTGCCGAGCGGGTGGGGTGCCGGGCCGGGTGACGGCCCCGAGCCGTGCGCGGGTGTCGCCGTCGGTCAGACGCCCGGGGGCAGCCGCTTGGCGTCGCCGCGGATCCGAACGGCCGTCGCGATCTCGACCACGCCGAGGATCAGCAGCCAGCACCCGGCCAGCACGGTCAGCGCGGTGATCGAGCCGACCGGCCAGACCATCAGCAGCACGCCGGCCAGGGTGTTGGCCACTCCCGCGAAGGCCTGCCAGCCGCGGGCGGGCATCAGGGGGTCGGAGACCGCGGCGGCGAACTGGGTGATGCCGCGGAACAGCCAGCCGATGCCGATCCAGAGCGCGAGCAGCAGCAGCGACTGCGCCGCGCTGCGGAAGCAGAGCAGCCCGAGGAGCACGCTGATCGCGCCGCTGATGAAGGCCAGCACCCGCATCGCGGTGGCGACGTGGGTGCCGAACGCGGCGACCAACTGCACGATGCCGATGACCAACAGGTAGAGGCCGAACAGCACGCCCACCACCAGCAGCGTCTCCCGGGGCCAGACGAAGACCACGATCCCGAGGGCGAGCGAGGCCACACCGGCGGCCAGGAGGACCTGCCAGGCGGCCCTGGCGAGCATCCCGAGCGGGCCCTGGACCGGTGAGCCGTCGGGAGTGATGATCGGAGGGGCCACGGTGAGGTACTCCTCGGGGCTGGGGGCGGAGAGCGGGCTGGGGAGCGAGGCCGGGTCGGAGACGGAGATCGAGTCCGGAACGGAGAACGAACCCCAGCCTCGTCGCCGCGCCGCCGGTCCGCCCGTCGGGCACGGCCGTTCGAATGATGTCCGGCCGTCTCCGGAATGACACCCTCCGGTCGGCCGTCGGCGATACCATCCGTCGGTATGACTTCTGAAGGGTGGGGGGACCCCTCCGGTCGAGCCGATCAGCCAGCACTACATCGTCTGCGGGGGCAACGCGCTGGCGCACCGGCTGGTCCTGGAACTCGTCGACCACTACGAGGTGCCGGTCGTCGTCCTGGTCACCGACCGGACCCGCGACCACGCGCCGCAGATCGAACAACTCCCCGGGGTCGCCGCCGTGGTGGAGTACCCCAGCGTCACCGACGAGGCGCTGCGCGCGGTCTCCATCGGCACCGCCCGCGGGCTCGCCCTGGTCGAGGGCAGCGACCAGGAGAACATCCACGCCGCGCTCAGCGCCCAGAACCACAACCCGGGCATCCGGATCGTCTTCCGGATGTTCAACCAACGCCTCGGCGAGAACATCCAACGGCTCCTCAGGAACGGCGCCGCGCTCTCCGGCTCCGCCACCGCCGCCCCGGCCTTCGCCGCCGCCGCGCTCGGCCGGCCCAACTCCGTCGAGATCGACGGGCGATACCTGCACATCGCCTTCGACGACGCCATCACCTCCGACCGGATCTGCGTGGTCGCCGACCGGATCGACCGGCAGGACCTCAGCAAGATCCGGCTGCTGCCCGAAGAGAACGGCGGCTCGGCCGAATTCGTCCGTCTCGCCAGCGAGTTCGGCGACGACGGACCGGTCCTGCCCGGCGGAGCGCGGCGCGGGCCGGGGCCGTCCGCGGAGCCCGAGGAACCACCCGGTGGGAGAGCCGCCCTCCAGGTCCTGCCCGTCGAACCCCGGGAGCCGATCAACTGGGTGCGGCGGCTGCGCTGGCGGGTGCTCGACGCCATGCGCTTCTTCACCAGCGCCCGGCTGCGGCTGGTGCTGCTCACGGCGCTCGCCGCGGTGCTGATGTCCTTCGGCGTGCTCTGGTACCTCAACCGGGACTTCGGCTGGACCCTCTACACCTCCCTGCTCGACCTGGCCGGCGCCGCCCAGCCCGACCAGCAGGCCGACCTCGCCGCCGGGACGGGAACTGGCGGCCTCTGGCAGCGGGTCGCCCAGGTGGTCATCACCATCTGCGGGATCACCTTCGCACCGGTCGCCACCGCCATCGCGGTGGAGGTGCTCGGCTCGGGGCGGCGCGGACTGCCCCGCAACCCAGGCGCGGGCACCCGGGACCACGTGATCGTCCTCGGGCTCGGCAACGTCGGCACCCGCGTTGCGACCCAACTGCACGACCTGGGTGTGCCGGTGGTCTGCATGGAACGCGACCCGCAGGCCCGCGGCATCGCCGCCGTCCGGGCGCTCGGCATCCCGGTGGTACTGGGCGACGGGCCCTTCGAGGAGCAACTGCGGCGCGCCCGGCTGAAGCACAGTCGGGCCGTGGTCGCGGTCAGCGGCGACGACGCCACCAACCTGGAAGCGGCGCTGGAGGCGCGCCACGGCAATCCCGACGTGCGGGTGGTGGTGCGGCTGTTCGACGACGACTTCGCCGGGCACGTCTACAAGACGTTGGACAACGCGGCCTCCCGGTCCGTCTCGTACCTGGCCGCGCCAGCCTTCGCCGCCGCCCTGATGGGCAGTGAGGTGCGCGGAACGCTGTCGGTGTTCCGGCACGCGCTGCTGATCGCCGAGCTGACGGTGGAGGACGGCAGCGGACTGATCGGCCTGAACCGGCACGACCTGGAGGACCCGGGCGGTGTCCGGGTCATCGCGGTCCGCCTGGTGCGGAGCAGCGACCTGCAGTGGAACGTCCCGGACCGCACCCGGCGGCTGGCCCAGGGCGACCGGATCGTGGTCGCCGCCACCCGCAGCGGACTGGCACGGCTCAACACGGTGCTGGTGGAGGACGGCGGAGAACAGGTGACAACTGACAGCTGACAGATTTCAACATCTGAAATCTGTCAGCTGAATTCTGTCAGCCGTCAGGTGTCGGCCGCCAGCGCCCCGGCATGAATGACGGACGTCGACGCTTCCCGTCGACGCCCGCCGTCGAGGGCCGCCGTCAAGGCCGCCGACGTCAGCGGTTCTCGAACTTCGGTGCCCGTTTCTCGGCGAAGGCCGCCATGCCCTCCTTCTGGTCCGCCGTGGCGAAGGCCGCGTGGAAGAGCCGGCGTTCGAAGCGGACGCCCTCGGCGAGGGTGGTCTCGAAGGCGCGGTTGACGCTCTCCTTCATCATGATCGCCGCCGGGGTGGACATCGCCGCGACGGCCTCGGCGGTGGCCAGAGCCTCATCGAGCAGCTGGTCGGCCGGAACGATCCGGGACACCAGACCGGCCCGCTCGGCCTCCTCGGCGCCCATCATCCGACCGGTCAGGCACAGTTCCATGGCCTTCGCCTTGCCGACCGCGCGGGTCAGCCGCTGCGAGCCGCCGATGCCCGGGATCACACCGAGCTTGATCTCCGGCTGCCCGAACTTCGCGGTGTCCGCGGCCAACAGGATGTCGCACAGCATCGCCAGCTCGCAGCCCCCGCCCAGGGCGAATCCCGCCACCGCCGCGACGACCGGCTTTCGCAGCTGGCCGAGCCGGTCCCAGGGGCCCAGCCAGTCGTCCAGGTACACGTCCGGGAACCGGTTGCCCTGCATCTCCTTGATGTCGGCGCCGGCCGCGAAGGCCTTCTCGGAGCCGGTGATCACCAGACACCCGATCTCCGGGTCCCGGTCGAACGCGGTGGCGGCCGCCACGACCTCGTTCATCAGCTGGCTGTTCAGCGCGTTGAGCGCCTTCGGCCGGTTCAGGGTGATCAGCCCCACCCGGCCCTTGCGGTCGACCAGGATCGTCTCGTAGGTCTCAGCCTCGGTCATCGCCTTTGACTCCCATTCCGCTGCTCGGCGCCGCGCGGGCGCGCACTGACCACCCAACGATCTACGACGTTCCCCGCATCGCGCCAGTCTTGACATGCGAGACGCCGGTCACGAGCGCGGCGGATGCCAGCCCTCCGGCAACTGAGCAGGTGGGGAAGCGGGTGGGGACGGTGGGCTTCCGCCGGGTCCCGTCGGTCCGGGTCAGGCCAGGCGCAGCTCGTCGCCCTCGCGCGGGGCGAGGAAGCGGGCGACGTCCGCCTCCGTCACCTCGGCGAGCGTGCGCGGCGACCAGCGGGGGTTGCGGTCCTTGTCGATGACCTGGGCGCGGATGCCCTCCACCAGGTCGTGCCCGTCCAGCGCGGCGCAGGAGATGTGGTACTCCTGGTCGAGCACCGCCTTCAGCGAGGGCAGCGTACGGGCCCGGCGCAGCGCGGCCAGGGTGACCTTGACGGCGGTGGGGGAGTTGCCGAGGAGCAGTTCACAGGTCTCCTTCGCCTCCGGCACACCGGAGTCGAGCAGCCGCTCGACGATCTCCTCCACGGTGTCGACCGCGTAGCAGGCGTCGATCCACGCGCGGTGGGCACCGAGTTCGGACGGCGGTGCGGGTTCGGCGTGCGCGGCGACGGTGGCGGCCGGATCGGCCGTGCGGGTCAGGGCGCTGAGGAGCTCGGGGAGGCGCGCGGACGGCCCGAAGTGGTCGGCGAAGCCGCACAGCAGGGCATCGCCGGGGCCCATCGAGGCGGAGGTGAGTCCGAGGTGGGTGCCCAACTCGCCCGGGGCGTGGGCGAGTAGCCGGCTGCCACCGACGTCCGGGACGAGCCCGATCCGGGTCTCGGGCATCGCGACCACGGAGCGCTCGGTGACGATCCGCACCGCGCCGTGGGCGGACAGGCCGACGCCGCCGCCCATGGTGATGCCGTCCATCACCGCGACGTAGGGCTTGGGGTAGTCGGCGATCAGCGCGTTCAGCCGGTACTCGTCGCGGAAGAAGGCGCGGGTGCCGGCCCCGCCGGCCGTGACGTCCCCGTGCATCACCCGCAGGTCCGCGCCGGCGCAGAGACCGCGCTCGCCGGCGCCGGTCAGCACGACGGCGCGGATCCGGTCGTCGGCGGCCCACTCCTCCAGGGTCGCGCGCAGGGCGGTGATCATGCCGTGGGTGAGCGAGTTGAGCGCGCGCGGGCGGTTGAGCACGAGCCGTCCGAGGCCGCCGCCGCCGTCGCCCTCGCCGTCCAGGAAGGCCTGGACCTCCGCCGTCTCCGCGCTCATCGGACCCGCTCCCGTCCCCTGGCTGATGTGGACTTCCGTCGTCCACGGTACCGGGGCGGGTGGGGCCGCCGTGATCACCGGGTCGCCGGTCGCTGGGCGGCTGGCCGCCGGTAACGGGCCGGCAAGTAACAGATGACAGCTGACAGATTTCATCATCTGAAATCTGTCAGCTGTCATCTGCTAGCTGTCTTCTGTTGCCTGTTACCCGTCAGCTGTCACCAGCCGCCGCCCTCACCCCCGCACCCGCCCCGAGACCTCGCCGAAGCCGACCACCGTGCCGTCCGGCCCCGGGGCCGTCGCCGTGATGGTGACCTCGTCGCCGTCCTCCAGGAAGGTCCGGGTGGTGCCGTCCGGCAGCTTGATCGGCTCCTCGCCGTTCCAGGTCAGCTCGATCAGCGCGCCGCGGGTGTCCGGCTCCGGCCCGCTGACCGTGCCCGAGGCGAACAGGTCGCCCGTACGCAGCGAGGCGCCGTTGACGGTCATGTGGGTCAGCTGCTGCTGCGCCGTCCAGTACATCGCGGCGAACGGCGGCCGGGAGACCAGGTGCCCGTTCAGCCGGACCTCCATCGCCAGATCCAGGCCCCACGGCTCGCCGCCCCGGTCGTCCAGGTACGGCAGCGGTTCGACGTCGCGCTCAGGCGGCGCGACCCGGGCGTGCTGCAGGGCGTCCAGCGGCACGATCCACGGCGAGACCGAGGTGGCGAAGGACTTGCCGAGGAAGGGGCCGAGCGGTACGTACTCCCAGGCCTGGATGTCCCGCGCGGACCAGTCGTTGAGCAGGCAGACGCCGAA
The DNA here is from genome assembly GCF_055569215.1 of Kitasatospora sp. NPDC029312. Taxonomy (NCBI): domain Bacteria; kingdom Bacillati; phylum Actinomycetota; class Actinomycetes; order Kitasatosporales; family Streptomycetaceae; genus Kitasatospora; species Kitasatospora sp. NPDC029312. The sequence continues at coordinate 28,112 of NZ_JBVHXY010000027.1, read as the reverse complement.
CACGTGCTCGCGGAAGTCGTCCAGCACCACCGGCCGCCCGAGCTGCGACGGAGCGCCGACGACGAAGCCGACCTCGGCCTCGATGTCCAGCCGGCGCGTCGGCCCGAAGGTCGGTGCGGTGTCGGCGGGCGCCTTGCGCTGCCCCTGCGGACGCACCACCGGCGTGCCGGAGACCACCACCGTGCCCGCCCGGCCGTGGTAACCGATCGGCAGGTGCTTCCAGTTGGGGGTGAGCGGCTCCGCGCCGGGGCGGAAGATCCGGCCCAGGTTGGTGGCGTGGTGCTCGGAGGCGTAGAAGTCGACGTAGTCCGCGACCTCGAACGGCAGGTGCAGCTGGACTTCGTCCGCGGGCAGCAGTGCGGGTGAGAGCGCCTCGCGGTAGGAGGCGTCCGTCAGCCAGGAGGTCAGGTCGGCGCGCACCTGGGTCCAGACCGAACGGCCCGCCGCCATCAGCGGGTTGAGCGAGTCCGCGTCCAGCAGTACGGACGGTGCCCCGGCGGCGCGGGCGGCCGCTCCGGCGTCCAGCACGAAGTCCCCGACGCGCACGCCGATCCGGCGCCGTCCGGGCTGGTCGGCGGCGGTGAAGACGCCGTACGGCAGGTTGTGCACGCCGAACGGCGAGTCCTGGGCGCTGGCGAGCCAGCTGCTGAGGGTGGTGCTCAACGGTCCTCCTGGGGCAGTCGATCGGGCGGTGACAGCAGGCCGAGCGCGGCCAGGTCGGCCAGGGGCTCGGCGATGCTGCAGGTGCCGAACGCGGTGAACGAGTTCCTGATCACCGTAACCTGATGTTCGGTCAGTGCTCGAACGGCCTTGGCCAGCACCTCGCCGTCCCGCTCCGCCAGCACCGAGGCCGCAGCCGCCCGGTCGGTCTCCTGCGCGGCCAGCAGCACGTTCAGGAAGCCGTGGTGCTCGAAGCCGGTCTCCGCGTCGGTGTGCCGGACGGCGTTGTGCAGCCCGGCCGTGCACTTGTACGGCAGGCCGCGCCGCGCGCAGCCGGTGAGGAAGGCGGCCAGTTCGTCCTCGTCCGGGAACGCCTCCGCGACCAGCCCGCCGGTGCGGAACTTCGCCCGGTACGGGCTGTCGACCAGCACGTCCAGCACCGCGTCCAGGGCGTCCCCGCGCAGGAGCTCGCGCGGCAGCTCGACGGCGGCCGGCACGTGCGGGGGCAGCAGCCGGTCCAGCTCGGCGATGGCCTCGGCGGCGTCCCGGGTGGCCAGTTCCACGCCGGCCAGCTCGAACGGCGCGGCGGCGGCGAGCGCCGGGGCGAGCTCCGCACTGCCCCCCGGCAGTACGAGCCCGACCCTGAGCACCCCAGCACCCGCAGAGCCACCCGCCGCAGAGCCGCCCGCCGCAGAGCCGCCCGCCGCAGCGGCCAACTCGCCCAGCCGGCCCGCCCCGCACAGCAACGGACCGACCGCCTCGGCGTACCACGCCTCGCGGTGGGCCCGGTGGGCGGGCACCGCCTCGGCGACCGGCAGGTTCCCCGGCGGGAACACCGCCGCGTCGTCGAAGAGCCCGACGAACAGTTCGGGGATCACCCCCGTGGGAGCCGGAACGCTCATCGCCCGGGCCCCCGACCGGCCCAGGTCCAGGCGTAGTTCGCGTCCTCGCTGGCCCGCCCGCCCTCGCCGAGCTCCAGCGGCCGGAAGGTGTCGACCATGACGGCCAGTTCGTCGAAGAACTCCGCGCCGATGCTGCGCTCGTACGCGCCCGGCTGCGGCCCGTGGGTGTGGCCGCCCGGGTGCAGGGAGATCGAGCCCTGGCCGATGCCCGAGCCCTTGCGGGCCGCGTAGTCGCCGCCGCAGTAGAACATGACCTCGTCGCTGTCCACGTTGGCGTGGTAGTACGGCACGGGGATGGACAGCGGGTGGTAGTCCACCTTGCGCGGGACGAAGTTGCAGATCACGAAGTTGTTGCCCTCGAACACCTGGTGGGCCGGCGGCGGCTGGTGGATCCGGCCGGTGATCGGCTCGAAGTCCCTGATGTTGAAGGCGTACGGGTACAGGCAGCCGTCCCAGCCGACCACGTCGAAGGGGTGGTGCGGCACCGTGTAGCGGGTGCCCGCGATTCCGTTCGGACCGCGGTGCTTGACCAGCACGTCGACGTCCCCGGGGGTGTCCACCACGAGCGGACCGACCGGACCGCGGAAGTCCCGCTCGCAGTACGGCGCGTGCTCCAGCAGCTGCCCGTACTTGGAGAGGTAGCGCTTGACCGGGGTGATGTGGCTGTTCGCCTCGATGCAGTAGGCGCGCAGCGGCTCGTCCCCGGAGGGCACCCAGCGGTGGGTGGTGGCCCGCGGGATGATCACGTAGTCGCCCTGGCCGATCTCGATCGAGCCGAAGACCGTCTCGACCGTGCCCGTGCCGGACTCCACGTACACGCACTCGTCGCCGAGCCCGTTGCGGTACAGCTCGCTCGGGGCCCCGGCGGCGACGTACGAGATCCGCACGTCGCCGTTGCCGAGGACCAGGCGGCGGCTGCCCACGACGTCCGCGGACTTCCACTCCTGGTCCTCGAACAGCTCGTGCAGCTTGAGGTGGCGGGGGAGCAGGGGATGGTTGGGCACCGTGGACTGGTCCGGCAGTTCCCAGGGCGCCGCGTTGACCACCGCCGAGGGGATGCCCCGGTGGTAGAGCAGCGACGAGTCGGAGGAGAACCCCTCCTCGCCCATCAACTCCTCGTAGTACAGCCCGCCTTCGGGTGTGCGGTGCTGGGTGTGCCGCTTCGGCGGGATGCTGCCCAGCTGCCGGTAGTACGCCATCTCCGTGCTCCTCCTCGGCCGTCCGTCAGGGCGTCATATCGGGGGTCAGCCGACGCTCACAGGTTGCCGCGGCGGTCCTGCTCGCGCTCGATGGACTCGAAAAGCGCCTTGAAGTTGCCCTTGCCGAAGCCCAGCGAACCGTGCCGCTCGATGAACTCGTAGAAGACGGTGGGGCGGTCGCCGATCGGCTTGGTGAAGATCTGCAGCAGGTAGCCGTCCTCGTCGCGGTCGACCAGGATGCCGCGCTTCTTCAGCTCCTCGATCGGCACCCGCACCTTGCCGATCCGCTCACGCAGCTCCGGATCGTCGTAGTACGCGTCCGGGGTGGCGAGGAACTCCACGCCGCGGGCGCGCAGCATGTCCACCGTGGTGAGGATGTCGTTGGTGGCGAGCGCCATGTGCTGGCAGCCGGGGCCGCTGTAGAACTCCAGGTACTCGTCGATCTGGGACTTCTTCTTGGCGACGGCCGGCTCGTTGAGCGGGAACTTCACCCGGTGGTTGCCGCTGGCGACGACCTTGGACATCAGGGCGGAGTACTCGGTGGCGATGTCGTCGCCGACGAACTCGGCCATGTTCACGAAGCCCATGACCCGGTTGTAGAACCGGACCCACTCGTCCATCCGGCCCAGCTCGACGTTGCCGACGGCGTGGTCGAGGGCCTGGAACAGCCGCTTGGGGGTGCCCGCGGGGTGGGTGACGCCGCTCTGTGCGGTGACGTAGCCCGGCAGGTACGGGCCGTGGTAGCGGGAGCGGTCGATCAGGGTGTGGCGGGTCTCGCCGTAGGTGGCGATGGCCGCGCGGCGCACGGTGCCGTTCTCGTCCGAGACGTCGTTGGGCTCCTCCAGGACGGTGGCGCCGCACGCACGGGCGTGCTCGATGCACTTGTCGACGTCCGGGACCTCCAGGGCGAGGTCGACCACGCCGTCGCCGTGGCGGCGGTGGTGGTCCAGCAGCGGGCTGTCCGGCCGGACGCCGCCCTTGATCACGAAGCGGCAGGAGCCGGAGCGGAGCACGTAGGCCTTGCGGTCGCGACGGCCGGTCTCCGGGCCGGAGTAGGCGACCAGCTCCATGCCGAACACGACCTGGTAGAACTGGGCCGTCTGGGTGGCGTTGCCGACCACGAAGACGACCGCGTCCTGAGCGGTGACGGGGAACGGGTCGGTGCTGGCGTCGTGCTCGACGAGGCCGACGAGGCGGCGCAGCTGATCGGCGTCGAGACCGGCCTCGCGCTCCTCGGGGGTCAACTCAAGGGCCTGGGACTGCGGGGTCATCGCTCGTTCCTCCACTCTGGGCCTCGGCGCTGAGGCTTCCGCTGGATCGCGTGGATCACGGCCGCACGGCTTTCGGGTGGGCGGTGCGGCTGGCGCAGAGCTTGCTCCTGTCAGGGGGGTTGGGCAACAGGTCGGTTTTTCACTGCTCAATGTGTACAAGCTGATCAGCAAATCCCGCCCAGGGCTGCGCAAAATGCGCTGCGTCGGCGGGGTGGTCGCCGGAATTCTGCGCAACCGGCGATCAAGGGCTCCCGCCGGTCGGGAGGTGGCGCAGGAACCAGTCCTCGGCCAGCTCGGCGACCCGGTCGAGGGTGCCCGGCTCCTCGAACAGGTGGCTGGCGTGCTCCACCACCACCAGCTCACTCTCGCAGCGCAGCGCGGACCGGGCCTGCCGGTTGAGGTCGATCACGACGGTGTCCAGGGCGCCGACCAGCAGCAGTGTCGGCGCTTCCACCCGGCCCAGCACCTGCGGCCCGGCGAGGTCCGGGCGGCCACCGCGGGAGACCACCGCACGCACCGCCGGGCCCAGTTCGGCGGCCGTGTGCAGCGCGGCGGCGGCGCCGGTGCTGGCGCCGAACAGGCCCAGCGGCAGGCCGCGGGCCTGCGCGAGCCGACCCAGCTGCCCGGCGACGGCGGTCAGTCGCGAGCCCAGCAGACCGACGTCGAACACCTTGCGCCGGTCCGGCTCCTCGTCCTCGGTGAGCAGGTCGAACAGCAGCGTGCCCAGCCCGGCGCGGTTCAGGTGGCGGGCGACGTGCCGGTTGCGCGGGCTGCGGCGCCCGCTGCCGCTGCCGTGGGCGAACACCACGATGCCGCGCGCCCCGGCCGGGACGGTCAGCCGGCCCGCCAGCCGGACGCCGCCGGCCGGCAGCTCCAGCTCCCGGTCCACCCCGGCGGGCTCCCCCGGCCCCTCGCCATGGGCCTCGGCCAGCAGCCGCAGCACCTCCTCGTCGCCGGTCTGCGAGAAGTCGCCGTAGAACTCGCCGATCGCGTAGAACGGGGACGGCGTGTCGACGCAGACCAGCTCGTCCGCGACCTCGGCCAGGCGGTCCGTCCAGTCCCGGGGCGCCACCGGCACGGCCAGCACCACCCGCGCCGCGCCGCGCGCCCGGACGATCCGGCAGGCGGCCTTGGCGGTCGAGCCGGTGGCGATGCCGTCGTCCACCACGACCACCGTCCGCCCGCGCAGGTCGGCGGCCGGGCGGTCGCCCCGGTAACGGCGGGCCCGGCGCTCCAGCTCGGTCCGCTCCCGCCGCTCCACCGCGGCCAACTGCTCGTCGGTGACCCCGGCGAGCCGGATGACCTGCTCGTTCAGCACCCGCACGCCGTCCTCGCCGATCGCCCCCATGCCCAGCTCGGGCTGGTACGGCACGCCGAGCTTGCGGATCACGCAGATGTCCAGCGGCGCGCCGAGCGCCCGCGCCACCTCGGCGGCCACCGGCACCCCGCCACGCGGCAGCGCGACCACCACGGTGTCGGTGCCGCCCAGCGGGCTCAGGCGGGCGGCCAGCCGCCGGCCGGCGTCGGTGCGATCGGTGAAGTGGCTTCCGGTGACGGACATGACACGGCCTCCGAGTTCCACCGTACGCCGATCCGGCACGCCGCTCCCGGGACCGTCCTCGCCCAGTCCCACACCCACCCCGCCGGGGGCCGGGACCGTCCGCCGGGGCCCGCGGCCGCCCCAGCCGGGGCCTGGGACGCGCCGGGCACGCGCCGGGATCAGGACGGGACGGCGCCCCCGTGCGGCCGGGACACCGGGCAGCGGACGGTGGTGCGCAGAGACGGGCAGCAGAGCCCGCCGGAGACCGGAAGGAGCGCCGACATGCCGGGCACCGTCATCACCGACCTGCGCCGCCGCGGCGCCGTCGCCCCCCACCGCCTGCTCGCGGGCCCGCTGCGCGCCGTCGGCCTGCAACGGCTCGAGCCGGGCCACAGTGCCGCGGTGACCGCCGACGGCGTCGAGCACGCGCTGTACGTCACCGCCGGCTCCGGCCTCGCCACCCTGCCCGAGGACGCCGCCCACCCGGACCACCCCGACGCCGGCCTGCCGCTCGTCGAGGGCACCACCGTGGTGCTGCCGCTCGGCTCCCGGACCGTGCTCACCGCCGGGACGGCCGGACTGGAGTACTTCCACGCCGTCCTGGCCACCCCCGCCCCGTCCTCCGAAGCCCCGCCCGCAGCCTCCGACACCCCTCCCGAAGAAGGTGACCCGGAGTGATCGTCACGCCTGCCACCGGCTCCGCCACGGTCGTCCTCGGCCCGAACGGCCAGCGCGTCCGGATCCGCTCGCTGGCCCGCCGCACCATGCTCGCCAGCGCCTGCGAGTCCTTCGACCACCTGCGGCTGAGCCCGGGCGCCCACCACGAACTGCCCGGCCGGCCCGACGCCGAGACCGTCCTCCACGTGCTGCGCGGCGCCGCCGTCATCGGCCGACGCTCCGCCGAGCCGGACCACCTGGCCTCGGACGGTGACCTGCTGCTGGCCCCGCGCGGCCACTGCCTGCATCTGGAGGCCGGACCGCTCGGCGCGGAGCTGCTCCACCTCACGTTGGCGGTGCCCCGGCACCGCGCCGGCACCCGCGCGGCCCTTGCCCGACGCCGCGCCGAGCACCGCAACCGCCCCTGACGTCATCCCCCCTGCCCAGGAGGCCCCAGGTGATCCTCGTCCCCGCCGCCGTCCCCCGCACCGCTCCCGTCTTCCAGCGGCTGATCGACCCCGACCAGCGGCCCGGCGTCCGCGCCGGCCTGGCGGTCGAGACCGTGCCGCCCGGCGGTCACGTGGCGCGACTCCCGTGCGGGGCCGCCGAGACGGTGGCCGTGGTGCTCTCCGGGCGGCTGTTCGTGGGCGGCCGGGTCGTGCTCCCCGGTCAGCTGCTGCACGACCCGCCGGGCAGTGGCCACCGGCTCACCGCGCTGCCCGGCGCGCCGACCGCCGTGCTCACCGTCCGTGCCGTCCCGCCCACCGCCGGCATCCCCACCCAGCGCGGCGGTTCGGGGTCCCGCGGCCCCGACCGGCGGATCGCCGTGCACACCGTGCGGCTGGCCGGCGGCGCGACCTGGGGACCGTACGCCGAACCTTCGGCGGACGCCTTCCTGCTGCCGCTCTCCGGCACCGGCCGGCTCCTTCACGGCGTCAGCGGTGAAGTGCCGCTGTTCTCCGGCGACTTGGTGTACGTCCGGGCGGGGGAGCGGTACGGCCTGCGGGCCGGCACGGACGGACCGGTCAGCGCCGTTCTCGGGCGGATCGGCGTCCTGGACGCCGTTCTGGGACCGGAACGGGACACCGAGCCCATGCATTCGGGGCCCGGACGTCCGCACAGTTGAGGCAGGGCGATCGAGCGATCGGATCGGCCGTTCGGAAGAATCAGGAGAACCACCTCATGGCAATGAACAGCGCGACCAGGGCGATCTGCCTGGCCTCCGTGACAGTCGGTGTGATCGCGGTCGTCGTGGTGCTGCGGAACGCCTGCGCCACCTCCACGACCGGTACCCGTCCTGGCACCGGTGGCGGCTCGGCGGCGGCGGACGGCCACATCGGCTGCCCGCCCGGCGGCTGCAGGGCCGTCCCGCCGGACCCGGACCAGTAGGGGGCGGGGGAGCCGGGGCCGCCGCCCGGGACCGCCCCGGCCCCACCGTCAGCCCCACCGTCCCAGCACCACCGTCCCAGCCCCACCGCCCCCGGCGCAGCCAGCGCCGGGGGCGCCGACCGCGGTCGGCCGCCGCCAGCCACCGGCCCTCCCGCCGTCAGCCGCCGTGCGTCCCGCCGTCGACGGCCGGCTCCTCCACCCCGCTCCTCCCCGTCGACCGCGGCAGCACCGCCAGCACCTGCGTCCCGCCGGCCCGCGGCAGCGGCCGGACCACACAGCTGCCGCCGATCTCCGTCGCCCGGTCCGCCATCGAGCGCAGCCCCACCCCGCCGCCACCGCCGCCGGCATCGCCGTCCGGTTCCCCCGGCCCGGCGGAGTCCTCCCGGTACCCGACCCCGTCGTCCTGCACGGTGAGCACCAGCGCCTCCTCGTCGACCCGCAGCAGCACCCGCGCCGACCTGGCCCGGGCGTGTCGCAGCACGTTGTTGAGCGCCTCCGCCGTGATCCGGTACGCCGCGACCTCCACTGCGGCCGGCAGCTCGGGCAACGGCTCCGGTTCGATCTCCGCGGTGACGGCCAGGCCGGTCCCGCTGAAGGTGGCCGCCAACTGCTCGACCGCCCGGGCCAGCCCGAACTCGCCGAGCGGGGCCGGCCCGAGCCGGTCGGTGATCCGGCGGAGCTCGGTGATCGCCATTCCCAGCCCCTCCGCGATCCCGTGCAGGGTCGTGGCCAGCGCCTCGTCGGCGGTGGCGGCCGCCCCGTCCACCCGCAGCCGCAGGCCGGCCAGCGCCGGCCCGAGCCCGTCGTGGATGTCCCGCCGCAGCCACCGCCGCTCCTCCTCCCGCCCCGCGACGATCTGTTCCCGGCTGGCCTGGAGGTCCTCCTGCAGCCGCAGCGACGCGACGGCGGGCGAGGCCTGGTCGGCGAGGGAACGCAGGATGTCGACGTCGCTGGCGTCGAGCCGTTCCTCGCCCGCCCGCAGCCCGACGGTCAGCTCGCCGATCGGCAGGCCGTTGTGAACCAGCGCGAAGCCGCGGGTCCGGCCGTCGAGGCGGCCGGCGGTGGCGAGCGTGCGCCGGCCGGCCCGGGTGGTGACGGCGAGGGTGACCCCCGGCAGCCGCAGCTCCTCGGCGACCGTCGCGCACAGTGCCTCCGGCAGCCGAGCCGGGTCGACCACCTGCCGCACCCGGCCCGCGAGCGCCCGCAGCACCTGGTACGGCTGCGCGCGCTCGCCGTAGTACAGCCGGTCCACCAGGGCGACGGCCCGCCGGGCCGCCCGCGGTAGGGCCGCGCCCAGGGCGTAGACGAGCGCGATCAGCAGCAGCGCCGCCCCGCCGCGCCCCGGCAGCAGCCAGCTGGAGAGCAGGGTGGCCGCGGCCACGAACAGCACGGTGACGCCGGTGGCCAGCAGGAGCCCGATCAGCACGCTGCGCGCGGCCCGGTGCAGTCGCCAGCCGTGGTCGCGGATCACCAGCACGCCGATCCCGACCGCCCAGACCGCCCCCGCGGCGGCGAACAGCGAGTAGCTGAGCCAGTAGTGCTCGGTCAGGGTCCGCTCGTAGAAGTCCTGGGTGCCGGCCCACAGCAGGTAGGCGCCGAGCATCGCCGCCACCCGCAGCCGGTGCCGCCCGGCCTCGTCCGCACCGCGCTGCGGACCGGCGGGCTGCGGATCGCCGTGCTCCGGATCGCCGTACTTGGGATCGCCGTGCTGCGAGCGGGCGTGCTGCGGACCGGCCGGTCGCAGCAGGCGCACCAGCAGGACGGCGGAGGCGAACCCGATCAGGCACTCGCTGATGAGCAGGTCGTGGTTCCAGAGGGTGTTCACGACGGTGCGGAACAGGTGGCCGGGCGGGTTGCCGGCCAGCGGGTTGGGCCGCCCGTGGAGGGTGGCGCTGTCGAGGGTCCAGGCGGTCACCGGGACCACCCACAGCGCGACGGCCCCGATGTACCACCACCAGCGCCGGGTGGTCAGCCGCCCGGCGGGCAGCCAGAGCGGCAGGGTGTAGAACAGCGTCACGTTCACGGCGAGGCACAGCGCGTCGAAGGCGGCCGTCGCGCCGAGGATGCCCGGGTCGGTGACCTCCACCCAGACGGGGGCGTCCGCCGCGTACGGTAGGACGAGGGTGAACGCGTAGACGAGCAGCACCCAGCCGAGCGGGCTGCCCGGCCGGTGGGCGTGCAGCAGCATCCCCGCGGCGGCGGTCGGCAGCGCGTAGACGAGGACGGCGAGCAGGTCCCGCGGGTGGGCGACGCCCGGTTCGCCGAGGTGGACGAGCACGTAGCAGGTCCACAGCGTCGCGACGACGAGGCAGACCGCCGTGGCGACCGCCGCGGCGGTGAGCTGCCTCTCGGCCGGCGTGCGGCGCCGGGGAACGGTCACCGTGGTCATGGCACCACCTCGCAGACGGGCCGGGGCGCGGGCCGCACCGGTCGATACGGCCCCCGGTCGGCGGCGGGTCCCGCACGTTCGCGTCCAGTCTCGGCAACCCGGCGTCCCGGGTGCCTGAGGCAGGGGTCACCCACCCGGTGCGGGACGCAGCCGATCCGCCCCTCCCCGCCGTGCGGACGACCTTCCGAGCATGTCACGGAAAGTCACGGGAGCCTCGCTGCTAGTGTCGTCCGGGTGGATGAACAGCAGCCGGCGGCACCCCGGGACCTGGCGGGCCAGGCCCCGTCCGTCCGTGTACTGATCGTCGATGACCACCCGCTCTTCCGGGAGGGGCTCAAGGCGGCGCTGGAGAGCGCCGAGGGCGTCCTCGTGGTGGCCGAGGCCGAGCGGGTCGCCGACGTGGCGGAGGCGGTCGAGCGCAACCGCCCCCATGTGGTGATCATGGACCTCTCGCTGCCGGACGGCTCCGGACTGGAGGCCGTCCGCCGGCTCTCCGCCCAGGAGCAGGCGCCGCCCGTGCTGATGCTGACCATGTCGGACGACGACGGCAACCTGCTCGCCGCCCTCCAGGCCGGCGCCCGCGGCTACCTGGTCAAGGGCGCCGGACGGGAGGAGGTGCTGCACGCCGTCCGTACCGTCGCGGCCGGCGGTGCGGTGTTCGGCGGCGAGGTGGCCGGACGGATCACGGCCCTGCTCACCGGGGCGAGGATGCGCGAGGCGGGGCAGCTCTTCCCGGAACTCACCGCCCGCGAGGCCGAGGTGCTGGACCTGGTCGCGCGCGGCCACGACAACCGGCGGATCGCCCGGGAGCTGGTGGTCGCGGAGAAGACCGTCCGCAACCACGTCACCCACATCTTCGAGAAGCTGCACGTCGCCACCCGCGCCGAGGCCGTCGCCCGGGCGCGCGACATGGGGCTCGGGGACAGCTGAGCCCGCCTGGGAAACTGAGCCCGCCTGGACGGCTGAGCGGCCTGGCGGCCGCTGACCCCGGGGGCCGGCCCGCCGGCCGGCACCCCGGGTCCTGTGAGTGCGTCCGGTCCTACGGCTGCATCTCGTACGCGCCGCAGAGCGCCTCGACCCGCGCCCAGACCTTCGCCGCGCGCTCGGCGTCCGCGACCGGGCGGCGCACGTTCGCCAGCGCCCAGGCCGCCTGCTCCTCGGTGGTCGAGGCCTTGCCGTGCAGCTCGGTGGCGTGCGCGGAGAAGTCGCGGACCAGCGCGTCGAAGACCTGGTCCAGCACGTCGGCCGGCAGGCCGGTCAGCTCGGCCTGCTCCAGCACCAGCTGGCCGTAGACGATCAGCGCGAACAGCTGGCCGATCTCCAGCAGGAAGTCCAGGTCGGCCTGCTGCTCCTTGCTCGGCGCGTGCTCGAGCAGCAGCCGGCAGAAGCCGTCGGCCTGTTCGCGGAAGCGGGCGACGTTCGGCAGCTGGGCGTTGCGGTCGTAGGCGGCGCGCCAGTCGTGGAAGCGGATCGCGCCGAGGCCGCGGGCCGGGCCCTGGCGGAACAGGAAGGCGTCGTCGGCGGCGTCCAGGCGGGTCGGCACGGGGGCGTAGTCGGCGGGCGCGAACAGGTAGTTGCTCATGAACTTGAGGATCAGCGCCAGGTTGACGTGGACGGTGCCCTCCAGCTTCGGCAGGCCGCGGATGTCCTTGGCGGCCTTGTCGAAGTAGGTGTCCGCCTCGAAGCCCTTGGCCGCGATGACGTCCCACATCAGGTCGATGACCTTCTCGCCCTCGGTGGTGACCTTCATCTTGGTCATCGGGTTGAACAGCAGGTAGCGGCGGTCCTCGGGGGAGGCGGTGCGGAAGTAGTCCACGGCCCGGGCGCTGAACAGCTTCATCGCCACCAGGCGGGCGTACGCATCGGTCAACTCCCGGCGCACGTGCGGGAAGTCGGTGACCTTCCGGCCGTACAGCACCCGGTTGTGGGCATGCGTGACGGCCTCGTACATCGCGTGCTCGCAGATGCCGATCGAGGCGGTGCAGAGGTTGAACTTGCCGACGTTGACGGTGTTCAGCGCGGCGTCGAAGGCGGCCTGGCCGGTGTGCAGCACGTCCTCGGCGCGGACCGGGTAGTCCTCCAGCCGGAACTCGCTGACGTACATCTGGGCGTTCACCACGTTCTTGACCAGGTGGTACGCCTCATGGCGGCTGTCGGCGGCGAAGAAGACGTAGCCCTCCGGGCCCTCGACGTCCGAGCGGCGGCCGAAGACCGAGACCAGGCCGGCGACGTTGCCGTTGCCGATGTAGTACTTGGAGCCGGTCGCGGTGAAGCCGCCCTCGCCGTCCGGGGTGAGGATCATGTCGGTGGAGTAGATGTCGGCGCCGTGGGCGCGCTCGGACAGGCCGAAGGCCATCACGTGGCCCTCGGCGAGGAGCCGGGCGGCGCGGGCCCGGACGGCCTCGTTCTCGCTCTGCCAGACCGGGCCGAGGCCCAGGATGGTGACCTGCCAGGTGTACCAGTAGCCGAGGCCGTAGAAGCCGAGGATCTCGTTCAGCTCGGCGATCCGCGCGGTGTCCCAGCGCTTGGCCGGGTCGGCCGCGGCGGGGGTCAGGAACTCCGCGAACAGGCCCTCCTTCGCCGCGAATTCGAGGAAGTCGGCGTACCAGCTGCGGTCGATGTAGGTGTCGATGAGCGCCTTCTTGCCGCGGGACTCGAACCAGTCGACGGTCGCGCGCAGCAGCCGGCGGGTCGGCTCGTCGAACTGCGCGGGGTCGTAGGTGCGCGGGTTGAAGAGCATCATGGGCTCCCGGGGGTCGAGGGTGGGGAGTGGCGTGGCGGCCGACGGCTGCCGGCCTTCGGGCAGTGGCCCAGCGGGTGCCGAGGGTCGTCAGCCTTCGGCGGCGAGGCGGCGCAGCGTGGCGAGCACGTCGTCCAGCCAGGCGAGGGTCATCCGCTCGTACTCGATGCCGCCGCGCAGCACGACGTGCTGGAGCTCCTGCCGGGTGTCGAGCGCGCACAGGTCGGGGAAGTCCCGCTGCTCGCCGTGCAGGTAGCGGGCGAGCAGGGCGGCGTGGCTCTCGCGGTGCCGCTCGACCTCGGAGACCAGTGCGCCCGGGTCGTCGAAGGCGGCGGCGCGGATCTTGACCGCGAGCTCGTGCCGAACGGTCTCCGGCTCGACGGGTTCGCGCAGCCAGGCGGCCAGCGCGTCGCGTCCGGGCCCGGCCGCCGAGTAGACCTTCTTGTCGGGCCGGCCGTCCTGGGCGACCTCCTGCGCGGCGATCCAGCCGTCCGCCTCCATCCGTCGCAGCACCCGGTAGATCTGCTGGTGGGTGGCGGTCCAGAAGCGTCCGATGGAGCGGTCGAAGCGCCGGGCCAGCTCATAGCCGGAGCCGGGCTGCTCCAGTAGCGAGACGAGGATCGCGTGCTCCAGTGCCATGCCCGCATCCTGCTATGCAACGAGTTGCATAGGCAATGGGCCTTCGGGGTGGTGAGACACAGGTCACCGGCGTGATCCGATGGTTATCGGTCATTCCCGACTATCAGGTGCAAAACCATGGAGAAGCGCCAGAATGGGTACGGGGCACGACCCTTTTCCAGGGTCCGGAACCACAGGAGGTGGTATCGGTGGCAACCCATATGCCGACCGGCATGGAACACCACCCGGACATCGTCGAACTCCGGGAGCACTACGAGCGGGTCACCTCGACCCCGCGGGCCCAGGGCGTGGAAGCCCTGGCCGTTCTGGCCGGCCTCTTCCTCGCGGCATCGCCGTGGATCGTCGGCTTCACCGCGTTCAGCACCCTGACCGTGACCTGCCTGATCGTGGGTCTGGCCTACACCCTGCTGATGGCCGGCTACGGCTCGGCCTACGAACGGACACACGCGCGGGCCTGGGCGGCCGCAGCGCTCGGTGTCTGGACGATCATCTCCCCCTGGGCCGTCTCGGGCTCCGTCGCGCACGGCAAGAACATCGTCACCTGTGTCATCGTCGGTGCGGTGATGTTCCTGCTCGGCCTCGCGGCGATCTCGATGGCCACGATCACGTCGAACGGAGCGGCGATGCGGCGCGGCCGGGCCGGCCGGGCTGACCGGGCCAAGGGCTGACCTTCCCCACAGCCCGTGTCCGGGGCACGGCGGGCGCGAGCCCACCGCGCCCCGGCGCACGTCCGGGGACGGGGGAGGGACGGCCCCGCCGCTACGGGTGCGTCATCCGCAGCACGTCCAACGCCCGGTCCAACTGCTCCTCGGTGAGGGCGCCCCGCTCGACGTACCCACGCTCCAGCACCACCTGACGGATCGTCTTCCGCTCGGCCAGCGCCTGCTTGGCGACCTTCGCCGCCTCCTCGTACCCGATGTACCGGTTCAGCGGCGTCACCACCGAGGGCGAGGACTCCGCGTACTCCCTGGCCCGCTCGACATTGGCGGTGATGCCGTCCACCGTCCGGTCCGCGAGCAGCCGGGCGCTGTTGGCCAGCAGCCGCACCGACTCCAGCACGTTGCGGGCGATCACCGGGAGCATCACGTTCAGCTCGAAGTTGCCGCTCGCGCCGGCCAGCGTAACCGTCGAGTCGTTGCCCACCACCTGGGCGGCGACCATCAGCACCACCTCGGGCAGCACCGGGTTCACCTTGCCCGGCATGATGGACGAACCCGGCTGCAGATCCGGCAGGTTGATCTCGCCGAGGCCGGTGCGCGGGCCCGATCCCATCCACCGCAGGTCGTTCGCGATCTTCGTGAACCCGACCGCCACCGTGCGCAGTTGACCACTCAGCTCGACCAGCGCGTCCCGCGCGCCCTGCGCCTCGAAGTGGTTCCGGGCCTCGGTCAGCGGCAGGCCGGTGGCCCGGGCCACCTCCTCGATCACGGCCGCCGGGAAGCCGGGCGGGGTGTTGATGCCGGTGCCCACCGCCGTGCCGCCGAGCGGCAGCTCGGCGACCCGCGGGAGCGTCGCCAGCAACCGCTCCCGCCCGTGCCGCACCTGCGCCGCGTAACCGCCGAACTCCTGGCCGAGGGTGACGGGCGTGGCGTCCATCAGGTGGGTGCGGCCCGACTTGACCACCTGCGCGAACTCGACGGCCTTGCGCTCCAGCGCCTCCGCCAGGTGCTCCAGCGCCGGGATCAGGTCGTGGGTGACGGCGGCGCTCGCGGCGATGTGGATCGAGGACGGGAACACGTCATTGGACGACTGGCTCGCGTTCACCTGGTCGTTCGGGTGGACGGGCCGCCCCAGCCGCTCGCCGGCCAGGGTGGCGATCACCTCGTTGGCGTTCATGTTCGACGAGGTGCCGGAGCCGGTCTGGAACACGTCCACCGGGAACTGGTCGTCCCAGCGGCCCTCCGCGACCTCCTCGGCCGCCGCCGCGATCGCCGTGGCCGTCTCCTCGTCCAGGACCCCGAGGCGGGCGTTCACCCGGGCCGCGGCCGCCTTGATCCGGGCCAGCGCGGCGATGTGCGCGCGCTCCAGCCGCTGGCCGGACACCGGGAAGTTCTCCACCGCCCGCTGCGTCTGCGCCTGCCACTTCGCGGCGGCCGGCACCCGCACCTCGCCCATCGAGTCGTGCTCGACCCGGTACTCCTGCGGCCTCTCCCGCTCGTCACCCATCGCGCGCTGCACCTCCTGTACGGGCCGCTCGGCCCGGTCACGGGTCACCGGTCGGCGGATCCCGTCCCGACCTGCCCGCCGTCGGCCTCTCGGCCTCTCGGCCTCTCGGCCTCTTGGCCTGTCGGCTTCTCGGCCTGCGGGGCTGGCGTTCTGTCGGTCCGTCGATCCGCCGGTCTGTCGATCATGACAGCCACGCGCGGGCCCCGGGTATTTCCGCCCGAGACCGACCGTCGCGGCAGCAGCACGACACGGCGGCAGCACGACACGGCGGCCGCCCTCGCGGCGCCGCGCGACTCCCGTCCCGCCGCGAGCCGCCGGGCCCTTACGGACACGGATGATTCCGCAGCCGTCCGCAGCGTGATCACTCGAAGGAGTGAGATCCCGGTCGGTTCGCTCCAGACGGCCGTGCGGTCCTTCGTACGCTCGCTCCTGAGCGGAGCCGGGCGACCACCGGCCCGCCCCCCGAAGCGCCGCAGCTCGGCCCGGGGGCCGGCACGGGGGCGGAGGGGGCGGACCAGGATGGCAACAGGACGGACGCAACGGCGCGGGGACGACGAGGTAGGCGGCCCCCGGCGCGAGGGGGCGAACGGGGAGCCCGCCAGCCGTGGGAGCGGCCTGAGCAGGCGGCGACTGCTCGGCGCCTCCGCACTCGGCGGCGCCGCCTGGCTGCTGCGCGCCACCGTGGGCCCGGACAGCGCCGAGGCCGCCACGCCCCCGCCCCCCGGCCTCCCCGCCGGCACCGAGCTCTACCAGCGGATCTTCCAGAACTGGTCCGGCGAGATCCGCACCGACCAGCTGTGGACCTGCGCGCCGCGCACCCCCGAAGAGGTCCCGGCGCTCGCCGACTGGGCACACGCCAACGGCTGGCGGCTGCGCGCCACCGGCTACCGGCACACCTGGGCGCCGCTCACCGTCGCCAACGGCACACCGGACAGCGCCCGCGTCCTACTCCTCGACACCAGCCGCCACCTCACCGCCCTCACCGCCGACTCACCCACCACCGTCCGGGCGCAGACCGGCGCCGGCATGGAGGAGCTGCTGGCCCACCTGGCCGACCGAGGCCTCGGCCTGACGGCCTGCCCGGCCCCGGGCGACCTCACCGTGGGCGGCGTGCTCGCCATCGGGGGCCACGGCACGGCCGCCCCCGCCGCCGGCGAGCTACGGCCGGACGGGCACGGCTACGGCTCGGTCAGCAACCAGGTCGTCCGGCTCACCGCCGTCGTCCTCGACCCAGCCACCGGCCGCTACACGCTGCGCACCTTCGACCGCACCGAGGCCGACAGCGCCGCCTTCCTGGTGCACCTGGGCCGGGCCTTCCTCACCGAGGTGGTGCTGCGAGCCGGGGCCGACCGGCCGCTGCGCTGCGTCAGCCGACTCGACATCCCGGCCGCCGAGTTGTTCGCCCGGCCCGGCGCCGACAGCAGCGGCGGCGGGCTGCTCGGCGGGCTGATGGGCGGTGGAGTGCCGGACGGTGGTGTGCCCGGCGGTGGCGGTCCGCGCACCCTCGCCGACTTCGTCGAGCGCGACGGCCGGGTCGAGGCGATCTGGTTCGCCTACACCGAGTACCCGTGGCTCAAGACCTGGACCGTCACCCCGACCAAGCCACTCGCCTCCCGGGCCGTCGACCAGCCCTACAACTACCCCTTCTCGGACAACGTTCCGGAACCGGTCGCCCGGCTGGCCGGCCAAATCGTCAGCGGCTCCTGGGGATCCGCCACGCTGTTCGGCCAACTCCAGTACCTCATCGCCAAGGTGGCACTCACCGGAGACCTCACCGACGTCCTGCTCTCCGGCGGACTGCTGCGCGACCTGCTCACCGGTGACCTCATCACCCACCTGCTCGCCGGAGGCCTGCGCTCCGACCTCTGGGGCCCCTCGCGCACCCTGCTGCAGTACGTCCGGCCCACCACCCTGCGGGTCACCGCCAACGGCTACGCCATCCTGGCCGAGCGCGCCGACCTGCAGTGGGTGGTCAGCGAATTCGCCGCCCAGTACCGGAAACTGCTCGGCGAATACCAGGCCCGGGGCGAGTTCCCGGTGAACGGCGCGGTGGAGATCCGGGTCACCGGCCTGGACGATCCCGCGTACTCGGGCGTCCCCGGTGCCCGGCCCCCGCTGCTCTCCGCGCTACGACCCCGGGCCGACCGGCCGAACTGGGACACCGCGATCTGGCTCGACGTGCTCGCCTTCCCGGGCACCCCCGGCCTGGAACGCTTCGCCCGCGACCTCGAGCAGTGGCTGCTGCGCACCTTCGACGGCACCCGGGCGGGCGTGCGGGTCGAGTGGTCCAAGGGCTGGGCCTACACCGCCGAGGCCGCCTGGTCCGACCCGGACCTGATCGGCCGGGTCATCCCGGACAGCCTGCGCGCCGGCGGCGGGCCGGGCTGGGACGAGGCGGTCGCCGTGCTGGACCGGTACGACCCGCACCGGGTGTTCGGGAACCCGTTCCTGGACGGGCTGTTGCGGTAGACGGCCGGGAAGGCCCTCGGCCACCCGGCCAGCCGGCCTGCCGGCCAACCAGCCAGTCGGACTGCCGGACCGCCGGACGACTGGCTGGCCGCCTGGTCCGCCCGGCCGTCAGATGTGCTCCATCACGATCACCGCGAGGGTGTCCGGGGCGAGCGCGCGGAACACGTGCGGGGCGTCGCCGGGGTAGCTGATGTAGTCGCCCGGGCCCAGCTCGACCGGCGCCTCGGCGGGGCCGACCAGAGCCCGGCCGGACCCGATCATCACGTGCTCGACGGTGCCGGGCATGTGGGGGTCGGAGGCGCGGGTCTCGCCCGGCTGGGCCTCGATCCGGTAGATGTCGCGCCGGGCGTTCGGCGGGCAGGAGGCCAGCACGGTGGCCGCGTAGTTGGCCTGCTCGGAGTGGGTCACCGGGCCCTCTCCGGCCCGAAGCACCTTGACAGTCGGGCGCGGCGGGTCGACCAGCCGGCTGAACGGCACGTTGAGCGCGACCCCGAGGGCCCACAGCGTCTCCACGCTGGGGTTGCCCGCGCCGGACTCCAGCTGCGACAGCGTCGACTTGGCGATGCCCGCGCGCCGGGCCAGCTCAGTCATCGACAGCCCGCTGCGTTCGCGTTCGCGCCGGAGGGAGGCGGCGATCTGGCCGATCAGCTCCGTGCCGGGCCCGTTGACGCCTGCGGGCTGGGCGGTCTGGTCACTCATGCTCGCCACTCACGCTTTCTTCCGGCTCCCTCGGATTCGGTGGTTGGTGTCGTTCATGCTGCCACGGCGGCCGGCGAGCGGTAGCCGTTCGCCCTGTCGGACGGTTCGTTCGCCTTGACGAACGACTGGGTCGGGGTTCAGTCTGGTGGACATGCGTTCGCTTCTCCGAACCCTGGAGCGTGCCACGCTTCGTGACATCGCCCTGGTCTGCCTCGCCGACGCCCTGGTCGGCGCCTCCTTCGGCGCGATCAGCGTGTCCGGCGGCCTGCCCCTCTGGGTGCCGATCGCCCTCTCCGTCCTCGTCTTCGCGGGCGGCTCGCAGTTCGCGGCCGTCGGCGTGGTGCTCTCCGGTGGCGGCGCGCTCGCCGCCGTCGCCACCGGCCTGGTGCTCAACGCCCGGCTGCTGCCGTTCGGGTTCGCCGTCAATGACGTGCTCCAAGGCCCCTGGTGGCAGCGGCTGTTGGGCGCTCAGCTGCTCACCGACGAATCCGCCGCGTTCGCGATCCAGCAGCGTGACCCGCGCCGGCGCCGGGCGGTCTACTGGATCTGCGGCGTCGGACTGTTCGTGGTGTGGAACCTCTCGGTGGTGCTCGGGGCACTCGCGGGCGGGCTGATCGGGGACACGGACGCAGTGGGCCTGGACGCGGCCTTCCCGGCGGTGCTGCTCGCGCTGGTGCTGCCCTCGCTGGCGGACCGCCGGACCCGTACGGCGGCCCTGGTGGGCGCGGTCGTGGCCGTCGCGGCGACGCCGTACGTCCCGGCCGGGCTGCCGGTGCTGCTGGCCCTGGTCGGGCTGCTGTTCGCCGGCCGGCCGGGGACTGGGGCGGAGGCTGAGCCCACCGGGCCGGTCGGGGCCGCCGGGTCCACCGGGTCCGCCGGTTCCACTGGGCCGGCGGGGTCGGCTGCCGGATTCGCAGGGCCGGCGGGGTCCGCCGCGTCGGCCGGGCGCGAGGTGACGGCCGCTGAAGCCGTGAAGGAGGAGGCCCGATGATGCCGTTCTACGCCATCCTGCTGCTGGCGGCCGGGACGTACGCCTACCGGATCGTCGGGCCGCTGCTCGGACACCGGCTCGCGCTCTCGGAGCGGCTGCGGCACCTGCTGGCCGTCGCCGCGGCGGTGCTGCTGGTCGCCCTGGTGGCGACCGGCGCGCTCACCCAGGGCCACGGCTTCGCCGGGTGGGCGCGTCCGGCGGGTGTCCTGGTCGCCGGGGTGCTCGCCTGGCGCCGGGCCCCGTTCCCGGCCGTGGTCGTCGCGGGCGCGGCCACCACCGCGCTGCTGCGGCTGTGTGCGGTGGCGTGAAAGCCGTGGGCGGCGGCTCGCCCGTGCTCCGGTGTCCCGTGCCCCGGTCTCCTGTGCCCTCGCTGACCCGTGTCGCCTTCCTCACGCCTTCGCGCTCATCCGCCGTCGGGCCGATTGCGGGATACTCCCCGGTATTGCGCCGAGAATACAAGGAGCTTCAATGACGAAGCCGCCCCGGATCGACCCGTCCGACCTGCTCGCCGTCGGTGACCTCCTCTCCGAGGAGGAGCGGCTGATCCGTGACACCGTCCGCAAGTTCACCGAGGACCGGATCCGCCCGCACATCGGCGACTGGTTCGAGCGCGGCGTCTTCCCGGCTCGTGAACTCGCCCCCGAACTCGGCGCCCTCGGTGTGCTCGGCATGCACCTCGACGGCTACGGTTGCGCGGGGGCCGACGCCGTGGCCTACGGCGTCGCGTGCATGGAACTGGAGGCCGCCGACTCCGGCCTGCGCAGCTTTGTCTCGGTCCAGGGCTCGCTCGCGATGCGTTCGATCCACGCCTTCGGCTCCGAGGAGCAGAAGCAGCGCTGGCTGCCCGGCATGGCGGCCGGCGAGCTGATCGGCTGCTTCGGCCTCACCGAGCCCGACTTCGGCTCGGACCCGGCCAACATGCGCACCCGGGCGGTCCGGAAGGGCGGCAAGGGCGGCGACTGGGTGCTGTCCGGCAGCAAGATGTGGATCACCAACGGCAGCATCGCCGACGTCGCCGTGGTCTGGGCGCAGACCGAGGAGGGCGTGCGCGGCTTCCTGGTCGAGCGCGGCACCCCCGGCCTGACCGCCACCGACGTGCACGGCAAGCTCTCCCTGCGGGCCTCGGTCACCAGCGAGCTCGCCTTCGACGAGGTGGTACTGCCCGCCGACGCCGTCCTGCCCGGCGTCGCCGGCTTGCGCGGACCGCTCTCCTCCCTCAACGAGGCCCGCTACGGCATCCTCTGGGGCACCGTCGGCGCCGCCCGCGACTGCTACACCGCCGCCCTCGACTACGCCAGGACCCGGATCCAGTTCGACCGCCCGATCGCCGGCTTCCAGCTCACCCAGCAGAAGCTGGTCGAGATGATGCTCGAGGTCGAGAAGGCCTATCTGGTGGCCCTGCGGATCGGCCGGCTGAAGGAGGAGGGCGCGGCCCGCCCGCCGCACATCAGCTTCGGCAAGCTCAACAACGTCCGCACCGCCCTGGAGATCGCCCGCAGCGCCCGGACCGTCCTCGGCGCGAACGGCATCACGACCGAATACCCGGTGCTGCGGCACGCCAACAACCTGGAGTCGGTGCTCACCTACGAGGGCACCAGCGAGATCCACACCCTGGTCCTCGGCGAGGCCATCACCGGCGAGTCCGCGTACCGCTGACGGCCGGCACAGCCCGCACAGGCCGTACTCCCGTATGCCTCTCTTACGGTCCGTTCGCCCCGACGACCAGCGGAAATCCGGTGGCCGGGCCCCGCCCGGCCCGGCTACCGTTCCCGCCATGAACGGCCAGACCACCCCGACGCCCCCGACCACCACCCTCTGGCGCCCCACCGGCCCCGAGGAGCTGGCGCTGGTCGAGGCCGCCGACTGGCGCGCCTGGCCGCCCCGGCTGCCCGAGCAGCCGATCTTCTACCCCGTCCTCAACGAGGACTACGCGATCCGGATCGCCCGCGACTGGAACGTGCCCGCCTCCGGCGTCGGCTACGTCACGCGCTTCGAGGTCGAGAGCGACTTCCTCGCCCGCTACCCCGTGCAGCAGGCCGGCGGCCGGACCATCCTCGAACTCTGGGTGCCCGCCGACGAGTTGGCGGAGCTCAACCGGCACATCGTCGGCCGGATCGAGGTCGTCCACGAGTTCCGACCCCAGCCGTGAGGGCACCTGCGGACGCGGCGGTTGCGGCGGTTGCGGCAGTCGAAGGGGAGCGCGTGCTGCTCACCTCCGGCTGGCTGCCCGCAACACCACCGCCCTGCTCGTCGAGGCCGCCGCCCGGCGCGGCCTGGCCACCGCCGTCCTGACCGGGCGGTGGTGCTGCGGGCAGCCGACCCGGCCACCGAACTCGCCGAGGCCGACCGCCGCTTCGTCCGTCCGCCGACGGACGGCTGACGCCCGGAGCACCGGGGCGCCGAAGTCTTCAGGCGGCGACCTCCCGACACCTCCCGGACACCCGCCGTTCGACACCGCGATGCCGTGCGGTACGGCGGGCCGTGAAACATGGCGCGGTCGGCGGCGCCCTCGGCGGGCGCTGCCGGGTGCCCACGACCGAGAGGAAGCCCCGCCATGTCCACAGCCCAGTGGCCCCGTCCCCGCGTCCTCGTCGTCGGAATCGACGGAGTGCGCCACGACTACCTGGCCGAGGCGGCGATGCCGCGTCTCCAGGAGGTCGCCGAGGCCGGGTTCCTGGTGCCGGTCACCGTCGCGGACACCACGCCCACCATGTCCGGACCCTGCTGGGCCACCATCGTGACCGGCGTGGAGCCCGCCAAGCACGGCGTCTGGGGCAACCACCTGGGCGGCAACCGGCTGGACGTCTTCCCCGACTTCGCCACCCGCCTCAACCGCGGCGACCGCCGCCGCACCTTCGTCGCCGCCGGCTGGGACCCGCTGATGATCAACGAGTCCGGCGGCCCGCTGTTCCGCGCCCCCGGCAGGCTCTCGTACATCGCCCCGGCCGAGGACACCCCCGAGGCCTGGGAGACCGTCGACGAGGAAGTCACCCGCGAGGCCGTGCACGTCCTCTCCACCGCCGACCCCGAGGCCTCCTTCGTCTACCTTGGCGCCGTCGACGAGACCGCCCACTTCCTCGGCTGCGGCGAGGAGTACCGCGCCTCGATGTGCACCGCCGACGAACGCCTCGGCCGACTGCTCGACGCCGTCCGCGGTCGGGCGACCCACGCCGAGGAACAGTGGACCGTCATCGTCGTCACCGACCACGGACACGTCGACGCCGGCGGCCACGGCGGCCGCAGCCTCGAGGAACGGACCGCCTGGATCGCCTGCGCCGGCCACGACATCCCCGCCGGACCGCCCACCGGGGAGATCCGCCACCCCGACGTCGCCGCCCAGGTGTACGCCTCCTTGCTGCGCCCCATCGACCCGCACTGGACCCTCGACGGGCGGCCCTTCCCGGTGGCCCGGCCGGTGCCCGCGCTGTCCTGACCCGCCGCCGCGCCGTCCGGCCGGCCCGTCCGGCGGGCCTCCCGGGGTCACGCGTGCTCCGAGTGCAGCACCCGGGGCTGCGGTGGGACCGCGACCGGGTCAGGCTCGATCGGGGCCCGAAACCGCAGGTACCCCAGGGGCCGGGCGGCCGGACATACGCCGGAAGGTGGAGACCGTACCCCGTGGGTCGGGTGTGAGGTCACGACCTCGTGGTGACGAACCGACGGTGCCGCCCGGGCCACGATAGGTACACCCGGACGGCGGACAACTCCGCCGGAGGGCCCCGCAGGGGCCGGTGACGGCCCACCGGGAACCGACACATCGGCACGGACACGGAGAGGGCAGTCGGACAATGAAGGGCATCGTGAGCAAGGTCGCGCTGGGAGTCGCAGGCACCGGCATGGCCGTCGCCGTGGCGACCGTGGCAATCGGCCCGCGCGTGTCCGAGTGGTGGGACGGGCGGCACCAGGAGCAGGCCTCGTACGAGAGCGGCTCCCAGGCCAAGGCCGACCGCCGCTCGATGCCGTCCTGGCTGCCCGACAACGCCTCCTCGGTGAAGTACCTGATGTCCACCAAGGGGGACGACCGCCTGCTGCGCGCCACCCTCCCCGAGGGCCGGCTGCCCGCCGGCTGCACCACAGGACTGCCGGGCAAGGGCCCGCACCCGATGCCGGCCTCGCTCAGGGCCGGCTGGTTCCCGGAGGACATCGCGACCAAGGTGTCCGGCACCTGCGGGCACTACAACGTGACCCTCACCGGCAACCAGCTCTACGCGTGGCAGGACGGCGCGACACTGCAGGCGGCCCTTCGAGCCGAGCACGTCGCCAAGCACTGAGGTCACTGACAGGGCACTGGCCCCGGATCAGCCGTCCCGACCAGGGAGCAAAACGGCCCGCCGAGCACCGGAAGGTGCGGGCGGGCCGTCGTCGTGCGCGCCGCACGAGCCGCATTGCGCGAGAAGTCGTGTGGCGATCGGCCGGCGGGGGGCATCCGCCCGGGCGCACCCTTGCCGTCCTCTCCCCGCCGGGCTGCGATAGGACGGACCGCGAACGAATCCCAGTCATCGCGCCCCCGAGGAGAGCCATGCCCGGACCGACCGTCGGCCCCGCCGACGAAACGTCGACCGCCCCCGCCGCCCCGCCCGGCACCTCGCCCGGTACCTCCTCCGTCATCGGCCGGGCCGGCGCCGGCCGGACGACGATCGCCGTCCTGGGCGGCCTCACCGCGCTCGGCCCGCTCACCACCGACCTCTACCTCCCCGGCCTGCCCGCGATCGCCGAGGACCTGTCGGCCCAAGCCGCGGCCGTCCAACTCACCCTCACCTTCTCGATGTTCGGGGTCGCGGCCGGTCAGCTGCTGTTCGGACCGCTCAGCGACCGCTTCGGGCGCCGCCGACCGCTGCTCGTGGGACTGGTCGTCTACACCGTGTCGAGCGTCGTGTGCGTGCTCGCACCGAACCTGGCGGTGCTGATCGCCGCCCGCTTCGTCCAGGGCGCGGCGGGCTCGGCCGGACTGGTCATCGGACGGGCCGTCGCCCGGGACCGCTTCCAGGGCGTGGCGATGCTGCGCTTCCTCGCCTCGATCGCGCTGATATCCGGACTGGCGCCGATCCTCGCCCCGATCATCGGCGCGCAGCTGATGCGGTTCACCTCGTGGCGCGGCACCTTCGGCGCACTGACGGCACTCGGCCTACTGCTCGCCCTGGCCGCGTTCGGTGCGCTGCGCGAGACGCTGCCGCCACAGGTCCGGGACGGCGGCGGGGTGGGCGCGGCGCTGCGCACCATCGGGCGGCTACTGCGCCGACTGCCCTTCCTGGGGCTGGCGTTGACCAGTTCGCTGTCCTTCGGCGCACTGTTCGGCTACATCAGCGGGTCGTCGACAGTGCTGCAGCAGGTGTACCAGGTCTCGCCGCAGACCTACAGCCTGCTGTTCGGGCTGAACTCGCTGTCGATCGTGGTCGTGACCCAGTTGAACGGGCGGGTGCTGGCCGCGCGCTTCACGGCGCGGGCGCTGATGCTGGGCGGGCTCGCCGCGGTGGTGGCGGCCGGGGTGGCGCTGGTTCTGCTGACGGCGGTGTGGGACTTCGGGCTGCTCGGGTTCTGCGTGCCGCTGTTCGTGTTGATGGGCAGCCTCGGCGTGGTCCTGCCGAACACGGCGGCGCAGGCGTTGAGCCAGGTCGAGCCGCAGGTCGCGGGGACGGCCTCGGCGCTGCTGGGCACCGGCAACTTCCTGTGCGGCGCGCTGGTCGCGCCGCTGAGCAGCCTCGGCGGCCGGCCGTCGGCCGTGCTGCTGGCAGTGGTGGTGCTGGCGTGCGGGACGCTGGCGCTGGTGGCGTACGGGACGATGTGCCGGCGGGCGGACGGCCGATAGATGACAGCTAACAGATTTCAGATAACAGATGTTGAAATCTGTCGGCTGTCATCTGTTACCAGCTCACTCTCAGCCGTCAGCCGCGCCGTCAGCCGATCGAGAAGTCGTCCCCGTAGACACTGCCCTGTCCGTACCAGCCGTGCAGGTACACCGTCACGGCGCCGGACGCGCCGGTGGTGAAGGGGACGGACAGCTTGGTCCAGCCCGACGACCCCGGGGTCCAGGTGCTGGCGGTGGCGCCGCCGCTGACGCCGATGTAGGCGTAGCTGCCCTGCACCCAGCCGCTCAGCGTGTAGCTGGTGTTGGGCTTCAGGGTCACGCTCTGCGAGCACTCGCCGGTCTGGCTCGCGCCGGCCGCTGCCTCGAGGGCGTGGGAGCCCGCGTGCACCGGGCTGGAGACCACGCCGCCGCCGCTCTGGCAGGTCCAGGGGGCCAGGCTGCCGGTCTCCAGGTCTCCGTTGACCAGGCCGGTGGGCGCGGTGGTCCCGGTGATGGTCAGCGAGAAGCTCGCGCTGCGGCTGCCGGAAGGCCCGGTGGCGGTGACGGTCAGCGGGTAGGTGCCCGGCGCGGCGGCGGAGGTGGTGGCGACGGTGAGCGTGGCGCTGCCGCCCGCGGTGACGCTGCCGGGGCTGACGCTGGCGCTCACCCCCGCCGGGGCGCCGCTCACCGAGAGGCTCAGGCTCTGCGCCGAGCCCGCCGTCACAGCCGTCGCGATGCTCGCGGACGTCGACGAGCCGGGCTTGACCGAGGCCGAGTTGGGGCTCAGGGCGACCGAGAAGTCATTGGTCGCCGTCGAGCCGCTGGTGAACGGCGCGAAGGTGTGGGTGAAGTCCCAGGTGTTCTGGCTGATGCCGGAGCAGGAGTCGTCGCCGCCCTTGCCCGGGCAGCCGCCGTTGTCGCGCTGGAGGGCCCAGAACGACAGGGTGTTGATGCCCTTCGACACCGCCCAGTTGTAGACCGTGGTGGCGTTCGCCACCGTGAAGGTCTCGGCCGCGCCGTAGTCGTCGATGCCGACCATCTCGGTGATCCCGATCGAACCCCACAGCTGCGCCGGGGTCTTGGACGGGTAGAGCTTGGCCAACTGGTTGTACAGGCCCTGCGCGGAGGTCTGGGTGTCGGCCGCCATGTCGTGGGTGGCGCCGTCGTAGTAGTCGAAGGTCATCATGTTGACGACGTCGATCCGCGCGTTGTTGCTGACGGCGCTCTTCAGCACCGCGAGGCCGCTGGCGGCCAGCCCGCTGGTCGTGGTCGGCAGGGTGTAGGAGAACTGGACGTTGCGGCCGTTGGCGGCGGCCCAGTCCTGCACGAGCTTGATGGCCTTGTTGCGGCGGTCGATCCCGGCCGTGTTGGTCAGCGAGTTGTCCTCGATGTCGAGGTCGATCCGGCTGATGTCGTAGGTGGTGACGAGGTTCTCGTAGGCGGCCGCGATCTGGTTGACGTCGGTGCAGCTGTCGGCCAGTTCGGTGCCGGTGTTGTCGGCGGTGTAGCCGCCGAAGGAGGGGATGACGTCCCCGCCGTTGGCCCGGATGGCGGCGATGTCGGAGCCGAAGGTCGCGGAGGAGACCGGCATCGACGTGTCGCCGTTCCAGTACGGCGTGCAGGAGCCCTTGGTGGCGGCCTGCAGGAAGGCCATGGTGAGGTACTTGGCGCCGGACTGCGCGGCCAGGGTGGCGGGGCTCTGGCCCGTCCAGGCCTCGAAGTAGGGGGCGAACATCCGGTTGGGGAGCGGGGTGGCGGCCTGGGCGTGGGCCGCTCCGGCGGCGACCAGTCCGGTCGAGGCGGCCAAGGTGGCGCAGGTCGTCAGTGCGGCCTGGACAGCTCTGCGTAGACGCATGGGTTCTCCAACAGGCGTGGTGGGGCAGGGCGTTGGGGAGGTCGGGCGCGGGCCCGGGCGTCGGCGGCCGTGTGGGGTCGGCCGCGCGGGTCCGGGTCCGGCTTTCGGTGCGGATGCGGACACTGGGGTGCGCGGGGCCACCGACTCGCGTGGAGGCGGGCGACGGTGCGAACGTGCGCACGCCGTACGGAGCGGGGGCGGAGCGGAGCAGGGCAGGGTGGTGCCTCAGCCGCCGGTGGTCACACCCCCACAGTGCATCCCGGTCGGATCGACATGCATATGGTTGGACTAGACCACTAGTCTGTCAAGGGTCCTAACTGTTCGTCAGCATACGGCCTGGATCGCTGAAGGCGGCCGATGGCCGGAAACGCCGGTGGCCGCGCACCCGGCGGGCGGGGCGCGGCCACGGCTGCCCGGCGCTCAGGACGCCGGGCGGTTCGGGGGGCTGGAGGACTCAGGGGGCACGGGCGGGGGCGAGGGCGCCTAGGGACCGTCTTCAAAGATCAGATCCAGAGCAGAATTGAGGCGATGGTGACGGCAGCCTGGTAGGACTCGCGGGTCTTGTCGTAGCGGGTGGCAAGGCCGCGCCATTGCTTGAGGCGGTTAAAGCAGCGTTCGACGACGTTGCGGAGCCGGTAGGCGGTGCGGTCGAAGCCGGGTGGCCGGCCTCCGCGCGAGCCGCGGTTGAGGCGATTCAGGTTCTGGTCGGCGCGTTCGGGGATGGTGTGCGGGATGCCGCGTCGGCGCAGGTAGGCGCGGATCTT
>NZ_JBVHXY010000026.1:33413-111641 GCF_055569215.1 Kitasatospora sp. NPDC029312 | reverse complement strand
CAGCTGGCTACCCGTCCGCGTTTGGGCGTTGTGAGGGGGGACCATTTAGGGCCCGAAACCCGGCACGCTCCGGCGCCCCCGCCGGCCCTGGGGGGGGGGGGGGGGGCCCCCCCCCCCCTCCCCCCCCCAGTCCCGGACCAGCGCGCCCACCGCGGCGGCCTCCTCGGCCAGCCGGCCGCCGCCCGGGCAGGCGACCAGCACCCGGTGCCCGGCCTCGCGCTGCCCCCGGACCAGATCGACGACGACGCGGGCGACTCCGCCGTCCACCGGCTGCGAAATGTGAAGGATCGTCATATGCACGGTTGGCGAGCCTAGGGTGGCTCCCCCGTGCGGGGAGGTCCCCGTCACCCGCAGGTGGCGGGCCATCCACCCGTACGGCTTTCAGATCGTACGGGTGGACGGGACGCTCGAAACTCCGGTCGATTCACCGGCTTCACCGGCTTCACCCGCTTCACCGGAACCGCCGGGATCCGTCCGGGGATTCGCGGGGAGGTCCGCCGGGGCCCGTCTCGATTCCGGCGGGACTGCGGGCGGGTTCCGGCGGCTGGTTCCGGGCCGGACTCCGGGCGGGTCCGGCCGGGCTCAGCGGGCCTCAGCGGATCTGGGACCTCAGCGGACCTCAGCGGACCTCGGCCGCCAGGTTCGCCAGCACCTGGTCGTGGATCCGGTTCAGGCCCTTGGGAGCGAAGGTGCGCTCGAAGAAGCCGCCGATGCCGGTCGCGCCCTGCCAGGTGGCGGTGACGGTGACCTTGGTGCGGCCCTCGCCGGCGGCCGCGACGGTCCAGGTGATCACCATGCTGGAGTTGGCGTCCCGCTCCACCAGCTGGTCGGGCTTGGGCGCCGAGACGGTGAACAGGCAGTCGCGCACCCGCTTCTCGGTGGCCTGGAGCTTCCAGTGCACCTGGGTGCCGGCGCCGGTGCCGCCGACCCGGACCTCGTACTCGCTGTACTGCGCGGGCAGCAGCTTCGGGCGGGTCACCTGGTAGTCGGCCAGCGCCTCGTACACCCGCTCGGGGGCCGCGTCGTAGACCCGCTCGGTGGTGGCCTGTACCTGTCCCATGACCTTGCTCTCCTCGTCTGGTGGGCACCGCTCTGGCGTACCGCTTCCCGGCAAGCCAATCACAGGGGCGGGCCCGCGACGCGGCGGGATAGGGTGGCCGGTGTGCTCGATCTGGTGACTGCGCTGCGCTACGTGGACCCGCTGCGGGCCGGCGGCTCGGTGCCGGGCATCGTGGAGACCGACGACCTGGGAACGTACGTGGTCAAGTTCACCGGCGCCGCCCAGGGCCGCAAGGCGCTGGTGGCCGAGGTGATCGTCGGCGAGCTGGCCCGTCGGCTGGGGCTGCGGGTGCCCGAACTGCGGCTTGTGGACTTCGATCCGGCGGTGGCCGAGGACGAGCCCGACACCGAGATCCAGGACATGCTCAAGGCCAGTGCCGGCCTCAACCTGGGGATGGACCTGCTGCCCGGTGCGCGGGACTACCGGCCCGGGATGGTCCCGGTCGACTCCGCCGAGGCCGGGCGGGTGGTCTGGCTGGACGCGCTCACCGGCAACGTCGACCGCACCGTGCACAACCCCAACCTGGTGGTCTGGCACCACCGGCTCTGGCTGATCGACAACGGCGCCGCGCTGATCTTCCACCACCGCTGGGCCACCGCCGGGGCCTCGGTCGGCAAGCGGTACGACCTCAGCGCCCACGCGCTCGGCGGCTCGGCCCCGGACGTCCGGCTCGCCGACGAGGACCTCGGGCCGCTGGTCACCGTGGAGCTGCTGACGGAGGTGCTGGCGCTGGCCCCGGACGAGTGGCTGGCCGACGAGCCCGGCTTCGACTCCGCGGACGCCGTCCGGCAGGCCTACGTCAGCCATCTGGCCGCCCGGGTGGTGCTCTCGGAGGAGTGGCTGCCGGAGAGCTTCGCCACCCCCGAGCAGCTGCGCGAGGCGGAGCGACGGCGCGCGGCCCGCACCCGGGCCGGTCGCCCGGCCTGGCTTCAGGACGTGCCGGACCTGCACGGCAAGCCGTCGGTGGAAACGGTGTGGGAGCACCACTTCGAGTGAGGGCGAGGCCCTGAGGCCGCTTCCTGGAGCCGGGCTGTCCCGGGGTGGAGCCGGCCGGACCCCTGGCGCGCCCTGCGTTGCAACGCGAGTGGGGAGCGGGACCATGGGCCCCGCTCCCCGGCTCAGCGTTCGGTGCTCAGCGCGTTCTGCTCAGCGTTCGGTGCTCAGCGCTTTGTGCTCAGCACGTCGGTGCTCGGTGCGTCGTGGTGGGCGCCTCAGCGCCACCACTGGACCGCCTTCTCGGCGTTGATGATGCCCGCGCCGTAGAAGCCGTTGTCGTCCACGCCGCCCTCGCAGGTGGCCTTCCACTGGCCGGTGCCGCCCGGGTTGAACTCGCCGGTCGGGCAGCCGTGGGACTCCGCCTGGTTGGTCAGCAGCTCGGTCAGCTCGTCCGGGCTCGCCCACGGGAAGGTGGAGGCGAGCAGCGCGACCACACCGGTGACGTGCGGGGTGGCCATCGAAGTGCCCTGCATGTAGCCGTACTTGTTGCCCGGGATGGTGGACAGGATCCGGCCGTTCTTGTCCGGGGTGTTCGGGATCTGGTAGCGGGCGTCGCCACCCGGCGCGGCGACGGTCACCACGCCCTTGCCGTAGCTGGAGTAGTACGACTTCTCACCGTTGACACCGACCGCGGAGACCGCGACGACGCCGGGCAGCTCGGTCGGCAGCGACAGGCAGTCCTTGGTGACCGGGCGGGTGCCGGGGGTGCTGTCGTCCGGGCTGGAGACGTCGGTGGTCTTGTGCGCCAGGTCGATGTTCTCGTTGCCCGCGGCGGCGACGTTGAGGACGCCCTTGCGCTGCGAGAACGCGACGGCCTTGCGGACGGCGTCCGTGATCGCGGCCTGGTCCTTGTCGTTCTGGCAGTTGAACATCCACGGGTCGACGTAGTAGCTGTTGTTGGTCACCTTGAAGCCGTGCTCGCCGGCCCACACGAAGCCGCAGATCGCGTTCTCCGGGTAGATCATGCCGGCGTCGTTGACGACCTTGACCGCGGCCAGCTTCACGTTCGGGGCGACGCCGATGACGCCCTTGCCGTTCTGGGCGGCGGCGATGGTGCCGGCCACGTGGGTGCCGTGGTCGCTGGTGGTGGGCTGCCAGGCCTTCCAGTCGGTGTTCGGCGCGCCGTCGAGGCAGGACACCGACTGCGAGGCGTCCACGTTGGCGGCCAGGTCCTCGTGGGTGGCGTCGATGCCCGAGTCCAGGACGCCGACGGTGACGTTGCGGCTGCCGAGCGAGAGCTTGTGCGCCTTGTCGACACCGATCTGGCGCATGTCCCACTGGTTGGGCTCGTACGGCTCCTGGCCGGCGGCGGCGGCACCGACGGGCTCGGCCGCGACCTCGGCCTTGCCCTGGTCGGCGGCGGTGATGCCCTTGGTGCGGCTGGCGCCGACCGAGTCGACGCCCTTGGCCAGGCGCAGCTTCGCCGCGAACGCGGTGTCGTTCGAGCGGGCGATCACGACGCCGATCTGCTCGTACGAGTGGACCACCGTGCCGCCGAGGCCGGTGACGGCCTTCTCGACCTTCTGGACCTGGCCGTGGTTGGCCTTGGTGTTGACGACGTAGCTGAGCAGCGGACCGGTCGTCGAGTCGCCGGTGGGCGCCGCGACGGCGGTGCCGGCCGGCAGCGCGAGGGCGCCGGCGGTGGCGAGCACGACGCCCACCGCCGCGTACCGGGTCCGGCTGATCCGAGGAACTCTCATTGGGGTTGGCCCTCCCGAGTCGTCAGGCGGCAGCTGCGGTGTGACAGATGCGCCGGGAATGACCGGGACGTTAATGAATATTCACTGATATGCGCAAGAGGTAGTCATCTAATCGTCACATCTCAACCAACAGCGGAAGTTGGGAGTCCGCGACTGAACAGGGAAAACAGGGTAAAGATTGTTAAAAAGTGATGGTTCGCCGACGAGTCGACGGGCGTGACCGCTCGTTTCCGAGCGGACCGCGTCAAAGCCCGTACAGTCGACGGGCGTTGTCCGCGGCGACCATCCTCGCCAGGCGCTGCGCGTCCGCCTCCGAGCAGGCTCCGTCGGCCCGCCACTCGGCCAGCAGCGCACCCAGTCCGTGTCGGAACTGAGCGGCGCCCACCAGGAACAGTTCGGGCAGCCCGTAGGCGTCGGTGGAGAACAGCAATTTGCCGAACGGCGCGAGTTCCAGCATCTCACCGAGGACGGCGGCCACCCGCGGCCCGGTGTAGGAGGCCGTCAGCCCGAGGTCGGTGTGGACCGTCGGGAAGGCCTGGGCCAACCAGGCGGCCTGCCGGTGGTACGGGTAGGCGTGCAGCAGCACCAGCGGAACGCCGCTCGGCTCGGCGGCGCGGACGAAGTCGGTCAGCAGGGACGGGTCGGCCCGGTGCAGGGTGAGGTCGGGATCGCCGAAGCCGGTGTGGAGTTGGATCGGCAGGCCGAGCTCGGCGCAGACGTCCACGGCCGTCCAGAGCAGGTGGTGCAGCAGCACCGGATCCTCCAGCCGGCCGAGCCCGCCCCGCAGCCGGCTGCCCGCGGCGGCCACCACGGCGGCGCGCGCGGGCCGTTCGGCCGGCACGGCCAGGCCGTGCCGGTAGGCCAGCACCGACTTGACCGCGACGGCGTTGCCGGCGGCCGCCGCGAGCGCCTCGCCGACGGCCCGGGGCCAGTCCCCGGCGTCGGCCGTCACCGCCTCGGCGACCGTCTCCAGCCGGACCACCTCGCGCACCGTCGCCCCGGTGACCCCGGCGAGTTCGGTCAGGGGCAGCAACTCGTGGCCGGCCGCGGCCGTCAGCCCGGTGTCCACCAGGTAGGTGTCCAGCCCGGCGGCGGCGAGCAGCCGCCGGGTGGCCTCGGCGGCGCCCAGCTCGCGCCGCCGGGCCAGGTATTCGGCGGCGGGGGTGTGCGCGGGCAGGCCGAGCGCGGGCGGGCACCAGCGCCGCACCGCCAGGCCGATCGCGCTGTCGAAGGGCGAGCAGCCGGGCGCGGGCGGCCGGTCCGACTCGGTGAGCAGGCCGGCCAGGTCGTCTTCGGCGAGTTCGGCCGCCACCACGCTGTGGCAGTGGTGGTCGACCAGTTGGGGAGCCTCCAGCCGGGGCACCGGTCAGTACCGCCAGCGGGTGGCCGCGATCAGCTGCTCGGGCCCGACGTCCGCGTACTGCTCGGCCTCGGCGCGCCGCACCGCCAGCACCGCCTGGTACAGCGGCTCGCCGAGCGCCTCGCGCAGTACGGCCGAGCGCTCGTAGGCGGCGATCGCCTCGGCCGGGCTCTGCGGCAGCCGGGGCACCGTGCCGGGCTCGGCGACGGCAGGGTCCCCGGTGAACTCCGGTGGCAGCGTCCGGCGCTGCTCCAGCCCAGCGAGGCCGGCGGCGAGCACCGCGCCGACCGCCAGGTACGGGTTGGCGGTCGCGTCGAAGCACTTGACCTCGGCGTTCGCCGCGGCGGCCCGCTCCCCGGTGGAGCCGGTGACCAGCCGCAGCGCGGCTTCCCGGTTCTCCAGGCCCCAGCACTGGTAGGCGCCGGCCCAGTGCTGGGGCACCAGGCGCAGG
Source organism: Kitasatospora sp. NPDC029312 (assembly GCF_055569215.1). Taxonomy (NCBI): domain Bacteria; kingdom Bacillati; phylum Actinomycetota; class Actinomycetes; order Kitasatosporales; family Streptomycetaceae; genus Kitasatospora; species Kitasatospora sp. NPDC029312. The sequence continues at coordinate 106,074 of NZ_JBVHXY010000026.1, read as the reverse complement.
TACCCGGCCGGGCTGGAGCAGCCCAGCACCAGCAGTTCGGGCAGCGCGTCGAGCACCCCGGCGAGGAAGCCCTCGGCCTCGGCGGTCAGGCCGTGCGGCCCGGGGCCCCCGTGGCCGAGGTTGCGGCCGTCCCGCCAGAGGCTGAGGTGCAGGTGCCCGCCGTTGCCGACCCCGCCGGGCTCGACCACGGGGGCGAAGGAGACCCGCAGGCCGTGCTTGGCGGAGACGGCGCGGATGGTGTGGCGGACCAGCACGGCCGTGTCGGCGGCGCCGACCGGGCCCTCGGGGGCGACCGAGACCTCGAACTGGCCCGGGGAGTACTCGGGGTGGATCTGCAGCACGCCGAGCCCCTGCTGGCCGAGGGCGCGCAAGACGTCGCGCAGGTAGTCGGAGAGGTCGGTGAGCCGGTGCATCCCATAGGCCGGGCCGTGCGTCGGGTACTGGGGCGCCTCCTGCGGGGGCCCGTCCAGGGCGACCACCCACTCGACCTCGATGCCCGCCTTGAGGCTCAGCCCGCGTGCGGCCGCGGCGGCCTCCATCCGCCGGGCGAACAGCCGCTGGCAGCCGGGGTGCGGGCCGCCGGCCTGGGTGTGGCGGTCCCCCGGGGCCCAGGCCCAGCCGGGCTGGGCGGCCAGCGGGACGAGCCGGTCGAGGTCCGGGTAGAGCCGCAAGTCCCCGGTGGGGCCGCCGATGACCGGGCTGGTGGTGCTGGCGTCGTCGGCGAGGAAGAGGTCGAAGCAGGGCGCGGTGCCGATGCCCCACTCGGCCGCGTGCACCAGAGCGCCGAGCGGCACCGCTTTGGCCCGGGTGATGCCCGCGTTGTCCACCCAGGTGACGGCCACGACGTCGACGGCGGCGGTGCGCAGTCGGTCGGCGGCCTGCTCCGCCCGCTCGGCGCGCTCGGCCCTCGGGGGCAGCGCGACGGCGGCCGCGAGGGCGGCCTCGCCGACCGGCCCGGCGGGGTCGGCGGGGTCGACGGACCGGTCGGCATGGGCGCTGGCGGTTCCGATGCTCATGTCACCATGCTGCCCCTCACTTTGGGATTCCGTAACTCCCCTATCGGGTGGTCCAAACGGACGACCGTCCTCCCGTTCACCCGTTCGAGGGGAAGCGCCCCGCAGGAGCGGGCCCGAGGCCGCCGGAGGTCGCGCCCCGGGCCCGAACGGTTTTCCGTCCGCGCCCCTTCCTACCGATCAGTAGCTTCGCTACAGTGGCCGGACACGCACCACCGCCGGGCTTCGGGAGCCGCACCGGCGGGAGGTCGCGGTCGCCGCGTCCGCGGCGGGCGCAGTGCGTCTTCACCGGCCGGTGCCGCCGAACGGCGGCCGGCCGGGTTCCTTCCCTCGGATCAGGGTCGCTTCCTTCACCTTCGAGCGCCTGAGCACCACGGCGCACCCCGCAGTTCGGCCGGAGCGGACCGGCCGCTGCCCGGGTGCGCCGGAACCCGTCATCTCCCCAGCCCCCGCGCGTGGACCCTCCTCCGGTGGCGTCCGTCCCCGTCCCCCGTCGCCGTCGACGGGCGCGGCGGCGTGCCCGCCGGAGCACGCGCGGGCCCTTCATGACTAGGAGTCAGGACATGGAGCGTCCCTTTCCCACCGTGGCCGTCGTCGGCCTCGGCACGATGGGTGCCGGCGTCGCCGTGGCGGTCGCCAGGAGCGGCCGCCGGGTGATCGGCATCGAGGCGAACGAGGACTCGGCCGCCCGGGCGCTGGCCCGGATCGAGGCGGCGACCGCGCACGCGGTCGACCGGGAGCGGATCACCGCCGAGGAGCGCACCGCGCTGCTCGCCCGGATCTCGGTCGGGCACGTCCTGGCGGCGGCCGCCGAGGCGGACCTGGTGATCGAGGAGGTGCCCGAGCAGCTGGAGCTGAAGCGGGAGGTCTTCGCCGAGCTGGACCGGATCTGCCCGCAGAGCACCGTGCTGGCCACCGGCACCACCGCGCTGTCGGTGACCCGGATCGCGGCCGCGACCGCCCGTCCGGAGCGGGTGCTGGGCCTGCACTTCTTCAACCCGGTGCACACCATGAAGCTGGTCGAGGTGGTGCGCACCGTGCTGACCTCCCCGCAGACCGCCGAGGACGCCGCGGCCTTCGCCCGCGACCTGGGCAAGGAGCCGGTGGCGGCGGGCGACCGGGCCGGCTTCGTGGTGAACGGCCTGCTGTTCGCGTACCTGAACCAGGCCGCGGCGATGTACGAGTCCAAGTACGCGTCCCGGGAGGACATCGACGCCGCGATGCGGCTCGGCTGCGGCCTGCCGATGGGCCCGCTGGCGCTGCTCGACCTGATCGGCATCGACACCGCGCGCACCGTGCTGGAGGCGATGTACGAGCAGTCCCGCGACCGGCTGCACGCCCCCGCGCCGATCCTCGGCCAGCTGGTCTCGGCCGGGCTGCTGGGCCGCAAGTCCGGGCGCGGCTTCTACACCTACGAGGCGCCGGGCTCGTCCAGGCCGGTGGACGCGGCGACGGGACCGGCGCTGCCGAAGGTGCCCGGCCGGGCCGTCCGCACCGTCGGCGTCTGCGGCTCGGGGACGATGGCCACCGGGATCGTCGAGGTCTTCGCCAAGGCCGGGCACCCGGTGCTGCTGGCGGCCCGTAGCCAGGAGAAGGCGGACCGGGCGAAGGCGCAGCTGGCCAGGTCGCTGGAGCGGTCCGTCGCCAAGGGCCGGATGTCCGCCGAGCAGCGGGACGCCGCGCTGGAGCTGGTCACCCCGGTCGGCCAGTACACCGAGCTGGCGGACGTGGACCTGGTGGTCGAGGCGGTCGCCGAGGACCTGGCGGTCAAGCGGGAGCTGTTCGCCACCCTGGACAAGATCGTCCGCCCGGGCGCGGTGCTCGCCACCACCACCTCCTCGCTGCCGGTGATCAGCTGCGCGACCGCCACCTCGCGGCCGCAGGACGTGATCGGCATGCACTTCTTCAACCCCGCCCCGGCGATGAAGCTGGTCGAGGTGGTCTCCACCGTGCTGACCGCCCCGGACGTCACCGCGACGGTGCTGGAGCTGACCGCGAAGGTCCGCAAGCACCCGGTGGAGTGCGGCGACCGGGCCGGCTTCATCGTCAACGCGCTGCTGTTCCCCTACCTCAACGACGCGGTGCGGATGCTCCAGGAGCACTACGCGACGGTGGACGACATCGACACCGCGATGAAGCTGGGCTGCGGCTACCCGATGGGCCCGTTCGAGCTGCTGGACGTGGTCGGCCTGGACGTGTCGTTGGCCATCGAGCAGGTGCTGCACCAGGAGTTCCGGGAGCCGGGCCTGGCCGCGGCACCGCTGCTGGAGCACCTGGTCGCGGCCGGCTGCCTGGGCCGCAAGACCGGCCGCGGCTTCCGCGACCACGCCCGCCGGTGACCACCGCACAGGCCGGCGGCGCCGCACAGGCCGGGGGCGATGCCGCGCCGCACGGGTCCGCGCCGGCCGCGCGCCCGGGCTGGACCCCGGGGACGGTGTCGGCGCGTTGGCCCAGGCCGGCCGTGACCGGTCCGGTGGCGCCGGTGCGCCGGGGAAGGGCCGCGGCGCCGCCGCCGGGGCCGTGTAGCGTTCCGGACATGGATCGGGTTCAGTCAGCCACCCCGCAGCAGTCCGCCCCGCGGCAGTCCGCGCCGCAGCAGTCCGCCGCGCCGCGCGGCACCGACCGGACGGCCCCCTCGGCCGGCGGCACCGGGCCGGACGGCGGGCCGGGCAGCCGCCGGGCTGCGGCGCAGCGCCAGCAGATGCGGCAGGACCTGGCCGCGGCCGCGATGGAGCTGTTCGCCTCGCAGGGCTACGAGGAGACCACGGTCGACCAGATCGCGGCGGCCGCCGGGGTGGCCCGGCGCACCTTCTTCCGGTACTTCCGGTCCAAGGAGGAGGCGATCTTCCCGGACCATGACGACACCCTCGTCCGGGTGGCCGACCTGCTGGCCAGCGCCGAGCCGGAGGAGCACCCGCTGGACGTGGTCTGCCGGGGCATCAAGGAGGTGCTGCGGATGTACGCCTCCACCCCGGGGGTGTCCGTCGCGCGGTACCAGCTGATCCGTCAGGTGCCGGCGCTGCGCGAGCGGGAGATCGCCGTGGTGGCGCGGTACGAGCGGCTGTTCACGCGCTACCTGCTGGGCCGGTTCGACACCGGCGAGTCGATCCCGTCGGGCTGGCAGCGCGGCGGCGAGGACGACTCGATGCTGGCCGAGGTGTCGGCGGCGGCCGTCGTCGCCGCGCACAACCACGTGCTGCGGCGCTGGCTGCGGGCCGGCGGCCGGGGGGACGTGGAGGCGCAGCTGGACCACTCCTTCGAGGTGATCCGGCGGACCTTCTGGGCGGCCAGCGAGCCGGGGGCCAGACGGCGCGGGTCACTGGTGGCACCCGGTGCCAGTGGAGCTCCTGGGGAGCCGCTGGCGGAGAGCGCACTGAGTGCCAGCCCCGGAGGTGAGGTACTCATCACAGTCGCCCGGACGGACGCCCCGCTGGACGTCGTGGTGGACAGCATCCGCGCCGCGCTGAGTGCCGCCCAGGACCACTGAGGCGCCCATTTCCGCAGGTAGGAGACGTAGCAAGGGCCCGCGCCGGGTGATCGGCGGGGGCCCTTCGCGTACCACCGCCACGCGTGTTCCGCAGCTTTTCCAGGCATCGGAATTCCTGACACCCGGTGTCTTTACGAGTGGCACAGGGTGCCACTACCTTGTTACCCACCAGTCGCGGCGCCGCGGCTCCCCACCTCGGCGCGCCGTCGGCAGGCGTTCCCACACCCCGGGAGCAGTGCAGTCCCGCCCGGACCACCACCGGGCGACAGCCTGACCGCCAACCACCCACCTCAGCGAAGCCGGTGTCCGCTCCCGGCTCCCCCAGACGCCCTGTGACCCTCACACAGGTACGCCTTCGGAGGCAGCCATGCAGGAAATCCTCGACGCGATCCTCAGCAACGACGCCACGTCGGAGGACTTCGCCGCCGTCAAGCTCCCCGAGTCCTACCGGGCGGTGACGCTCCACAAGGACGAGGAGCAGATGTTCGCCGGCCTCGACAGCCGCGACAAGGACCCCCGGAAGTCCCTCCACCTCGACGAGGTGGCCCTGCCCGAGCTGGGCCCCGGCGAGGCCCTGGTCGCCGTCATGGCCAGCTCGGTGAACTACAACACCGTGTGGAGCTCGATCTTCGAGCCGGTCTCCACCTTCGGGTTCCTGGAGCGCTACGGCCGGCTGTCGCCGCTCACCAAGCGCCACGACCTGCCCTACCACGTGCTCGGATCCGACCTCGCCGGCGTGGTGCTGCGCACCGGCGCCGGGGTCAACGCCTGGAAGCCCGGCGACGAGGTCGTCGCCCACTGCCTGTCGGTCGAACTGGAGTCCCCGGACGGCCACAACGACACGATGATGGACCCGGAGCAGCGCATCTGGGGCTTCGAGACCAACTTCGGCGGGCTGGCGCAGATCGCGCTGGTGAAGACCAACCAGCTGCTGCCCAAGCCCAAGCACCTCACCTGGGAGGAGGCCGCCTCCCCCGGTCTGGTCAACTCCACCGCCTACCGCCAGCTGGTCTCGCAGAACGGCGCCGGCATGAAGCAGGGCGACAACGTGCTGATCTGGGGCGCCAGCGGCGGCCTCGGCTCGTACGCCACCCAGTACGCGCTGGCCGGCGGCGCCACCCCGATCTGCGTGGTCTCCAGCGAGACCAAGGCCGACATCTGCCGCGCCATGGGCGCCGAGGCGATCATCGACCGCTCCGCCGAGGGCTACCGGTTCTGGAAGGACGAGAACAACCAGGACCCGCGCGAGTGGAAGCGCCTGGGCGCCAAGATCCGCGAGTTCACCGGCGGCGAGGACGTCGACATCGTCTTCGAGCACCCGGGCCGGGAGACCTTCGGCGCCTCGGTGTACGTCACCCGCAAGGGCGGCACCATCGTCACCTGCGCCTCCACCTCCGGCTACATGCACCAGTACGACAACCGCTACCTGTGGATGTCGCTCAAGCGCATCGTCGGCTCGCACTTCGCCAACTACCGCGAGGCCTTCGAGGCCAACCGCCTGATCGCCAAGGGCAAGATCCACCCGACCCTGTCCAAGGTCTACTCCCTGGAGGAGACCGGCCAGGCCGCGCTCGACGTGCACCACAACAAGCACCAGGGCAAGGTCGGCGTGCTCTGCCTGGCGCCCGAGGAGGGCCTGGGCGTGCGCGACCACGAGCTCCGCGCGAAGCACCTGCCCGCCATCAACCTCTTCCGCGAGCTTGACGAGCGGGACGTCAAGCCCGGCCGGAACGTCTGAGGGACCTCCGATGACCGACCCCCAGAAGCGCGACCGGCCCTGGCTGATGCGCACCTACGCCGGCCACTCCACCGCGCGCGACTCCAACGCGCTCTACCGGCGGAACCTGGCGAAGGGCCAGACCGGTCTGTCCGTCGCCTTCGACCTGCCGACCCAGACCGGCTACGACTCCGACCACATCCTCGCCCGCGGCGAGGTGGGCCGGGTCGGCGTGCCGGTGGGCCACGTCGGCGACATGCGCGCCCTGTTCGACGGCATCCCGCTCGAACAGACCAACACCTCCATGACGATCAACGCCACCGCGATGTGGCTGCTGGCGCTCTACCAGGTGGTCGCCGAGGAGCAGGGCGCCGACATCGCCAAGCTCACCGGCACCACCCAGAACGACATCGTCAAGGAGTACCTGTCGCGCGGGACGCACGTCTTCCCGCCCGGCCCGTCGGTGCGGCTGATCACCGACATGATCGCCTACACGGTCGGCAACATCCCCAAGTGGAACCCGATCAACATCTGCAGCTACCACCTCCAGGAGGCCGGCGCCACGCCCGTCCAGGAGATCGCGTACGCGATGTGCACCGCCATCTCGGTGCTCGACGCCGTCCGCGACTCCGGCCAGGTGCCGGCCGAGCGGATGGGCGACGTGGTCGCCCGGATCTCCTTCTTCGTGAACGCCGGCGTGCGCTTCGTCGAGGAGATGTGCAAGATGCGCGCCTTCGCCCGGCTCTGGGAGAAGGTCACGCTGGAGCGCTACGGCGTCGCCGACCCCAAGCAGCGCCGGTTCCGCTACGGCGTCCAGGTCAACTCGCTCGGCCTGACCGAGGCCCAGCCGGAGAACAACGTCCAGCGGATCGTCCTGGAGATGCTGGCCGTCACCCTCTCCAAGGACGCCCGCGCCCGGGCCGTCCAACTGCCCGCCTGGAACGAGGCGCTCGGCCTGCCCCGCCCGTGGGACCAGCAGTGGTCGCTGCGGATCCAGCAGGTGCTGGCGTACGAGTCGGACCTGCTGGAGTACGGCGACATCTTCAACGGCTCCGAGGTGATCGAGGCCAAGACGGCGGAACTGCTGGCCGGTGCCGAGGCGGAGATCGCCAAGGTGCTGGAGATGGGCGGGGTGATCCCGGCCGTCGAGTCCGGCTACCTCAAGTCCAACCTGGTCGCCTCGCACGCCGCCCGCCGGGCCCGGATCGAGTCCGGTGAGGACAAGATCGTCGGCGTCAACTGCTTCGACACCACCGAGCCCAGCCCGCTCACCGCCGACCTCGACACCGCGATCATGGTCGTCGACCCGGCCTCCGAGCAGTCCGTGCTGGCCGCACTGGAGGACTGGCGCGGCCGGCGCGACGAGGCCGCCGCCCAGCGGGCCCTGGCCGAGCTCAAGGCCGTCGCCGCCACCGAGGCCAACCTGATGCCGGCCACGCTCGCCTGCGCCCGGGCCGGGGTCACCACCGGCGAGTGGTCCTTCGCCCTGCGCGAGGTGTTCGGCGAGTACCGCGCGCCCACCGGCGTCGGCGGCGCGCCCGTCGCGGTGGCCGCCGAACCCGGCGGGGAGCTGGAGCAGGTCCGCGCCGCGGTCGCCGCCACCGCCGAGGAACTGGGCGCCGGCAAGCTGCGCCTGCTCGTCGGCAAGCCCGGCCTGGACGGGCACTCCAACGGCGCCGAGCAGATCGCCGTGCGGGCCCGCGACGCCGGCTTCGAAGTGGTCTATCAGGGCATCCGGCTGACCCCGGAGCAGATCGTCTCCGCCGCCGTCGCGGAGGACGTGCACTGCGTGGGCCTGTCCATCCTCTCCGGCGCGCACGCCGAGCTGGTGCCCGACGTCCTGAAGCGGCTGCGCCGCGCCGGGGTGGAGGATGTCCCGGTGATCGTGGGTGGCATCATCCCGGCAGCGGACGGCGAGGCCCTCAAGGCCGCCGGCGTCGCCGCCGTGTTCACCCCGAAGGACTTCGGCATCACGACCATCATCGGCCGGATCGTGGACGAGATCCGGCTCGCCAACAAGCTCCAGCCGTGGACGCCCGCACCGTCCCCGGCCACGAACTGACCAGCTGACCAGCTGACCACTGGGAAGGAACCGAACCACCCCCATGACGACTGTCAACCGCCTGCGCCCCCGCCGCTCCTGCCTCGCCGTACCGGGCAGCAACCCGCGCTTCCTCGAGAAGGCCCAGGGCCTGCCGGCCGACCAGGTCTTCCTCGACCTGGAGGACGCCTGCGCCCCCCTGGTCAAGGAGAGCGCCCGCCACACCATCGTCGACGCGCTGAACAACGGCGACTGGGGCGGCAAGACCCGTGTGGTCCGGGTCAACGACTGGACCACCCACTGGACCTACCGCGACGTGATCACCGTCGTCGAGGGCGCCGGCCCGAACCTGGACTGCATCATGCTCCCCAAGGTCCAGGACGCCGAGCAGGTCAAGGCGCTCGACCTGCTGCTCACCCAGATCGAGAAGACCATGGGCTTCGAGGTCGGCCGGATCGGCATCGAGGCGCAGATCGAGAACGCCAAGGGCCTGATCAACGTCGACGCCATCGCCGAGGCCTCGCCCCGGCTGGAGACCATCATCTTCGGCCCCGCCGACTTCATGGCCTCGATCAACATGAAGTCCCTGGTGGTCGGTGAGCAGCCGCCCGGCTACCCGGCCGACGCCTACCACTACATCCTGATGCGGATCCTGATGGCCGCCCGCGCCAACGACCTCCAGGCGATCGACGGCCCCTACCTGCAGATCCGCAACCAGGAGGGTTACCGCGAGGTGGCCGGCCGCTCCGCCGCCCTCGGCTTCGACGGCAAGTGGGTGCTGCACCCGGACCAGGTCGCCGCCGCGAACGAGATCTTCTCGCCCTCGCAGGAGGACTACGACCACGCCGAGCTGATCCTCGACGCCTACGACTACTGCACCTCCGAGGCGGGCGGCGCCAAGGGCTCCGCGATGCTCGGCGACGAGATGATCGACGAGGCCAGCCGCAAGATGGCCCTGGTCATCGCCGGCAAGGGCCGGGCCGCCGGCATGGAGCGCACCACCAAGTTCGAGATCCCGGAAAGCTGAGGGCCTGAGCCATGCAGTTCGGACGCACCTACGAGGAGTTCGAGGTCGGCGCGGTCTACAAGCACTGGCCCGGGAAGACCGTCACCGAGTACGACGACCACCTGTTCTGTCTGCTCACCATGAACCACCACCCGCTCCACATGGACACCAATTACGCGGAGAAGACGACGGACTTCGGCCGGAACGTCGTGGTGGGCAACTACATCTACTCGCTGCTGCTCGGCATGTCCGTCCCGGACGTCTCCGGCAAGGCGATCGCCAACCTGGAGATCGAGTCGCTGCGCCACATCGCGCCGACCTTCCACGGCGACACCGTCTACGGCGAGACCACCGTGCTCGACAAGTGGCCCTCCAAGTCCAAGGACGACCGGGGCATCGTGTACGTCGAGACCAAGGGCTACAAGCAGGACGGCACGGTCGTCTGCGTCTTCCGCCGCAAGGTGATGGTGCCGACCGCGACCTACACCAAGGAGCGCGGCGGCGAGCAGCCCGGCCGTCCCGAGCCCCTCGCCTGACACCCCCCTCTGACACCCCCCTCCTGAAGAGACCCCGGACGGGAAGGCCGCCGTCATCGGCCGACCCCCACCCGGACGGGGGCCCTGCTGCCGCAGCCACGCCGGCAGGGCCCCCGTAATCCCCCCCCCCGGGGCCTTCCCGGGGGTCCACGGACTTTCCCACCCCTCAGACCATTTCGGAGCCGCACGATGGGACGCCTCGCACAGACCGACGGCCTCACCGAGATCCAGCGGGACATCCTCGCCACCGTGCGGGATTTCGTCGACAAGGAGATCATTCCGGTCGCGACCGAGCTGGAGCACAAGGACGAGTACCCGACCGCCATCGTCGAGGGCATGAAGCAGCTCGGGCTGTTCGGCCTCACCATCCCCGAGGAGTACGGCGGCCTCGGCGAGTCGCTGCTCACCTACGCCCTGGTGGTCGAGGAGATCGCCCGCGGCTGGATGTCGGTCTCCGGCATCGTGAACACCCACTTCATCGTGGCGCACATGATCAACGCCCACGGCACCCAGGAGCAGAAGGACCACTTCCTGCCGAAGATGGCCGCCGGCGAGATCCGCGGCGCCTTCTCGATGTCCGAGCCCGGCCTCGGCTCCGACGTCTCGGCCATCTCCACCAAGGGGGTCAGGGACGGCGACTGCTACGTCCTCAACGGCCAGAAGATGTGGCTCACCAACGGCGGCACCTCCACCCTCGTCGCGGTCCTGTGCAAGACCGACGAGGGCGGCGACACCCCGTACAAGAACATGACCACCTTCCTGATCGAGAAGGAGGCCGGTTTCGGCCCGAACCCCGCGGTTCCCGGCCTGACCGTGCCCGGCAAGATCGAGAAGATGGGCTACAAGGGCGTCGACACCACCGAGCTGGTCCTCCAGGACGTCCGGATCCCCGCCGACCGGGTCCTCGGCGGCGTCCCGGGCCGCGGCTTCTACCAGATGATGGACGGCGTCGAGGTCGGCCGCGTCAACGTCGCCGCCCGCGGCTGCGGTGTCGCCCGGCGCGCCTTCGAGCTGGGCATCTCCTACGCCCAGCAGCGTTCCACCTTCGGCAAGAAGATCGCCGAGCACCAGGCGATCCAGTTCAAGCTCGCCGAGATGGCCACCAAGGTCGAGGCCGCCCACCAGATGATGGTCATGGCCGCCCGGAAGAAGGACGGCGGCGAGCGCAACGACCTCGAGGCCGGCATGGCCAAGTACCTGGCCTCCGAGTACTGCAAGGAGGTCGTCGAGGACGCCTTCCGGATCCACGGCGGCTACGGCTTCTCGAAGGAGTACGAGATCGAGCGCCTCTACCGCGAGGCCCCGATGCTGCTCATCGGTGAAGGAACTGCGGAGATCCAGAAGATGATCGTCGGGCGCCGGCTGCTGGAGGAGTACCGGATCGCCGAGTGATCGCGGGGCCGTCCGCGTTGACGACCTCCCGCACGGGCGGCCCCCTCTCGAACCGCCGGTCGACGGGCGTGCGGGCCCGTCCCGGCTGAGCGCCGTGCCCCGTCACGGGCCCCGGCCTGGTCCGCCGGGCCCGGCACGGCCCTCCGGAGAGCGGCCGCAGGGCGTACAGCTGCAGCGACGCGCCCTGCGGCCGCTTCCGTACACCCGCCGCCGGCCCCACGGCCCGTGTCCCCACCGGGTTCCGACCGCACGTTCGTTGAGACAAGAGTCACCAGCCCTGTCAGGTCCCTTGGGAACCGGACGAGGGCGAGCTACGGTCGTAGACACGGGGCGCGCGCACGCGCTCCCGCCGGACACATGAACGAGCAGGCGGGTTGCCCACCCACCGTGTGCTCCCGATAGCATCCACCGGGACAGCAAGCCGTCCCTCTATTACCGATTCCGCGGTGGCCCCCGTCCAGCGGCCATGATCCCCCGCGACAAAGGTCTTCGATGCCCATCAGCCCGTCCCCTCACACCTCCGTCACGGACCGCGATGCCCTCGCCGCCCCGACGGCCGGTCGGCGACCCCGCGTGACCATCGCGCGCGGAGCCACCCCCTGGTTCGTCCCCACCCTCGCCACGGCAGCCGTCACCACCGCCCTCACCCGGCGCAGCGGCACGTGGGCCCTGGCGGCGGTTCCGGCCTGTGCGCTCAGCGCGGGCATGCTGTGGTTCTTCCGCGACCCCGAGCGTGAGATCGGCACGGGCAGAGTGATCTCCCCCGCCGACGGCGTGGTGCAGAGCATCGACGCATGGCCGGACGGCCGCACCCGGATCGCGATCTTCATGAGCCCCCTCAACGTCCACGTCAACCGCGCGCCCCTGCCGGGCACGGTGACGTCGGTGGAGCACGTCGCGGGCGGCTTCGTACCGGCGTTCAACAAGGACAGCGACCAGAACGAGCGGGTCGTCTGGCACTTCGACACCGAGCTCGGCGACATCGAGATGGTGCAGATCGCGGGGGCCGTGGCCCGCCGCATCGTGCCGTACGTGGCCGCCGGAACCAAGGTCGAGCAGGGCGACCGGATCGGCCTGATCCGGTTCGGGTCCCGGGTCGACACCTACCTGCCGGCCGGCGTCGAGGTCGGCGTCGAAGTCGGCCAGAAGACCACAGCCGGGGTGACGCGCCTTGACCGTGACTGATCCTGAGACAATCGTCGGCCTGGACGACGAGGAGACGGCCCTGCGCCGTCGCCGCTGGGCGCGCGACCGCGAGCTGCGTGCCCCGCGCTCCCCGCAGCACCTGTCCACCGCCGACTTCCTCACCCTGGGGAACGCCGTCTGCGGCTTCCTGGCGATCTACTCGATCACCACCGGGGTGCTCGTCCCGCACATCACCAACCCGGACGCCGCTCCGGACCGGCACAGCGCCGCCACTGCGGTGACGCTGCTGCTGATCGGCTCGATGTGCGACCTCTTCGACGGACTGGTGGCGCGCAAGCTCCGCTCCTCCGCCCTCGGAGCGGAACTGGACAACCTGGCCGACCTGATCAGCTTCGGCATCGCGCCGGCCTACTTCGTCGCGGTCTGGGGGATGGTCTCCCAGGGCTCCAACACCAAGCTCTCGGCGCTGATCGCGCTGACGGTGCTGCTCGCGGTGGTCCTGCGGCTGGCCCGCTTCTCCGCCGTCAAGATGCGGCCCGGGGTGTTCCAGGGCATGCCCTGCCCGATGGGCGCCATGACGGTGATCGCCATCGTGCTGCTCGACCCGCCGTTCCTGCCCGGACTGCTCGCCATCTTCGGCGCCGCGTACCTCATGGTCAGCCGGATCGAGTACCCGAAGCCCCAGGGGCTGCTGGCCACCGCCACGCTCTGCTGGATCGTGGTCTCGATCGGCTGCCTGGCGGCCTGGGCCACCGGGCTGCCCGGCGGTGACACCCTGATGCACGTGGGTGCCTTCGCCCAGATCACGCTGGCGGCGATGGCGCCGCTGCTGGTCATCCGACGGAAGGTCGGCCAGAAGGTCGGCGACGTCCGCGCCCGGCGCGCGGAGTCGCGTCTCGGCTGAGGCCGACCGCCTCGACGAAGGGGAAGGTCCCGGAACCACCAGGTTCCGGGACCTTCCCCTTCGTCGTTCGTCGTGTCCGCTCGGTGTCCGCTCGGGCCGTTGCGTGCCGACAGCCGACCGGGCCGACTCCGGGAGTCCGCTTCGGGCTCAGGCGCCGCCGGTGTGGACGCTGAAGGCCGAGCGGCGGGCCGCCCGGGCCACGCCCGGGTCCGGGTGCACGCCCGAGACCGCCGTCAGCACCGAGGCCGCCCGCGGGTGGCCGGACTGCCGGGCCCGGGCGAACAGCCGCACCGGGTCTCCCGCCGAAGCCCCCTCCACGTGGCCGACCAGCAGCTCCGTCTCGCCGTGGTCCAGCACCGCGGCCGCGGTGTCCACCCACAGCCAGGCGGCGTCCTCGGCGCCCAGCACGTCCGCCGGGGAGACGCCCTCGTCCGAGCGCTCCGCCAGCCACAGCAGCGCGTACGGGCGCAGCACCGGCTCGTCCACCGCGGCTCGGACCGCCTGCTCGGCCGGTCCGCCGGCCACCCGCAGCGCCTCGAAGGCGAGCCCGCGCACCAGCGCGTCGTCGCCCTGGGCGGCCTCCAGCAGCTCGGCCACTGCGCGGTCCGCCGGACGGGCCGCCACCCAGGCGCGGAACTCGGCCCGGGCCGGGCCCGGCGAGTAGTCCGCGCAGGCGTTCAGCAGCTCGAAGGCGCTCTGCTCGATGTGCCCGGCCGCGGTCTGGGCGACCGTGCAGATCTCCTCCAGCTTCGCCCGGACCGCCCAGTGGCCCAGCGGGGACAGCTCGGCGGCGTCGTCCTTGCGCAGCACGGCGCCGACCGCCGCCAGGCCGTCCAGCATCCAGTCCAGGACGGCGGCCACGTCGGAGGCCGCGGCGGGGGTGTCGATCTGCGGCGCGCGGCAGGTGCCGCGGACGGCGGAGACGGCCGAGGCGGCGTGCGGCACGGGCGACAGGCCGGGGCCGCCGAGGGCGGCGCCGACCCGGCGCTCGTCCAGGCCGCGGCGCAGCAGCTCCAGCAGTTCGCTCTCGGCCACCGGGCCGTCCACCAGGTGCAGGAAGGACAGCAGTTGCGGGGCCTGGTCCACGGCCTGTCCGGCCAGGACGGCGAACACTCCGCGCAGCGCGGCGGGCGGCACCGGGGCGAGCAGCGTCCAGGCGTCGAACAGCCCGGACCAGCCGCGCACCACGGCCTCGTCGTCGTGCTCCCAGGCGTGCAGGCGCCAGCCGGGCCCGGCGCCGCCGTCGCGGGCCTCCACCAGGCCGACCAGCAGCGCCTGGCCCCAGGCCTTGGCGGCGGCGCCGACCGTCATGGCCAGCGCGCGGCCCGCCGCCCGGGCGTCCTCCGGGAGCAGTTCGCCGCGCTTGTCGACCTCGTCCAGCTCCCCGGCCCAGCGGGCGATCCGGACGGCGTCCACCAGCATCCGACGGGCCAGCGGCGCGAGCTCGGCCGGCGCGGGGAAGCCGTCCGGCACGGGCACCCGGCCCCGGCCGGGCGCCGGCGCGGGTCCTCGTCGCCGGGGTACACCGGCCCCGCCCGGCCTGCCACCGGCGGGCCGGTGGGCCGTACCGGGGAGACGGGTCACCGTCGCACCGGTACCGATCGTCGGCGGGAGCGGGGCATCACGGTCGCGCGGGTTCCGAGACGTCACGTCGAGCAGTCTTCCCCTTGCACCGGCCTTCTGTCACATCCGGTTGTCCGTACGACCGGGAGACCGGTGGCGGCACCTCCGCAAGACCGGGCAACAGAGGCAAACCGCCTGGCCGGAAACGTGTGGCGGGGTCATGCCAGGGTTGCGCAGGGGTGTCGCGGTACTCGTTCGGCCGGTCACGGTGCGTGGCGGAGCGGCGGGGTGCGGGCAGTCGCGACGGGTGGGATCCGGCCAGGCGGCATGTGCCGTCGGGCGGGGCGCTCGGCGTGGGAAGTCGGCCGGGCCGACTTCCCGTGCGCACATGGGGGGCGTGCGCAGAGGGTGCCGCCCGGACGAAACAGTCGAACAGGCTCCCGGCCGGGTGGGGTCCGCTTCACGCGTTCAGGGCGCGGGTCGGCTGGCCCCGGGTTGCTTCAGAGCAGCGGGGTGAGCCAGCGCCGGAGCAGTTCGGTGTAGTGGTCGGGGTCGGAGTTCCACAGCGCGGCGTGGTCCGCGCCCGGGAAGGTCTGCAGGTTGACCAGCTGGGGGCGGGCGGCGGCGAGGCGCTGGGCGGCGCTGAACGGGGCGGTCCGGTCGCTGGGGCTGTGCAGCACCAGGGCGGGCACGTGCAGGTCCGCGCCCTCGGCGAGGCGGGAGAAGTCGGCGAGGTCGACGCCGGTGCGGCCCCCGGCCGCGAGCGCCCCGAGTTCGGAGGCGGCACCGGTGAAACCGGCCCGCGCGGCGTCCCGGCGGGCCGAGGCGGGGAGGTCGAGGACGGGCGAGTCCAGGATCAGCCCGCTGACCGCGTTCGCCCAGGCGGAGCGGGCCGCCGTGTGCAGCACCATGGTCGCGCCCAGCGACCAGCCGTAGAGGATCACCCGTCCGGCGTCGCGGTCGAGCGCCAGCCGCACCGCCGACTCGACGTCGCGCCACTCGGTCGCGCCGAAGTGGCTGAAGCCGTCCGGGGAGGCGGGGGCGCCCTCGTCCCCGCGGTAGGTGACGGCCAGCACGGGCAGGCCGAGGCGGTCGAGCAGCGGCAGGACCGGCAGGGTCTGCTGGCGGTCGGCCTCCGTGCCGTGCACCAGGACCACCCAGGTGCCGCGCTTGCCTTCGAGGTGCCAGGCCGGGAGGGCGCCCAGCTCGCCGCGGGCGCTGGTCTCGGCGAAGGCGAGGCCGAGCGCCTCGGTGGGGTTGCCGAGCAGCACCCGGGGAGTGAAGCGGACCTCGGTGCCCGGCGTCAGGGTGCCCCGGTCCGCGCGGACCAGCCGCCGGGTGACGCCCCGCTCGTCGCTGTGCAGGATGTCCTCCACCACCGCGTGCCCGTGATCCGCCCACTCGACCGCCCAGCGGCCGCGCCGCAGGCTCTCCGGGCGACGGGTGAAGGTGACCCGCCCGGCGCCGAGGCTCTGCACCAGGATCGGGCCGCTCTCCTGCACGGCCGTCCCCGCGTCCGGCCCGGAGCCCGGTCGGACCATCCGCTCGGAGGCCCGGCGGCCGATCACCAGGACGGCGGCCCCGGCCCCCACGGCGGCGGCCGCCACCACGGCTGCGGTTCCCCAACGCATATCGTTCCCCGCTCTGCTTCACGGACCGGACGGTGTTCGTGCACCAGTTCACCGGGGCCCGGCACCCTCCGGCCACCGGACTGGTCCGTCCGGGGCACGAAAGGCCGAAAAACAACGGTCAGACGGGAATGATCGTCGGCTGCGCCGCGAGGAGCTCCCAGAAGCGCGGGGTGACGGGCACGGCGGGCGTGCGGGGCCCGCTGGGCATGCCCCAGTGGGCGGGGACGTGGTGCTCCTGGCTCAGGGCGACCACGACGGCGGTGAGCTCCTGCTCGGCGACGGGGACGAGCCGGGCGAGCGCGCGCAGGTGCGGCTGCCAGCGGCCCGCGACGCACTGGCGCAGCAGGCGGTCGAGCGCCTCGGCCCGGCCGGTGGCCTCGACCAGCTCGGTCAGCCGCAGGCCCAGCACCACGGCGAGGGCGTACGTCTGCTCCACGTCCCCGTCCCACCGGCCGGTCAGTTCGGCCTGCTGGTAGGTGGGCAGCAGCATGCCGACGCGTTCGGCGACCGTCTCCTGGGGGAGCTCCCGGGCGAGGCGGTGGTCCCGCAGACCGGTCGGGCGGGCGCCCATGAGATCGGCCGCGGAGCACCACAGGGCGCGGGCGAGGGCGATGAACTCGGCCTCGCCCGGGCGCAGCTCCCCGCGCTCCCAGGCGAGGACGTGGCCGGCCAGGAGCCGTACCCCGTGGGCGGCCATGCCCTCGGCGACCTGTTCGGGGGTCAGGCCGAGGCCGACCCGGTAGGTGCGAGCGGCCTCGGGCGAGAACGGCACCGGAAGCGGGGCGGCGGCGGGGGACTTTCTGCGGCGCATGGCACCGAACCGTAGGTGCGCCGCTCGGCGCGCCCCCAGCCCCCGAACGCACGAACCGCGGCTGACGGGCCCTTGGCCGCGCTGGTCGATCGCACAGTATGGAACCCCGCTCTCCGTGTGACCAACCCCTCCGTGACCTCGGTTGACGCGTGGATCAGCCGCGTGATGGGATCCTGGGGCCAAACGGAGGCATGGAGAGGAAGCCGGTGCGAGTCCGGCGCGGTCCCGCCACTGTCACCGGGGAGCACGCTCGGAAGATGCCACGGCGGCCCGTCAGAAGCTGCTGGAAGGCCCGGGGGTGCGTCCGACCCGGAAGCCAGGAGACTCTCGCCCCCGGTACGTCGATCCAGGGCGCGGACCCTGAGTGAGGACACCCACGCGATGCAGGCTGCCCCGCCCCGCCGGACCCCGAGCTGCCCGCCGCCGTGCGCCCGCTGACCCGCGCCACCGCCTTCGCGGTGGGCGCCGTCGCGGGCTACGCCGCCGACGCCCGCTTCGCCGACCCCCGCCGCGGCCACCCGGTCGCCCTCTTCGGCAGCGCCGCGGCCCGCCTGGAGCGGCGCCTGTGGCGCGACGACCGCGCGGCCGGGGCGGCGTACACGGCGCTGTGCGTGGGCGCGGTCGCGGCCGGCGCGCTCGCCCTGGACCGTACGGTCGGGCGGCGTCCGTCGGGCCGGGCGGCGCTGGCCGCGGCGGCCACCTGGACGGTGCTCGGCGGCACCTCGCTGACCCGGGAGGCCCGGACCATCGGACGTTCGCTCGCGGCAGGCGATCTGACGGCCGCGCGGGAGCGGCTGCCGCACCTGTGCGGGCGGGACCCGAGCGCGTTGGACGGCCAGCAGATCGCCCGGGCGGTGGTCGAGTCGGTGGCCGAGAACACCGCCGACGCCGTGGTGAACGCGCTGACCTGGGGCACCCTCGCGGGCACGCCCGGCCTGCTCGCCTTCCGCGCGGTGAACACCCTGGACGCGATGGTGGGCCACCGCTCGCCCCGCCACGCCCGCTTCGGCTGGGCCTCGGCCCGGCTGGACGACGTCGTGGGGTGGCCGGGCGCCCGGCTGACGGCGCTGCTGACGGTGGCCGCCGCCCCGGAGCCCCGGACGGCCTGGCGGATCTGGCGGCGCGACGGTTCCGCGCACCCGAGCCCGAACGCCGGTCAGGCCGAGTCGGCCTTCGCCGGCGCGGTGGGCGTACGGCTGGGCGGAACGCTGCGGTACGGCGAACGGCTGGAGCACCGCCCGGTCCTGGGCGCGGAGTTGCGGCCGGTGACGGTGGACGACATCGAGCGGGCCTGCACGCTGTCCCGGCGGGTGGGCGCGCTGGCCCTGGGTACGACGGTCGCGGGGCACGTCCTGCTGCGGCTCCTGGTGAAGAGGAGTGGGACATGACGAACGCGCTGCTGGTCGCCGGGACGACCTCGGACGCGGGCAAGAGCGTGGTGACGGCCGGGATCTGCCGCTGGCTGGCACGCCAGGGCGTGCGGGTCGCGCCGTTCAAGGCGCAGAACATGTCGCTGAACTCCTTCGTGACCGCCGACGGCGCCGAGATCGGCCGTGCCCAGGCGATGCAGGCGCAGGCCGCCCGGGTGGAGCCGGAGGCGGCGATGAACCCGGTGCTGCTCAAGCCGGGCGCGGACGGCCGCAGCCAGGTGGTGCTGCTCGGCCGGCCGGTCGCCGAGGTCGGCGCGCTGGACTACCGGGAGCGCAAGCCCGTCCTGCTGGAACGCGCCCTGGAGTGCCTGGCGGACCTGCGCCGCCGCTTCGAGGTGGTGGTGTGCGAGGGCGCCGGCTCGCCCGCCGAGATCAACCTGCGCGACCGGGACATCGCCAACATGGGCCTGGCCACGGCCGCCGGACTGCCCGTCGTGGTGGTGGGCGACATCGACCGCGGCGGGGTGTTCGCGGCGATGTACGGGACGCTGGCGCTGCTGTCGGCCGAGGACCAGAGGCACGTCGCGGGCTGGTTCGTCAACAAGTTCCGCGGCGACGCCCGGCTGCTGGCACCCGGTCTGGAGATGCTGCACGGGCTGACCGGCCGCCCGGTGCTGGGCACGCTGCCGATGCTGCCGGGCCTGTGGCTGGACGCCGAGGACTCGCTCGACCTGTCCACGGTGGTGGACCGGGTGGACGGCCGCGGGCCGCTCGGCGCGGACGTGCTGCGGGTCGCCGTGGTGCGCTTCCCCCGGCTGTCCAACTTCACCGACGTGGACGCGCTGGCGCAGGAGCCGGGCGTGCTGGTGCGCTGGGCGACCAGGCCGGAGGAGCTGGCCGACGCCGACCTGGTGGTGCTGCCCGGCACCCGGGCCACCGTGGCGGACCTCGCCTGGCTGCGCGGACGCTGCCTGGAGCCGGCCCTGAAGGCGCGGGCGGCGGCCGGGCTGCCGATCCTCGGGGTCTGCGGCGGGTACCAGATGCTGGCGCGCTCGATCGACGACGAGGTGGAGTCCGGGGCGGGGCTGGTCGACGGGCTCGGCCTGCTGCCGACCCGCGTGCGGTTCGGCCCCGCGAAGGTGCTCGCCCGGCCGGCCGGCGAGGCGTACGGGCAGCGCGTCGAGGGCTACGAGATCCACCACGGAATCGTCGCCGTCGAGGGCGGCGAGGCCTTCGTCTCCGACGGCCGAGGGCGGGGTCTGGACGGCTGCCGGGTCGGCCCGGTCTGGGGCACCACCTGGCACGGCGTGCTGGAGAACGACGGCTTCCGCCGTGAACTCCTGCGCGAGACCGCCGCCTTGGCCGGCCGGGCGTTCGTCCCGGCGCCGGACACCTGCTTCGCCGAGGCGCGCGAGGCTCGGCTGGACCGGCTGGGCGACCTGATCGAGGAGCACGCGGACACCGACGCGCTGTGGAAGCTGATCGAGGGCGGGGTGCCGGCGGCCGGATCGCTGCCGTTCCTGTCGCCCGGGGCACCTGGGAGTGACGCATGACTGACGTCCGCTATCCGTTCACCGCGATCGTCGGCATGGCCGACCTGCGGCTCGGGCTGCTGCTGAACGCGGTCTCCCCGGCCGTGGGCGGGGTGCTGGTGCGCGGCGAGAAGGGCACCGCGAAGTCCACCATGGTGCGCGCGCTGGCCGGGCTGCTGCCCTCCATCGCCACCGTGGACGGCTGCCGCTTCGCCTGCGACCCGGCCGCGCCCGACCCGCAGTGCCCGGACGGGCCGCACTCCGCCGCCACGGGCAGCGAACGGCCCTCCCAGCTGGTCGAGTTGCCGGTCGGCGTGGCCGAGGACCGGATCGTCGGCTCGCTCGACCTGGAGCGCGCCCTCGCCGAGGGCGTCAAGGCGTACGAGCCCGGACTGCTCGCCAAGGCGCACCGCGGCGTGCTCTACATCGACGAGGTGAACCTGCTCCAGGACCACGTGGTGGACCTGCTGCTGGACGCCGCCGCGATGGGCCGCTCGTACGTCGAGCGCGAGGGCGTGTCGGTGCGGCACGCGGCGCGCTTCCTGCTGGTCGGCACGATGAACCCGGAGGAGGGCGAGCTGCGGCCGCAGCTGCTCGACCGCTTCGGCCTCACCGTCGAGATCGCCGCCACCCGGGATCCGGCCGAGCGCGCCGAGGTGGTGCGGCGCCGGCTCGCGTACGACGCGGACCCGGCCGGCTTCGCGGCCCGGTTCGCCGCCCAGGAGCGCGAGCTCGCCGACCGCATCACCGCCGCCCGGGAGTTGCTGCCCAAGGTCGAGCTCGGCGATGTGGCGCTGCGGCAGATCACCGCCGTGTGCGCCGCGTTCGAGGTGGACGGGCTGCGCGCGGACATCGTGATGGCCCGCACGGCCGTCGCGCTGGCCGCCTGGGCGGGGCGGCTGGAGGTGCTGGAGGAGGACGTCCGCAAGGCCGCCCAGCTGGCCCTGCCGCACCGGCGCCGCCGCAACCCCTTCGACGCTCCGGGGCTGGACGAGGAGCAGTTGGACCGGACGCTGGAGGAGCACGCGCAGCCGGCGGAACCGGAGCCTGAGGGCGACGGACCGACGCCGGACGGGGACGGGGACGGCCCGGACGGCCCGGACGGCGGACCCGACGGCAGGGGTCCGGACGGCGGTCCTGACGGCGGCGGGCCGGACGGGGGCGGCCCCGACGGCGGCGGCCCCGACGGCGGCGGCCCCGACGGCGGCGGCGCGCCCGAGCCGTCCGACGACGGCGCCCCGGAGAGCTCCGCGACGGACGGCGACGACCAGCCGCGGCAGCCCGTCCCGGCCCAACACCCCGCCCCCGCCCGGGAAACGGCGCCGGTCGCGGCCGGCGAACCGTTCCGGACCCGGCTGTTCACCGTGCGGGGCACCGGCCACGGCGCCCAGGGCCGCCGCTCCCCCGCCGAGACCACCGGCGGGCACACCGTCCGCGCCCGGCGGCCGCAGGGCCCGCTGAGCCGGCTGCACCTGACCGCTACGCTCCAGGCCGCCGCGCCGCACCAGGTGGCGCGCGGGCGGAGCGGGCGGGCGCTGGTGCTGCACAAGGACGACTTCCGCGAACAGGTGCGCCAGGGGCGGGAGTCCAACCTGGTGCTGTTCGTCGTGGACGCCTCCGGGTCGATGGCCGCCCGGCAGCGGATGACCGCCGTCAAGGGAGCGGTGCTGTCCCTGCTGATGGACGCCTACCAGCGTCGCGACAAGATCGGCATGATCACCTTCCGCGGCGCCGGCGCCGAGCTGGCGCTGCCGCCCACCTCCTCCGTCGAGGTCGGCGCGGCCCGGCTGGAGTCGCTGCCGACCGGCGGCCGGACCCCGCTGGCCGAGGGCCTGCTGCGGGCGCACGAGGTGCTGCGGGTCGAGCGGCTGCGCGACCCGAACCGGCGCCCGCTGCTGGTCGTGGTGACCGACGGCCGGGCCACCGGCGGCGGGCGGGACGCGCTCGCCCGGTCGCAGCGCGCGGCCGCGCTGTTCGCCGCGCAGGGCACCGCGAGCGTGGTGCTGGACTGCGAGTCGGGGCCGGTCCGGCTGGGCCTGGCCCGCACCCTGGCCGGGCGGCTCGGCGGCAGCGCCGTCAGCCTGGACGAGCTGCGCGCCGAGGGCGTGGCTTCGCTCGTCCGCGACAGCCGCCCGGTGAACCGTTCGACCACTTCGATGCGAAAGGCGGCCTGAACCGACATGCCCAAGGGTGTCCCCGAGAGCGTTCCCGACGACGGCCTGACGACCCGCCAGCGCCGTACCCAGCCGATCACCGCGGTGCACACCGGCCCCGGCAAGGGCAAGTCCACGGCCGCGTTCGGCATGGCGCTGCGGGCCTGGAACCAGGGCTGGTCGATCGGGGTGTTCCAGTTCGTGAAGTCCGCCAAGTGGAAGGTCGGCGAGGAGAACGCGCTGCGCGTGCTCGGCGCCTCCGGCGAGGGCGGCACCGTCGACTGGCACAAGATGGGCTCCGGCTGGTCGTGGATCCAGCGCACCGCCGAGCAGGAGATGTCCAGCGAGGAGGCGGCCAAGGAGGGGTGGGAGCAGGTCAAGCGCGACCTCTCGGCCGAGACCTACCGCTTCTACGTGCTGGACGAGTTCACCTACCCGATGCACTGGGGGTGGATCGACCCCGAGGAGGTGGTCGCCGTCCTCGACGACCGCCCGGGCAGCCAGCACGTCGTCATCACCGGCCGGTACGCGCCCGAGCCGCTCACCGGATTCGCCGACCTGGTCACCGAGATGACCAAGGTCAAGCACCCCATGGACGCCGGCCGCAAGGGCCAGCGCGGTATCGAGTGGTAGAGCGTTGAGCACCGTCCCCCGTCTCGTCGTCGCCGCGCCCTCCTCCGGCGCCGGCAAGACCACCGTCGCCACCGGCCTGATCGCGGCGCTCGCCGCGCGCGGGCTGGCGGTGTCCCCGCACAAGGTCGGCCCGGACTACATCGACCCGGGCTACCACGCGCTCGCCGCCGGACGTCCGGGCCGCAACCTGGACGCCTTCCTGTGCGGGCCGGAGCGGATCGCACCGCTGTTCCTGCACGGCGCGGCGGGGACGGACGTCGCGGTGGTCGAGGGGGTCATGGGCCTGTTCGACGGGGCCTCCGGGCGCGGGGAGCTGGCGTCCACCGCGCACGTCGCCAAGCTGCTGCGGGCGCCCGTGGTGCTGGTCGTCGACGGCTCCTCGCAGTCCCGGTCGGTGGCCGCGCTGGTGCACGGCTTCGCCTCCTGGGACCCGCAGGTGCGGCTGGCCGGGGTGATCCTCAACCGGGTCGCCTCCGACCGGCACGAGCAGCTGCTGCGCGAGGCCCTGGAGGAGGGCTCCGGCGTCCCGGTGCTGGGCGCGCTGCGCCGCTCGACGGCGGTCGCCACGCCGTCCCGACACCTCGGGCTGATTCCGGCGGTGGAGCGCTCGGCGGAGGCGCTAAAGGCCGTCGCGGACATGGGCGAGCTGGTCGCCGCCTCGGTCGACCTCGACGCCCTGCTGGAACTCGCCCGCACGGCACCGGACCTGGACGCCGAGCCGTGGGACCCTTCGACCGAGGTCACACCGGTGGCCGGCCGGCCGCGGATCGCGGTGGCGGGCGGCGCCGCGTTCTCCTTCTCGTACGCCGAGAACGCCGAACTGCTCGGCGCGGCGGGCGCCGAGGTCGTCCCGTTCGACCCGCTGCACGCCTGCGCGCTGCCCGCGGACACCGCCGGGCTGGTCATCGGCGGCGGCTTCCCCGAGCTGTACGTGCGGGAGTTGAGCCGGAACACCGAACTGCGCGGCGCCATCGCGCGGTTCGCCGCCTCGGGCGGGCCGATCGCCGCCGAGTGCGCCGGACTGCTCTACCTAGGGCGGGAGTTGGACGGCCTGCCGATGTGCGGGGTGCTGGACACCGCCGCCCGGATGACCGAGCGGCTCACCCTCGGCTACCGCGAGGCCGTCGCCCTGCACGACTCCCCGCTCACCCGGGCCGGCACCCGGCTGCGCGGGCACGAGTTCCACCGGACGGTCTGCGACCCCGGCGCGGGCGAATACCCCGCCTGGGGCTGGCACCTGCCGACCGGGCCCCGCACCGAGGGTTTCGCGGGAGGCAACGTCCACGCCTCCTACCTGCACCTGCACTGGGCCGGCGCGCCCGCGCTGGCCTCCTCGTTCGCGGCCGCGGCCGCGGCCGCGGCGCACCGGGCGGGCCGGTAATTCCGGCTGCGCGCCGGCCGGCCTGTTCCTAGGATGCGCGCATGCACGTGATCGTCCTCAACGGGGGCTCCAGCTCCGGCAAGTCGAGCATCGCCCGCCGCCTCCAGGAGCTGCTGCCGGAGCCGTGGCTGCACCTGGGCGCGGACACCATGGTCTCCACGCTGCCGCCGCGCCTGCTGGGCGGCGGCGAGGGCATCGGCGGGCTCCAGGGCGGGGACGGCGCGGTGCAGGTCGGGCCGGTCTTCGCCGCGCTGGACGCCGCCTGGACGGCCGGAGTCGCCGCGATGGCCCGGGCCGGGGCGCGGATCGTGGTGGACGAGGTGTTCCTCGGCGGCCCCGCCTCGCAGCAGCGCTGGCGCTCCGCCCTGGAGGGCCTGGACGTGCTCTGGGTCGGCGTGCGCTGCGACCCGGCGGTGGCCGCGGCGCGGGAGGCCGCGCGCGGCGACAGGGCGGCCGGAATGGCCGCCGCGCAGGCCGAGTCGGTGCACCGGGGGGTCGCCTACGACCTGGTCGTGGACACCGCGCAGGCCTCGCCGGACGCCTGCGCCCGGCTGGTCCTCGCGCGGGCGGCGGGGCCGCGCTGAGCCTCGCGGAGCGGCGGCCTCCTGCGGTTGACTGGCCGCGACCGCAGTCCCTTCCAGTCGGAGGCACCCGCATGGCCAGGCAGCACACGTACACCGCCGAGATCAGCTGGACCGGCGACCGGGGCACCGGCACCAGCGACTACCGCTCCTACTCCCGCGACCACGAGGTGTCCGCCGAGGGCCTTCCGGTCATCCTCGGCTCGGCCGATCCCGCCTTCCGCGGCGACCCGGCCCGCTGGAACCCGGAGCAGCTGCTGCTCGCCGCGCTCTCCCAGTGCCACCTGCTGTCGTACCTGCACCAGTGCGCGGTGAACGGGGTCGTGGTGACCTCGTACGTCGACCGGCCGGTGGGCACCATGGCCGTGACGCCGGAGGGCGGGCACTTCACCTCGGTGGTGCTGCACCCGCGGATCGAGGTCGCCGAGGCGGGCATGACGGAGAAGGCACTCGCCCTGCACGCGGAGGCGCACCGGGGCTGCTTCATCGCCGGCTCGGTCAACTTCCCGGTGCGGCACGAGCCCGAGGTGACGGTCGCGGGCCGGGCGTAGCGGGCCCGCCCGAGGGCGCCGGGGCCGAATCCGCTCCTAGCCCTTCGCCGGTTCGCGGTCGAGCAGCGCGGCGACGTAGCCGGCCACCTCGTCGCGCAGCTCCTCCGGGGTCGGCACGTACCAGTGGCCGCTGCCCGCCGTGGAGTTGAACAGCACGCCGTCGCACCAGCGGATCAGCCGGCGGGCGTCGGCCGTCGGGTCGGTGGAGCCGGCGCGGGCGAGCAGGACGGCGGCGAGGTCGGTGAAGCCCGCGCCGAAGCGGTCGTAGACGGCGCGCAGTTCGGGCCTGCGGGTGGCCTCCAGGGCGAGCTCCAGCCGGGCCAGGGTGAGCCTGCGGCCGGTGGTGAGTGCCTGGTACAGCGCGTCGGCGCCGAGCTCGACCAGCAGCTCGCGT
Organism: Kitasatospora sp. NPDC029312; assembly: GCF_055569215.1. Classification (NCBI taxonomy): domain Bacteria; kingdom Bacillati; phylum Actinomycetota; class Actinomycetes; order Kitasatosporales; family Streptomycetaceae; genus Kitasatospora; species Kitasatospora sp. NPDC029312. Next base: position 80,232 of record NZ_JBVHXY010000026.1, on the reverse strand, counting down.
GCCGGGGCGGCGGGCGCGAGCCGCAGCCCCTCGGTGAAGGCCGGCTGGTCGGCGGTCTCCCGCTCGAGGATCCGGGTGAGCACAAGTTCGAGCAGGGCGGCCCTGGTCCGGGCGAGGTTGGAGGTCGAGCCGGCGGGCAGGCCGGACTCCTCGTCCACGGCGCGGTGGGTCAGCCCGCGCAGGCCGCGGTCGGCGAGCAGGTCGATGGCGGCGTCGGCGATCAGGGTCGGGCGCGCGGGTGTCATGGATCTGATCATGGCCTTTCGACGGTCTCCCCCACCTCACGCCCCCCACTTCACTACAGCCGTAGTTTACCGGACACTACACATGTAGTACGGTGCTGGACAGCTGGCACTACATCTGTAGTGCGAGGAGAGGAGTCCCTCATGGATCTGCAGCAGGCGATCGTCATCGGCGGCGGCATCGGCGGCCTCACCGCCGCCCTCGCCCTCCACCGGCAGGGCATCCCGGTCACCGTCCACGAACGCGCCGGCTCCCTGGAACCCGTCGGCGCCGGACTCGCGCTCGCCCCCAACGCCCTGCGCGCCCTCGACCTGCTCGGCGTCGGCGCCCGACTGCGGGCGCTCGCCGCCCCGCACCCGGCCGTCGGCGTGCGCAACCCCTCCGGCCGCTGGCTCGCCCGCACCACCACCGCCGCCTTCGAGGCCCACTTCGGCGACCCGATCGCCGCCGTCGCCCGCGCCGACGTGATAGCCGCGCTGGTCGACGCCCTGCCGGAGGGCACCGTCCGCACCGCCTCCCCCGCCGCCCTGGTCACCCCCGGCGACACCGAGGAGCCCGCCGTCGTCCGCACCCCCGACGGCGAGCAGCCCGCCGGACTGGTCGTCGCCGCCGACGGCATCCGCTCCGCCACCCGCCGCCTGCTCTTCCCCCACCACCCCGGCCCGCGCTACAGCGGCTTCACCACCTGGCGCACCATCGTCTCCCCGGACCGCCGGCCGTCCGCCGCCGGCGAGATCTGGGGCCGCGGCCGGCTGGCCGGCATCGTCCCCCTCGCCGACGGCCGGGTCTACCTCTACTTCGCCGCGCTCAGCCCGGCCGACACCCGCGCGGCCGACGAACACGCCGAACTCCAGCGGCTGTTCGGCGACTGGTGCGCGCCCCTCCCCCAGCTGCTCGCCCTCGCCGAACCCGACCGGGTGCTGCGCAACGACGTCTGGGACCTCGCCGACCCGCTCCCCGCCCACCACCACGGCCGGGTCGCCCTCCTCGGCGACGCCGCCCACGCGATGTGCCCCTTCCAGGGCCAGGGCGCCTGCCAGGCCATCGAGGACGCCGTCGTCCTCGCCTCCCTCCTCACCCCCGCCTCCGACCTCGCCGCCCCGCTGCCCGCCTACACCGCCACCCGACTGCCCCGCACCACCGCCATCGTCACCGCATCCCGCCGCGTCGGCACCCTCGTCGCCGTCCGCACCCCCGCCGCCACCTTCCTGCGCGACACCGCCCTCACCCTCCTCGGCCTCCTCCCCACCCGCACGGTCCTCAGCCGCACCAACGCCACCTTCGACTGGCACCCCCCGGCGCTCGACACAGAGGCCTGAGCAAGGCCGCCGCCGGCCCCGGATGTCAGTGCCGGGCGGCAGGATGCGGGGCATGGGTGACTCCAGCCGGGCCATCGCGGCGTACTGGGACGCGGCCGCGTCGGCCTTCGATGACGAGCCGGATCACGGGCTGCGCGGGGAGGTGACGCGGGAGGCATGGGTGCGGCGGCTGCGGGGGTGGCTACCGGCGGTGCCGGGGGACGTGGTGGATGTGGGTTGTGGGACCGGGTCGTTGGCGGTGGTGGCCGCGGCGGACGGGCATCGGGTGACGGGGGTGGACCTGTCGCCGCGGATGGTGGGGCTGGCCCGGAGGAAGGCGGCGGCCGCCGGGGTGGCGGCGGGTTTCCTGGTGGGTGACGCCGGGGCGCCGCCGCTGCGGGCGGGCGGTTTCGACGTGCTGCTCTGCCGCCATCTGGTCTGGACGCTGCCCGAGCCGCGGCGGGCGCTGCGTGCCTGGGTGGAGCTGCTGCGCCCCGGCGGGCGGCTGGTGCTGGTCGAGGGGCGCTGGCGCGAGGCCGGGCAGGCCGTGACGCCGTACGTCGCCGGAGCGGGGCCCCTGCCCTGGGACGGGGGCGTCGGGGCGGAGCGGCTCTCGGCGGCGGTGCGCCCGTGGGCGGCCGAGCTGCGGGTGGAGCCGCTCAGCGGGGACGCCGACCTCTGGGGCGGGCCGGTGGACGACGAGCGCTACGCGCTGATCGCCCGGGTGTGACGGGATCTCACGCGCCGCCCCGGAAGGTCCCGCTGAGCGGGTCGCCGCAGAAGCAGGCCGCGCAGCGCAGCCGGGTGTAGATCGCCACCGCCCCCATGCACACGTCCTCCCGGCCGTCCAGCCGGGACGTGGAGGCAGCGGGCTTCCCGCAGTCCAGGCAGCGGCGGTGGGGGCGGGCGGCGACGGAGCAGGCGCGGCAGAGCAGGTGGGTGGGGTGCTCGGCGTGGACCAGGACGGGCTGCGGCCCGCCGTGGAGGAGGTGGTCGCACCAGGTGCAGGACTCGTCCTCCTGCGCCGCGAGCATCCTGGCGCGGGCCTCCTGTTGCCACTCGGCCGCCTGTTCCAGCGGGACCGTCACCGGCGGGCCCCAGCCGGCGGCGGCGAGCCACCGGGCCCCCTCGGCGCCGGCCGCCCGCAGCTGGTCGTCGACGGCGATCTCCCTGGGTGTCCTGCGGTTCATCGGTCTCCTCCGGTGTGTGCGCTACCGCAGGGTCAACGCGGCCGGGGAGCCGGTGGACACGAGGCGTCAGTCGAGGAGCCGTTCGGTGTCGCCGTGGGCGACGAGGAGCTTGTGCAGCAGGGCGTCGAGCTGGGCGCGCTCCTCGGGGTCGAGGGCGGTGAGGAGGCGTTCCTCGTTGCGGATGTGGCCGGGCAGGGCGGCGTCGATGAGCTCCTTGCCGGTCGGGGTGAGGCGGACCAGGACGGCACGGCGGTCGGTCGGGCAGGGGTTGCGTTCGACCAGGCCCTTCGCGCAGAGCTTGTCGACGCGGTTGGTGATCGCGCCGGATGTGACCATCGCGGACTTGAGCAGCGCGCGGGCGTTGAGCTCGTACGGTGCGCCGGAGCGCCGCAGGGTCGCCAGGACGTCGAACTCGGAGGAGTCGAGGCCGCAGGTGGCGAAGTACTCGCGCAGGGCGTTGTCGACCCGGACGTTGAGCCGGCGCAGCCGGCCGATCAGGGCCATCGCGTCGAGGGAGAGGTCGGGGCGGTTCCTGGCCCACTGTTCGGCGATGTCGTCCATGGTGTCGCGCTGGTTCATGCCTGCCGCCCTCTCTCGTCCTCGGTTCCCCCGGTCCCAGATACCTTAACATTCACATACTTGACGTTCGCCTATCCCGGGCGTAGGAATATCTCAACGTTCAGATAATCAACGTTGAGGAGAACGCCATGGACCGCAAGCGCGCAGCGATCGCCGCCACCGCCGCTCTCGCCCCGGCTGCCTGGGGCACCACCTACCTGGTCACCACCCAGCTGCTGCCCGAAGGCCGGCCGTTGCTGCTCGCCGCCCTGCGCGCGCTGCCGGTCGGGCTGCTCCTGCTGCTGATCGGCCGCAGACTGCCCAGGGGGCGCTGGTGGGGCCGGGCGGCGGTGCTCGGGATGCTCAACATCGGCCTGTTCTTCCCGCTGATGTTCGTCGGCGCCTACCGCCTACCTGGCGGCGTCGCGGCCACCCTCGGAGCGATCCAGCCACTGCTCGTCGCCGGCCTCTCGATCGGCGTGCTCGGCGTCCGGCCCGGACGGCGGGCCCTGCTCGCCGGGGTAGTTGGGGTCGGCGGGGTGGCGCTGCTGGTGCTGAAGAGCGGGGCCCGGTTGGACGGCGTGGGGATCGCGGCGATAGTCGCCGGGATCGTGCTGATGGCCATGGGCACCGTGCTGATCCGCCGGTGGGGCCGCCCCGAGGGGGCGACACTGCTCGACCTCACCGCCTGGCAGCTGCTCGCCGGGTCGGTCTTCCTGGTCCCGCTGGCGGCCCTGGTCGAGGGCGCACCGCCCGCCCTGAGCGCCACCAACCTGGCGGGCTTCGCCTACCTCGGGCTGTTCAGCACCGCCCTCGGGTACGTCCTGTGGTTCCGCGGCATCGAGCGCCTGGGAGCCGGGCCGGCGTCCTTCCTCGGGCTGATCAACCCGGTGGTGGCGACGGTCGGCGGCCTGGTGGTCCTCGGCCAGACGCTGACGGCCTGGCAGTGGCTCGGCCTGCTGCTGGCGCTCGGCGCGCTGCTGGTCGGCCAGTCCCCGAGCCGCCCGGCCGCCGCAGCGGTGGCGGCAGCCGGCCAGGCAGCGGGCCAGGCAGACGGGCGGACGGCGGGCCAGGCAGCCGGCCGGGTGGTCGCCCGGTCGACGGACCGGGCGGTCACGCCGCAGCCCGCGCCCACCCGCACGGCCAAGGCGCTGCGCGCCGCTCAGCCGGTGGCGCGGACGTAGATGTCGGCCGCGCCGGGCAGCCCGCCGGGTACGGCGACGACGTAGATCCGCCGGGCGCCGGCCGGGTGGGCGGGCTCGGCGGACGGAGTCCAGCCGGCGGTCGGGGTGGGCGTCCAGGTCGGCGTCGGATCCGGAGTCCGGGTCGGGGTCGAGGTCGGAGCAGGGGTCGGGGCCGGGGCCGGGCCGGGGTGGGATCGCCCGCCTCGGCCCCGGCCTCCGTTTCGGCGGAGGCGGCTCCGGGCTCGGCGTCCCCGTCGGCGTCGGGATCGGCGCCGGACCCGGAACCGGGACCAGCTCCGGCGTCGGCACCCTCGGCGCCCGCGGCGCCCTCGACACCCGCAGAGGCCGCGGCGACCGGAGCGGGAGCCGGCGCCGGGGCGGTCTCGGACGGGGACGCCCCGGCCGACGGCGTGGCGGGGGCGGGGGTGGAGACGGCGGCGGGGGCGGGGGCGGGCGCCGAGGGGAGCACCTCCGGCAGCTCCGGCGCCTCCGCCGGCTCGTCCCCGCCCAGCGCCGCCGCGAGGTCCGGCGGCAGCGGGGCGGCCGGCCCGGGCGCCGGCAGGTCGTACGTCTGCAGGAACTCGCCCAGCCCCGGGTCCTTGCCGCCGCCGAGCCGGTAGTGCAGGTAGGCGACCGGAGCGCCGTCCGACGTCCGGGTGTAGACCGTGCGGACCGGCAGGTAGTACCGGCCCGCGCCCGGGTGCTGGGACGGGTGGAGGCCGGCCAGGCGTTCGGCGCGGTCCCGGTCGGTGTCCCGGCCCGCCTGCCCTTCGGTGAGCGCGTTGACGCCGCGCACCACGAGGGCCGCGGCGACGGACACGCCGAGGACCAGTCCGACGGCGACGGTGCGCCGCAGGACCGGGCGGCCGTGCAGCGCGGGCCAGGAGTCGGCCACCGTCCGCTCTGGTGGGATGCCGTCCACGGTGTCTTGCTCCCCCGTCTCGATCACGACGCCCGGCCCGGATGTTCCCCCGGGACGAATCCCCCGGGGCGTTCGATCAGGACGTCACATTCCGCTCGACGTGGCACCGTAGCCCAGAGTTCCTCAGCCCAGGTAGGCGGGGGCGACCGCGGCCTTGGTGACGAGCCGCACGCTGCCGGAGCCGTCCGCCGGGACGCTCCAGAGGTCGGCCCCGTAGTCCCCGGGCAGGGCGTAGAGCAGGGTGCCGTCGTCGGACCAGAGCGCCTGGTCGTCGATGTTGCGCTGCTCGGCGGTGGCGGTCTCGGTCATCGTCCTCAGGTCGAGGACGTACAGCCGCCACGGGGAGTCGGCGGGCAGGCCGGGGACGCGCTTCTTGTACGCGACGCGGGTGCCGTCGGGGGAGAGCGAGGGGCACTCGACGTTGTCGTGCAGGGTGGTGAGGGTGCGGGCGGTGAGGTCGCCGCGGACGAGGTGGGTCTGCCCGGCGCTGGCCAGGGTGGCGTAGAAGGTGTCGTCGTCGGCGAAGGTGACGCCCCAGAGGTTGATGTCGTGGGCCTGGTACGGGTGGCCGTCCTTGATGACGGCGAAGTCCTCGAGGTTCTCCCGCAGGTTCCAGTCCCGCACGTCCACGATGGAGGAGCGGGTGGAGAAGTCGGTGCCCGCGTACGAGTCGCCGCTGACGAAGACCGTCCAGGCGACGAGGTGCCCGGACGGGGAGACCCGGGCGCGGGTGGGGATGCCGGCGGCGGGGAAGGAGCGCCGCTCGTGCAGGCGGTCGTCGAGCACGACGGCCCGGTAAGTGTCCTCCAGCGCCCCGTGCTGCGCCTGCAGGCAGATGCCGGTGCCGGCGGCGGCGTGGAAGCGCAGGCACTGGACGCCGGAGGCGGTGCGCGGGCCGTCCGGCCGGTCGGCGGGGACGGCGGTGATCTCGTCCCGGTGCGGGCCCCAGGCCATGTTGCGGAACAGCAACTGCCGTCCACTGCTCGGCACTTCCAGGGAGACGGCGCCAGGGCTGACGGCCGGCCCGTCGGCCTGGGCGCGGTCGCGCTCGGCGGTGCGGTCGGCCGCGTAGAGGACGGCCCCGGTGCCGACCGCGCCGAGCACCAGCACGGCGACCAGCAGCACGATCACTCTCGTGCGGTTCTTCAGGTTCACGGACTCTCCTCGACGGCGACGGGTTCCGACCGGTGCAGCACCGCCGCGGCGCCGCCCACGCACAGCGCCAGCGCCCCGGTGGACCACGCCAGCGCGCTCACGCCGCCCACCGCGCTCCACAGCGCGCCGAACAGCAGCGAGCAGGCGAAGCGGGCGAGCGCCTGCCCGGTGCCGACCAGGGCCAGTCCGGCGCCGCGCTGTTCGGCGGGCACCGCGTCGGCCGCGGCGGCGGCGAGCACTCCGTCGGTGGCGGCGTAGAAGGCGCCGTGCAGCACCAGTACGCAGATCACCGCGGGCAGCCCGCGCAGCGGCGACAGCAGCAGCCCGTACCCGAGCAGCAGCACGCCGTGCCCCAGCAGGAAGAGCCGTCGGCGGCCGATCCGGTCGGCGAGCGAGCCGAACGGGACGGCCAGCAGCAGGAAGGCGGCGGCGGTGCCGAGCGGCAGCAGCGGGAACAGGCTGACGGACAGGCCGAGCCGGCGTTGGATCAGCAGGTAGAGGAAGGAGTCGCTGACGGTGGTGAGCCCGAGCAGCACGGCGCACAGGGTGAGCCGGCGCAGGCCGGGCAGCCGCAGCAGGGTGAGGCTGTCGCGGAGCGAGGGCACGGAAACTGATGCTCCACCATCCTGTTGCCGGTTGGGCACGAACAGCAGCAGGATCAGGACGCCCAGCGCGGCGACGCAGGAGCTGACCGTGAACACCGCGTCGTAGCCGTGCCGTTCACCGCCGTCGGCGAGCAGCGGACCGCCGGCCAGGCGCAGCACCAGGAAGGCGGTGAGCGGGCCGAGCAGGGCGCCGGCCGTGTCCATCGCCCGGTGCACGCCGAACGCCCGGCCGCGGTGGGCGGGTTCGGTGGCGAGCGAGATCATCGCGTCCCGGGGCGCGGTGCGCAGGCCCTTGCCGGTGCGGTCGACGGCGATGACGGCGCCGATCAGCGGCACGGTGTGGACGAACAGCAGCAGCGGGCGGCACAGCGCGGACAGCCCGTAGCCGACGGCGGCGACGGCCTTGTGGCGGGCGGCTCCGTCGCGGCCGCGGCGGTCGGCGAGGTGGCCGCCGGCCAGCCGGACCAGGGCGCTGAAGCCGTTCTGGATGCCGTCGAGCAGCCCGAAGCCGAGTGGGGACAGGCCGAGCCCGGTGAGCAGGTAGAGCGGCAGGACGGCGTTGACCATCTCGGAGGAGACGTCGGTGACCATGCTGACGGCGCCGAGGACGAGGACCGTCCCCGGCACGGCGCGCAGGGGCGCACCCCGCCGCGCCTGGCCGGCGGCCGGCGCGACGGGGCCCTTCGAGCTGCGGGAGTCCGCGACGTACACGGGCGTCAGTTCCAGATGCCGGTGATGTCGGCGGCGCCGGCGGAGTTGCCGGCGTGGGCGTTGACCCCGGCCAGGTCCTCCAGGGTGTGCAGCACGTCGTAGTGGTTGTAGCGGGTGGCGGTGGAGCTGCCGGGGGTGACGTGGGCGCCGTAGACCAGGGTCGGGATGCGGTTGCCGGACAGCTTGTTGTCCTCGTCGAAGGTGACCACCAGCAGGCTGTTGTTGCTCTTGGCCCACTGGGCGTACCCGTCGAGGTTGCTCTGCAGCCAGGAGTCGCCGGTGCCCACCGAGCAGTCGTGCATGTCGTCGCACAGGTCCGGGACGACGAAGGAGACCTTGGGCAGGGTGCTGAAGTCGGTCGGGAACGCGTCCATGCCGTAGGCGGTCGAGGTGGGGACGTTGCCGAAACCGAACCACGGGTTGTGCTTCTGCGCGTAGTTGTCGACGCGGCAGTCGGTGGCGCCGGGGGCGGGCAGGCCCTCGTTGTAACTGGCCCAGCTCTGGCCCGCGTCGAGCAGCTCGGAGGCCAGGTTGGGCTGGTCCAGCGCGCCGACGTCCACGCAGCTGTCGTCGACGATGCCCTGCGAGCTGCCCGAGAACAGCATGTAGTAGTTGGGCTGGCTGGGGTGGGTGAGCGCGTAGGACTGGGTCAGCGTGGCGCCGCCGGCCGCCAGCGTGCGGTTGATGTACGGCGCGGCCGAGCTGCCGATGACCTGCGAGTAGGCGTGGTTCTCCAGCATCACCACGACGATGTGGTCGGGCGAGGGCAGGCCGGCCGCGGTGTCGGCGGCGGCGCTGTCGCCCGCGGCCCACAGGCCGAGCGAGCCGGCGACCAGGCCGAGGCCGCCGGCGAGGGCGGTGAACGGGCGGAGCGTGCGACGACGGGCGGGGCGAGGCTCGGCGGCGGGGGTACCGGGGGTGCGCAGTCGTGCGAAGACCATGGGGTCCTCCGGGGTCGGGGCTTCCGGGCAGGAGCGCCGAGAACAGTAGGATCGCGGCGTGTCGTGTACCGCACAAGGGAGGTGAAGAACAGGCGAACAGCTGCGACGCGGTCACCACACGCAGCAGCCGGCGCCGGCGGTGGATCTCACACGCGCCGCGATTGACCCGTTTCGGCCACCCGTGGTGGGATCACGGGGGCTTGGACGAAGGGGCACGGGACGTGATCGGACTGATCGCCGTCGGCGGTGCGGTCCGACCGCTCGCGGCCGATCTCCCGGTCCTGCGGGTCGTCGACCGGGACGACCGGGGCCACGGCGACGTCCTGGTGTTCCCCCGCACCCTGGTGGTCGGGATCGGCGCGGGCAGCGGCGCCGAACGGACCGAGGTGCTGCGGCTGCTGGCGGACACCCTGGCGGAGAACGGCCTCGCCCGCGCCTCGGTGGCCCGGCTGGCCACCGTGACCGGCAAGGCGGACCACCCGGCGGTGCGCTGGGCCGCGTCCCGCCTCACCGGGGTGGCCGTGGACGAGCACCCCGCGGAGCGGCTGGCGGCCGTCTCGGTGCCGAACCCGTCCCAGCTGGTCGGTACGGCCGTCGGCACGCCGAGCGTCGCCGAGGCGGCCGCGCTGGCCAGCGCGCCGGGCGGCCGCCTCGTGGTCGCCAAGCGGAAGTCGGCGACGGCGACGGTGGCGATCGCCCGGGCCGCGGTGCCCGGGCGGCTGGTCGTGATCGACCTCGGGCCAGGCTGGGCCGACCGGTTGGGACCGCGGGCACTGACGGAACTGCGCGCCGCCTCGGTGGTGGTGGGCCGGCCGGACGCGGTCGAGGCGGTAGCCGGACTGCTCCGCCCGACGCCGTGGCAGGCCGCCGCGACTGACCCCCGGACGGTGCCGAGCGCCGGCGGGTGGGCGGGGCCCTGGACCGGCGAGGCGGTGGACGGCACCGGAGCGGCGGTCGACCACCTCGGGGCGGCCGCCGAACTCGCCGCGCACGGCCACGCCGTCGTGCTGGTCACCCTCGGCGACGGCGCGGAGCCCGCAGTGCCACCCGGGCCGTACGACCTCCACCACGTACCCCCGCCGGCCACCGAAGCCGCTCGGCCAGCTCGACCGGCACGACCCTCCCGACCAGCTCGGCCAGCTCGCCCCGCCCGACCAGCAGGAGACCCCGCGTGACCACCACCGAACCCGACCTGCGCCACCACGGCGACGCCGAGGTCCGCGCCGACGGGCGCGCCCTGGTCGACCTCGCCGTCAACGTGCGCACCGGCACGCCCCCGGCCTGGCTCCGCGAGCACCTGGCCGCCACCCTGGGCGACCTCGCCGCCTACCCTGACCAGAGCGCCGCCCGCGCCGCGGTGGCCGCCCGGCACCGGCGCCCGGTCGACGAGGTGCTGCTCACCTCGGGAGCGGCGGAGGCCTTCGTCCTGCTCGCGCGCGTGGTGACGGCACGTCACATCGTGGTGGTGCACCCGCAGTTCACCGAGCCGGAGGCGGCACTGCGGGACGCCGGCCACCCCGTGCATCGGGTCCTGCTCACCGCCGAGGACGGCTTCCGGCTCGCCGCCGTCCCCGAGGAGGCGGACCTCGTCGTCCTCGGCAACCCGACCAACCCGACCTCGGTGCTGCACCCCGCCGAGGCCGTCGCCGCGCTCGCCCGGCCCGGACGCACCCTGGTGGTGGACGAAGCCTTCATGGACACCGTCCCGGGCGAGCGGGAGTCCCTGGCCTCGGTGCGGGGCCTGCCCGGCCGGGTCGTCGTCCTGCGCAGCCTCACCAAGACCTGGGGGCTGGCCGGGCTGCGGATCGGCTACGTGCTCGGCCCGGCACCGCTGATCGCCGAGCTCGGCGCCGCCCAGCCGCTCTGGCCGGTCTCCACCCCGGCGCTGGCCGCCGCCGAGATCTGCAGCGGCCCGGCGGCACTCGCCGAGGCGGAGCAGGCGGCCGCCGAACTGGCCCTGTGGCGCACGTACCTGGTGAAGGGCCTGGCGGCCTTCCCGGTGCTGCGGATCCACGGCGAACCGGCCGCCTCCTTCGTCCTGGTCCGGCTGCCGGGTGCGGCGACCGTACGCGAGCGGCTGCGCGAGCACGGCTTCGCCGTCCGGCGTGGGGACACCTTCCCCGGGCTGGGCGAGGACTGGCTGCGGATCGCCGTACGGGACGAGGAGACCACCGACCGCTTCCTCGAAGCCCTTGAGGCGGTGCTCAGTTAGGACGCGGGCAGCAGCCGGTGGGTGTCGTAGCCCTCGGGGCGGCGGGCCTTCGGCGCGGCATAGGGGTTGAGGGGTCCGTCCACGTCGAGCAGGAGCAGGGGCTGCTGGGTCATGCCGCGAATTGTCCGGCGGCCGCCGGTGATTGACCAGTGATTTGTAGGCTCCCGGCTGCCTCCCCCGGCGGCCGGGGAGCGGGGAACGCCCGCAGGCCCTCCCCGGGTGGGGAGGGCCTGCGGGCGTCGTGCGTACCGCGGGGCGGATCAGACCTGGCCGGCCTTCTCCAGGGCCTCGCAGCAGGTGTTGATCAGCAGGCGGGTGACGACGTAGGGGTCGACGTTGGCGTTCGGGCGTCGGTCCTCGATGTAGCCCTTCTTCTCCACCTCGACCTGCCACGGGATGCGCACGGAGGCACCGCGGTCGGAGACGCCGTAGCTGTAGACGTTCCACGGGGCGGTCTCGTGCTTGCCGGTCAGGCGGGACTGGATGTCGTCACCGTACTGGTTGACGTGCTCCAGCACCTTCTCCTGGGAGGCGCCGAGGGACTCGCAGGCGGTGATGATGGCGTCGTAGCCCTCGCGCATCGCCTTGGTGGAGAAGTTGGTGTGGGCACCCGCGCCGTTCCAGTCGCCCCGCACCGGCTTGGCGTCGAGGGTGGCGTCGATGCCGAACTCCTCGGCGGTGCGGTAGAGCAGGTAGCGGGCGATCCACAGGTCGTCGGAGACGGTCAGCGCGTCGACCGGGCCGATCTGGAACTCCCACTGGCCGGGCATGACCTCGGCGTTGATGCCGCAGATGGCCAGGCCGGCGTCGATGCAGCGGTCGAGGTGCAGCTCGACGATCTCGCGGCCGAAGACCTCCTCGGCGCCGACACCGCAGTAGTAGCCGCCCTGCGGGGCCGGGAAGCCGCCCTCGGGGAAGCCGAGCGGGCGGGAGCCCTTGAAGAAGGTGTACTCCTGCTCGATGCCGAAGATCGACTCCTGCGCGGCGTACTTCTCGGCGATCTCACGCAGCAGGGCGCGGGTGTTGGACTCGTGCGGGGTGCCGTCCGTCTCCAGGACCTCGCAGAGGACCAGGATGTTGTCGCCGCCGCGGATCGGGTCCGGAACGACCTTCACCGGCTCCAGCACGCGGTCCGAGGCGTGGCCCTCGGCCTGGTTGGTCGAGGAACCGTCGAAGCCCCAGGTCGGGATCTTGTCGGCGTTGGGCAGGACGCGAGTCTTGGAACGGAGCTTCGCGGTCGGCTTGGTGCCGTCGATCCAGATGTACTCGGCCTTGATAGCCACGGCGTGTCCCTCGCAATGCTGGGTGGTGGGTGCCCGCGTAGCGTCGCAAGGCGCCGTTTCCCGGTTGTTCCTCTCGTGTAACGCGCATGTGAACCAACCGTCCGCAGTGGCACGGTCACGGTGCGGGAGTGCCGGGTGCGGCACTCCCCCCGCCCGGGGTGCCGCCGGCCGGCGCTCCCGCACCGCCCGCAGGGCCGGGCGGCTCAGTGCCGACGGGCGTGCGCGGCCCGGCGGCGCCGGGTGGCCCAGAGCGCGGTGGCCCCGCCCGCGACCAGGGCGGCGGCCCCGGCGGCCAGCGGGCCGGTGGCGCTGCTGCCGCCGGTGGCGGCGAGCTTCCCGGGCTTCTCCACCCCCGCCTGCGGCACGGCGGCCCGCGCGGTCGCGGGGGTGGCGGCGGTGGTGCCGGTGGTGTCCGCCACCGGCTGGGCGGCGGGCGCGCTGCCGGACACCCCGGGGCCCGGGGTGCCGCCGGGGCCGGGGGTGCCGGGCTTCTCGCAGCTCACCGAGGCCACGGTGATCGTGCCGGTGACCTTGGCGACGTTCAGGTTGAGCGGGTTCACCTGCACCTGCACCTCCAGCGCCGAGGCGGCGGCGGTGGTCGTGGTGGTGGTCTTCTTGGAGAACTCCACCGACACGCTGCCGACCAGCGGCACGTCCACCTTGGTCGGGCCGTACAGCCCGACGGTGACCGGCTTGCCGAGCACGCTCAGCCGGGCGGGCGCGACCACGTTCGCGGTGGGCTGCCCGTCCACCGGGCAGGTCGCCTCCGCGCTCATCGCCTCCAGGCCGAGCAGCGCGGTGGCGGGCAGGCCGGGGGCGTGCACGTCGGCGTTGACCAGCTTGACGGAGGCGGCGGCGCCCTTGGCGTCGGCGCGGGTGACGGACGTGCCGATGTCGGCCTTGACGAGTTCGACCGGGCCGGCCTGGTCGACGCCGTCCACCTTGGCGGTCAGCACCGAGCCTCCCCCAGCCTCCGGCCGGGGGGACCCCCATCCTTGCGCCGGGGTCTCCACCTTGTTGAGGGAGATGTTCACCGGGACGTCCACGGCGTTGTTCAACAGCTTGACGTCCAGGTCGAGTTCGGCGGTCACGGCACGCGCCTTGCCCGGCGAGGGTGCGGCCGGGGGCTGAGTCGAGGCCGGGCCCGAGGCGGGGCTCGAAGCCGGGCTCGCAGGAGCGGCCTGGACGGGCCCGGCGGTGAGCAGCGCGCTCACCGCCACGGCGGCGGATGCGGAAACGATTCGGCGAGACGGCCGAGAAGACATGGCGGGACCCCCACACAGGCGGAACGATGAGCCGCCAGTCTTCTCAAACGATCCGTCATATGAGTCGCACGGAAGGTCATTTCACCCGTTGGAGTGAGATTGACGTTCCGCACTGACCGCGGTCTGCTACGGCAGCCGCCAGTCCACCGGCTGTGCCCCCTGCCGCACCAGCAGCTCGTTCGCCCGGCTGAACGGCCGCGAGCCGAAGAAGCCGCCATTCGCCGAGTACGGGCTCGGGTGCGCCGACTCGATCGCCGGGACCTCCCCGAGCAGCGGCCGCAGGTTGCGGGCGTCACGCCCCCACAGGATCGCCACCAGCGGCCCCCCGCGCGCCGCGAGCGCCCGGATCGCCTGCTCGGTGACCTCCTCCCAGCCCTTGCCCCGGTGCGCGGCCGGCTTGCGCGGCGCGGTGGTCAGCGCCCGGTTGAGCAGCAGCACGCCCTGCCGCGTCCACGGCGTCAGGTCGCCGTTGGACGGCTGCGGCAGGCCGAGGTCGTTGCCGTACTCCTGGAAGATGTTGATCAGGCTCGCCGGGATCGGCCGCACCTCCGGCCCGACCGAGAAGCTGAGCCCGACCGCATGACCGGGGGTCGGGTACGGGTCCTGCCCCACGATCAGCACCCGCACCTCGGCGAAGGGCTGCTGGAAGGCGCGCAGCACGTTCGGGCCGGAGGGCAGGTAGGTGCGGCCGGCGGCCAGTTCGGCGCGCAGGAAGTCGCCCATGGCGGCGATCCGCCCGGCGACCGGCTCCAGGGCGGTGGCCCAACCGGGCTCGACGATCTCGTTCAGTGGACGCGGTGCCATGGTCGCCACCCTATCGGCCTACACCGACGGCCCGTTCAGCGGTTGATCAGGTGATCGACCGCCGGACCGGTCCGGCCGGAGGGCGTCGCAGCGGTCCGGCCGGGGGCGCCGCAGCGGTCCGGCGAGGGCCCCGGGATCAGCCCACCGGCCGCCCCCGCAGCACCACCAGCCGCGGGTCCGCGAGCACCCGTACGTCCGCCCGGGGGTCCTCCCCGTACACCACGAAGTCCGCCGGGGCGCCCTCCTCGAGCCCTGGCCGTCCCAGCCACTGCCGCGCCCCCCAGCTCGCCGCCGACAGCGCCTCCGCCGGGCTCAGCCCGGCCTTCACCAGCTCCGCCACCTCGTCCGCGACCAGCCCGTGCGCGAGCGAGCCGCCCGCGTCCGTGCCGACGAACACCGGGATGCCCGCGTCGTGCGCGGCGCCCACCGTGTCGTAGCGGCGCTCGTGCAGCCGCCGCATGTGCGCCGCCCACGCCGGGAACTTCGCCTCGCCGCCGGCCGCCAGCCCCGGGAAGGTGGCGATATTGACCAGCGTCGGGACGATCGCGATCCCGCGCTCGACGAAGGCCGGGATCAGCTCCTCCGTCAGCCCGGTGGCGTGCTCGATGCAGTCGATCCCCGCCGCCAGCAGGTCCGGCAGCGACTCGGCCGCGAAGCAGTGTGCCGTCACCCGCGCGCCCTCCTCGTGCGCCGCGGCGATCGCCTCGGCCAGCGCGTCGCCGGGCCAGCAGGCGGTGAGGTCGCCGCGGTCGCGGTCGATCCAGTCGCCGACCAGCTTCACCCAGCCGTCCCCGCGCCGGGCCTCCGCCCGGACGTAGGCGGCGAGATCGCCGGGCTCGATCTCGTGCGCGTAGTTGCGGATGTAGCGGCGGGTGCGGGCGATGTGCCGGCCGGCGCGGATGATCCGGGGCAGGTCCTCGCGCTCGTCGATCCAGCGGGTGTCGGCGGCCGAGCCGGCGTCGCGGATCAGCAGGGTGCCGGCGTCACGGTCGGTGAGCGCCTGCTTCTCGCTGGTCGCGGCGTCCACGGCGCCGTGCGCGTCCAGTCCGACGTGGCAGTGCGCGTCCACCAGGCCGGGCAGCACGAAACCGGTCACCGTCCGGACGTCCCCGGCGGTCGGTGGGCGGGTGAAGCTCACCCGGCCGTCCACCACCCAGAGTTCGTCCCGGACCTCCTCCGGACCGACCAGCACCCGACCCCGCACGTGCAGCACCGCGCCATCGCTCATGGCCGCACTCTACCGACGGGCGGGTTCCGGGTAAGCAGCGAGAATGCGGCAGACTCGGAGCGCACCCACCGCCCCGCCCACCGTCCCCGAAGCGAAAGGCCGCCCAAGCCGTGAGCCCCTTCCTCGACCTCCCCCCGCTCAGCGCCGCCGGGTTCGCGGCGATCGAGGACCAGGTGGCCGCGCTGCTGCACACCGAGGCCGACGTGATCGTGACCCAGGGCGAGGCCCTGCTCCCGCTGGAGGCGGCGATCCGCGGCGCCGCGCACCCGGGCTCCACCGCGCTGAACATCGTCACCGGCCCGTACGGGCAGACCTTCGGCACCTGGCTGCGCTCCTGCGGCGCCACCGTCGTCGACCTCGCCGTCCCCTTCGACAGCGCGGTGAGCGCCGCGCAGGTGGCCGAGGCGCTGGACGCCCGCCCGGAGATCGACTTCGTCTCCCTGGTGCACGCCGAGGCCGCCACCGGCAACACCAACCCGGTCGCCGGGATCGCCGCCGTGGTCCGCGAGCACGGCGCCCTGCTGATGGTCGACGCGGTCGCCTCCGTCGCCGCCGAGCCGCTGCTCACCGACGAGTGGGGCATCGACCTGTGCGTGATCGGCGGCCAGAAGGCGATGGGCGGCCCGGCCGGGGTCTCCGCCGTCTCCGTCTCCGAGCGGGCCTGGGAGCGGATCGCCGCCAACCCGGCCGCCCCGCGCCGCTCCTACCTCTCGCTGCTCGACTGGAAGGAGCGGTGGACGGACGCCGGCCGCACCGTGCTGCCGCACGCCCCGGCCCAGTTGGAGATGCTGGCGCTCGGCGCCTGCCTGGACCGGATCGCCGCCGACGGCCTGCCCGCCGTGATCGCCCGGCACCGCGCCGCCTCCGCCGCCACCCGGGCCGGCGTCCGCGCCCTCGGCACCCTCACCCCGTACGTCCCCGAGGACGCCCACGCGGCCCCGGTCGCCACCACCGTGCGCACCCCGGCCGGCCTGCACGCCGCCGAACTCGCCGCCGCCCTCGACCCGGCGCTGCCCGTCCAGGCGGGCGGCGGCGCCCTGGCCGCCGAGATGCTGCGGATCAACCACTACGGCCCGGCGGCCTCGCTGGAGACCGTCCGCGCCTGCCTGGCCGCGCTCGCGACGGCCACGAAGGCGGAGGCCGAACCGGCCCTGGCGGCCGCCGAGGCCGCCTGGACGGCCACGGCCTAGGAAACGGCGACCACGGTCTAGGAAACGCCGGAACGGCCCCCGAACCGCTTCGGGGGCCGTTCCCTCGCTCCGCCGTGCGCTCGCTTCCCGTGCGCTCGACCGCGCTCAGTGCCCGCCCGCGTCCACCACCTCGACGCCCCGGATGTTCCGCTCGATCTCCTCCGTCGGCAGCGCGACCGCCAGCGCCCAGTAGTAGATCACCAGCGAGAACACCACCACGACCCCGATGTCCCACCACAGCGGCAGGTTCCCCTGGGCGCCCACCCCGAAGCTGCCCTGCCAGGAGATCACGCCCATGCCGATCAGGTAGACGGGCAGCCACTGCCCCGCCTTGAAGTCCATCCGCGGCGCGTTCGGCACGCCCCTCGACGCGGCGTACGCGGAGTACCCGCCGAGCAGCAGGTACCCGATGAGGATCGCCAGCCCGAGCCGCCACAGGGTGTCCCAGCCGGACCAGTAGATGACCAGGCCCGCCACCGCGAAGGCGGCCGGCGAGACGACCGTGCCGCCGGGCAGGTGGTACGAGCGCTCCATCTCCGGCAGCCGCCTGCGCAGCACGCCGAAGGCCAGCGGCGCGCCCGCGTACATCAGGACGACGGCCGAGGTGATGAACCCGACCAGCCGCTGCCAGCTCGGGAAGGGCAGGAAGCAGATCACCCCCGCGGCCCAGGCGATGAGCAGGCCCAGCCACGGCACCGAGTTGCGGTCGGTGAACTGCAGGGCCGGCGGCGCGTAGCCGTTGCGGCTGAGGCCGTAGGTGACCCGGGAGCTGGAGGTGATGTAGACCAGGCCGGTGCCGGCGGGCGAGATCACGGCGTCGATGAAGAGGACCGTCGCGAGCCAGCCCAGCCCGATCAGCGTCGCGAGTCCGGCGAACGGCCCGCTGATGCCGGGGTAGGTGAGCTTGCTCCAGCCGCCCGCGACGGTGTCCGGCGGCAGCGCGCCGATGAACACCACCTGGAGCATCAGGTAGACGATCGTGCCGATCACCACCGAGCCGAGCACCGCCCGGGGGATGTCCCGGCGGGGGTTGCGGCTCTCCCCCGCCCACTGGATCGCCTGCTCGAAGCCGAGCAGCGCGAAGATCACCCCGCTGGTGCTGATCGCCGTCAGCACGCCCTTGGCGCCGTCCGGCGCGAAGCCGTGCACGTCGAAGTTGGAGCCGTGGAACTCGGTGATCCCGAAGGCGAAGATGGTCAGGATCGGGATGGCGACCTTCCAGACGGTGGCCACGCTGTTGGTGTGCGCGAGCAGCCGGACCCCGAGGAAGTTGATCGCCACGAAGACGCCGAGCAGGACGGCCGCGACGACGAACCCGGCGCCGGTCAGCGTCAGGTTCTTGTTCAGCAGGCCGTCCGCCCAGCTCCAGTGCTGGGCGTAGTTGATCATCGCCTGGACCTCGATCGGCGCGATGGTCGCCGCCTGCAGCCAGGTGAACCAGCCGAAGGACATCCCCGCGAACCCGCCGAAGGCGTAGTGCGGGTAGCGCGCCGTGCCGCCCGCCACCGGGAACAGCCCGCCCAGCTCGGCGTGGATCAGCGCCAGCAGGATGATCGCCACCGCGCCGATCGCCCAGGACAGCATGGCCGCCGGACCGGCCGCCACCGCGGCCTTCTGCGCTCCGAACAGCCAGCCGGACCCGATGATCGCCCCCACCGAGGCCCACAGCAGCCCGGCGACCCCCACCTCCCGCCTGAGCCCGGTGTGCCCCGCGGGCGGCGGGGTCGTGGTACTGGGATGGGCCATGGCGCAGCTGCCTCTCAGTTCGGGGGAATCCCCCCGACGATGCCGCAGCCCGCCCGGCTCCCCACGCCGAAACGCGCCGGCCCCGGCGGCCCTCACCCGAACAGCGGCCCCGGACGGCCCAGGGCGGCACCTCGACGGGGAGGCGGGCGGCGCGGCCGCCGTCGCCGTCGTCGGGGACCGATCGTTTTTGGCCACGCCTCCCGGCACAGTTCCCGCAGCGTTCACCCGCTCGGCACGCACTCCTCACCGGGGGCAGGCAAGCTCCCGCCAAGCGAGTGGAGTTGGCTATACAACTTCACCCGGAGGAGCCCGTCGAGGAGGACCCCATGACCGAGCAACCGCCGCCCTACTGGCTGCGCGACAACTGCCCCTGCGCCGAGTGCCGGGACCCGCGCAACGGGCAGAAGCTGTTCCAGATCGACGACCTGCCGGACGACCTGGCGATCGCGGCGAGCGCGGAACTCGACGGGAACCTGGAGGTGCTCTGGTCGGACGGGCACCGCTCCCGCTACCCGCTCGGCTGGCTGCACCAGGAGGCCGGGGACGACGGGCGCACCGAGCAGGGCAAGCGGCTCTGGGCCGCCGCCGACTTCGCGCGCGGCATCCCCGAGGCCGACTGGCAGACCTACCTCACCGACCCGGCCGAGCAGGCCGCCGTCCTCGCCGCCGTCCGGCACAGCGGCTTCGCCGTGCTGCGCGGGGTGCCGGCGGTGGAGCGCCAGGTGCTCCGGGTGGCCGAGAGCTTCGGCTACGTCCGGGTCACCAACTACGGCGAACTGTTCGACGTCCGGGTCGAGCCGGATCCGAACAACCTCGCGTTCACCGACAAGGCGATCGCCCCGCACACCGACAACCCGTACCGCGACCCGGTGCCGACGCTCCAACTGCTGCACTGCCTGGAGAACTCGGCCACCGGCGGCGACTCCGGGCTCGTCGACGGCTTCAAGGCGGCGGCCCTGCTGCGCGCGGAGGCCCCCGAGGACTTCGCGGTGCTCACCCGCACGCCCGTCCCCTTCGTCTTCCGGGACCGCCGCACCGAGCTGCGCGCCGACCGTCCGCTGATCGAGGTCGACGCGCTCGGCCGGATCCGCGAGGTCCGCTTCAACAACCGCTCCATCGGCACCCTCCGCGGGGCCGGCCTGGAATCCTTCTACCGCGCCTACCGCCGCTTCGCCGCGATCACCCTGCGCCCGGAGCTCCAGCTCACCTTCCGCCTGGACGCCGGCGACTGCCTGGTCTTCGACAACACCCGCCTGCTGCACGCCCGTACCGCGTTCCAGCAGGACGGCCACCGGCACCTCCAGGGCTGCTACGCGGACCTCGACTCGCTCTCCTCCACCCTCGCCGTGCTGCACCGCCGCACCGCCGCGCTGGACGGGATCGCCGAGCTGTTCGCGGGCGAGGGCGCCGGGGAGTACCTCGGCGAGGCGGTGACCATGGCCGAGCACATGCTGCAGGCCGCCGCTGCCGCCGAGGCGGCCGGCGCGCCGGACCACCTGGTCGCCGCCGCCCTGCTGCACGACGTGGGCCACTTCCACGGCACGCTGCACGGCCGGGACCTGATGGGCGGCCGTGACAACCGGCACAGTGACACCGGCGCCGACTGGCTGGCCCGCTGGTTCGGCCCGGAGGTCACCGAGCCGGTCCGGCTGCACGTGGCCGCCAAGCGCTACCTGTGCGCGGTCGAGCCCGGCTACCGCGCCCGGCTCTCCGAGGCCTCCGAGTACACCCTGCGGGTCCAGGGCGGCCCGATGGACGAACGGGAGGCCGCCGCCTTCAACGAACTCCCGGGCGCGGCCGACGCGGTGGCGGTACGGCGCTGGGACGAGCAGGCCAAGGCGCCGGGCGCGTCGGTGCCGGGCTTCGAGCACTACCGGCCGCTGCTCGCCGCCCTCATGCGCTGAGCCGCACCGCCCGGGAGCCGGGCCCCGGGCTCAGGTTCTCGGGCCCCGGGTCCTGCTCCCGGCCGACCGAGCTCAGCCCGGCTCCCAGGACTCCCGAGCGAGCTCAGCCCAGCTCCGGGACTCCCGGCCGGAGCTCAGTCCAGTTCCCGGGCGTGCCGCGAAAGCGCCGAGGTGGCCAGCGAGTTGTGCACGCTGAAGGCCACCGTGCCGGGCAGGTAGCGGTCCTGGGACCACTCCACCGGCGTGCCGGTCGGGTCGGTGGTGCGCCGCCGCTCGCGCAGCAGCGGGCCGCCCCGGCGGCAGCCGAGCAGCCGGGCGTCCTCCGCGTTGGCGGCGACGATGTCGATGGTGTGGTCGGCGTCGGTGAACAGGATGCCGTGCTCGCGCAGCACTTCGGTGTGCGAGACCACGTCCGGCGGCAGCTCGGCGACGATCTCGCCGACCCGCGGCGGGTAGATGGTGCGCTCGACCATCACCGGCGTGCCGGAGAGCGTGCGCAGCCGGACCGTCACGTACACCTCCGCGCCCGGCTCCAGGCGGAGTTGCTCGCGCTCGGCGGCGTCGGCCGGGCGGCGCACCAGCGAGTCCAGGATGCCGCCGGGGTCCTCGCCCATCGAGTACGCCCAGTGGGTGAAGCTGAGCAGTTCGGAGAAGCTCTGCACCCGGGCGCCCCCGAGCACCACCCGGCGGGTGCCGCGGCGGGAGGTGACCAGCCCGTCCGAGCGCAGTACGGCGAGCGCCTGGCGGACGGTGCCGCGGGAGACCCCGTACTTCTCGGCCAGCGCGCCCTCGGCGGGCAGCCGGCCCGCCTCGCCGTACGCGCCGGTGGTGATGGCCTCGCGAAGATCGGCGGCGACCTTGCGGTACAGGGCGCCGGCAGCGCGCTCGACGGGGCGCCCGGGCTCTACTGCCACGTCACTCAATT
The DNA here is from genome assembly GCF_055569215.1 of Kitasatospora sp. NPDC029312. Classification (NCBI taxonomy): domain Bacteria; kingdom Bacillati; phylum Actinomycetota; class Actinomycetes; order Kitasatosporales; family Streptomycetaceae; genus Kitasatospora; species Kitasatospora sp. NPDC029312. The sequence goes on along the minus strand of NZ_JBVHXY010000026.1, from coordinate 58,868 downwards.
GTCCCTCCAGGGGCGGTGTCCTGCGCAGCCGTACCGGCGCGGACAGCCCGACCTTACCCCGCTGCGCATTCAGAGCATCGCACCGAACGGATCATCCGCCGATGGCCGGATTCCACCGTTCCCGTAGCCGACCCCGGCTCTGAGCCGTCCGTTCACCTTCCCGTCACCGGACTCCGGCGTACTTACCCACGTCAGCAAAGTTGGCTAGTCAACTCGGACGGCTCCGACGTCGGTCGACCCGGGCGGTTCCGAACCGGCCGACTCCGGCGGCTCCCGGCCGCCACCCCCGCTGATCCCCCCCGATCAAGACACCCGTTCGCAGTTCCCCCTTCTCAGGAGACTGACCCGTGTCCGTGCACCGCGCCCGCACCGCCGCCTTCGCGGCCGTCCTGACCGCCGCCGCGCTGTCCCTCACCGCCTGCGGTTCCGCCGGCTCCTCCTCCGCGAAGTCCGGCGGCGACGCCGCGGGCGGCAAGAGCGCCAAGACCGCCACCTCCGTCGCCGACTTCGGCGGCATGGACGCCCTGGTCGCCGCCGCCAAGAAGGAGGGGAAGCTGCACGTCATCACGCTGCCGCGCGACTGGGCGAACTACGGCAAGCTGATGGACGACTTCAAGGCCAAGTACGGCATCGAGATCGAGGACGAGAACCCCGACGGTTCCAGCCAGGACGAGATCAACGCCGTCACCTCCCGCAAGGGCCAGGACCGCGCCCCCGACGTCGTCGACCTCGGCTCGGCCTTCGCGATCAGCGCCGGCAAGCAGGGCCTGCTGGCCCCCTACAAGGTGACCGACTTCGACAAGATCCCGGCCACCATGAAGGACGCCAACGGCCTGAGCTACAACGACTACGGCGGCTACATGTCGATCGGCTGCGACGCCAAGAAGGTGGCCGTCTGCCCGAAGACCTTCGCCGACCTGCTCAAGCCCGAGTACAAGGGCATGGTCGCCCTGAACGGCAACCCGACCAAGGCCGGTGCCGCCTTCGGCGCCGTCTACGCGGCCGCGCTCGCCAACGGCGGCTCGCTGGACAACATCCAGCCCGGCATCGACTTCTTCGGCAAGGTCAAGCAGGCCGGCAACTTCAACCCGGTCGAGGTCACCCCGGCGACCATCGAGAAGGGCGAGACCCCGATCAGCATCGACTGGTCGTACCTGAACGCCGGCTACAGCGACAAGTTCAAGGACAAGGGCATCGACTGGCAGGTGGCCATCCCCTCGGACGGCTCCTACGCCCAGTACTACAACCAGGCGATCAACAAGGACGCCGCGCACCCGGCCGCCGCGCGCCTGTGGGAGGAGTACCTGTACAGCGCCCAGGGCCAGAACGGCTTCCTCGGCGGCTACGCCACCCCGGCCCTGTTCGACTCGATGAAGGCCGCCGGCACCCTGGACGCCACCGCCGCCGCCAAGCTGCCGGCCGTCGAGAAGCCCTTCACCACCTTCCCGACCCAGGACCAGACGGACGCGGCCAAGAAGGTCGTGACCGAGAACTGGGCCAAGGCGATCGCGGGCTGACCTGAGATGACCACGGCTCCCACCCCGGTGCCGGCCACCGCCTCCGCCGCGAACAGCGGCGGAGGCACCACCGCCGGCCCCGCCACCCCCGCCCAGGCCCCGGCCGCCGCCACCGTCGCCACCCCGGCGACCACGGCGACCGCCCGGGCCCCCCGCCCGGCCAAGCGCCGGGCCGGCGGCAGCCACGCCTGGCTCGCCGCCCTCCCCCTGCTGCTCTTCTTCGTGATCGGTTTCGGCCTGCCGGCCGTCGCGATCGCCATCGGCGCGTTCACCACCTCCTCGGACGCGCCCGACGGCGGCGGTGCCTTCACCACGGACAACCTCACCGGCTCGCTCCAGGGCGCCTACTGGACGGCTCTGTGGGGCAGCGTCAAGCTCTCCCTGCTGACCGCGCTGATCGCCACCGTCGTCGGCCTCCCGCTGGCCCAGGCCGTGGCGACCTCCCGCTTCCGGGCCTTCCGCGAAGCCGTGATGTCCGCCTCCGGCGTGCTCGCCAACTTCGGCGGCGTCCCGCTGGCCTTCATGTTCGTCGCCACCCTCGGCAACTCCGGCGAGGTCACCAAGAAGCTCGGCCTCACCAAGCACGGCTGGAACCTCTACACCTTCTCCGGCCTGTCGGTGGTCTACCTGTACTTCCTGGTCCCGCTGATGGTCATCACCATCACCCCGGCCCTGGAGGGCCTCAAGGCCCAGTGGCGCGAGGCCGCGTACAACAACGGCGCCACCGCGCCGCAGTACTGGCGGCACGTGGCGCTGCCCGTCCTGCTGCCCTCGCTGCTCGGCGGCTTCGTACTGCTGTTCGGCGCCTCCTTCGCCGCGTACGCCACCGCCGAGGCCATGGTGGGCAGTTCGGTGCCGCTGATCTCGATGCAGATCGGCGACGCGCTGTCCGGCAACGTCCTGGTCGGCCAGGGCAACCTCGCCCTCGCCCTCGGCCTCGACATGATCGTGGTCGCCTGCCTGGTGATGGCCCTGTACCTGCCCCTTCAGCGCCGGAGTGCCAAGTGGCTCGCCTGATCGAACGCATCCGTTTCGGCCGCGGCCTGATCCTGCTGGTCTGCGGGATCTACTTCGCGGTGCCGATGGCCGCCTCGCTGTGGTTCAGCGTCGACGACAACAAGGGCGGCACCACCTTCCGCGCCTACACCCAGTTGCTGAACGCCCCCGGCTTCACCGACAGCCTGGTGCTCAGCCTCGAACTGGCCGCCGTCACCGTCGCCGTGCTGCTGCTCCTGCTGGTCCCGGCGGTGCTCGCCGCCCGGCTCGGTGCGCCGAAGCTGCGCCCGGTGATCGAGGTCATGTGCTCGATGCCGCTGGTCGTACCGGTCGTCGCGCTCACCACCGGCATCATCGGCGTGCTGCGCTGGGGCCCGGACTACCTCCAGGACACCCCGCTGTTCCAGACCATCGTGGCGATCCAGGACCCGGACTTCCCGATCGTCCTGGTCATCGCCTACGTGCTGATGGCGCTGCCGTTCGCCTACCGGGCGATCGACGCGGGCCTGCGCGGCGTGGACGTGGCCACCCTGGTCGAGGCCGCCCGCAACTGCGGGGCCGGCTGGCTGCGCGCGGTGTTCACCGTCGTCCTGCCCAACCTGCGCAGCGCACTGCTGAACGCCGCCGTGCTCACCGTCGCCCTGGTGCTCGGCGAGTTCACCACCGCGTCCATCCTCGGCTTCTCGCCCTTCTCGGTGTGGATCAACTCCAACGGCAAGAGCGACGGCCAGATGTCCGTCGCGGTCTCGATGCTCAGCCTGCTGATCGTCTGGGTCGTCCTGCTGCTGATGTCCGCGGTCGGCCGGGGCCGCAAGGCCGCCCGGTCCTGACCGCCGCGGCCCGGCACTGCCGGCCCCGGTCCAACCCCCCTTTGTTTTCCAGGAGTCACCAGCCATGACCACGGCCACCGCCCCCGTCACCGGCGTCGCGCTCGCCCCGGGCAGCGCCACCGTCGAGTTCCGCTCGCTGCGCCGCTCCTTCGGCGCCACCACCGCCCTCGACGGCCTCGACCTGACCGTCCACCCCGGTGAACTCGTCGCCCTGCTCGGCCCGTCCGGCTGCGGCAAGACCACCGCGCTGCGCATCCTGGCCGGGTTCGAGCAGCACGACTCGGGCGAGGTGCTGGTCGACGGCCGGGACATCACCTCGATCCCCGCGCACAAGCGCGACGCGGGCATGGTGTTCCAGTCGTACAGCCTCTTCCCGCACCTGAGCGCGCTGGACAACATCGCCTTCGGCCTGCGGATGCGCGGCACCGGCAAGGCCGAACGCCGCAAGCGCGCCGAGGAGTTGCTGGAGCTGGTCGGCCTGCCGCACCGCGCCGGCCACTACCCGCACCAGATGTCCGGCGGCCAGCAGCAGCGCATCGCGCTGGCCCGCGCACTCGCCCTGCAGCCGCGCGTGCTGCTGCTGGACGAGCCGCTGTCCGCCCTGGACGCCAAGGTCCGCCTCCAGTTGCGCGAGGAGATCCGGCGCCTCCAGCAGGAGCTGGGTATCACCACCCTGTTCGTCACCCACGACCAGGAGGAGGCGCTGTCGATGGCCGACCGGGTCGCGGTGCTGCGGGCCGGCCGGCTCGAGCAGTGCGCCACCCCGGCCGAGCTGTACGGCCGCCCGGCCACCGCCTTCGTCGCCGAGTTCGTCGGCACCATGAGCCGCATCCCGTGCACCCGCACCTCGGACGGCGTCGAGGTGCTCGGCCGCCGGCACGCCGTGGACGGCACCCTCCCGGCCGACGGCGACCTCCAGGTGCTGGTCCGCCCGGAGAACGTCACCCTCACGCCGTCCGGGACCGGCCCGGCGCTGGTGATCACGGCGTCCTTCCTGGGCGCCGTCACCCGGCTCACCGTCCGCCTGGACGACGGCACCGAGGTCAAGGCCGACCTGCCCACCGAGGCCGCCGCCGCCCTGCCGGCCGGCTCCCGCGCCGACCTCACCCTGCCGGACCGCCCGGTCCTGGTGGACCGCCGCACCGTCTGAGAGCGGCAGCCGGAGAATCCATCGCGGGGGCCCCTGCAGGGAGGACCGCGTCCTGCCATGTCCCGCCCCCGCGCCGTCCGAGGAACCACCGAAGGTACCGCCATGCCTGAATCCGTGTCCGCACTCCCCTCCGCCGTCCTCTTCGACATGGACGGCACCCTGGTCGACACCGAGCAGCTCTGGTGGCAGGCCGCCGCCGAGCTCGCCGAGGAGCTGAACCACCCGCTCACCGACCAGGACGCCCCCGAGGTGCTCGGCCAGGCCGTCGAGCACACCGCCGCCCACCTGCACCGGGTCAGCGGCACCGCCCGTACCGAGGCCGAACTCGCCGCCCGGCTGGGCGAGACCTTCGCCGGCAAGGTCGCCGCCGAGACGGTGCCGCGCCCCGGCGCGCTCGCCCTGCTGGCCTCGCTGCGCGAGGCGCGGGTGCCCACCGCGCTGGTCTCCGCCTCCCCGCGCCGGGTGGTCGACCTCGTGCTCTCGGCGATCGGCCGCGACTGGTTCGACGTCACCCTCGCCGCCGAGGACACGCCCCGCACCAAGCCCGCACCCGACCCGTACCTGGCCGCCGCGGACCGGCTCGGCCTGGACCCCGCCGCCTGCGTCGCCGTCGAGGACACCCCGACCGGCGTCGCCTCCGCCACCGCGGCCGGCTGCGCCGTCCTCGCCGTGCCGTCCACCGCCGTCCCGATGCCCGACGGCGACCGGATCACCCTGCTCGCCAGCCTGGAACAGGCCGATCTCGCGCTGCTCGGGAAGCTCTGCGTCGCGCCGACGGTTTGACGGCGACATGTCCTACGTCCTGCTCGCCCTCGCCATCATCAGCGAGGTCTGCGCCACCAGCTGCCTGAAACTCACCGAGGGCTTCACCCGCCTCTGGCCCAGCATCGGGGTCGGCATCGGCTACGCGCTCTCCTTCTTCCTGCTCGGCCGTGCCCTCAAGCACATACCGGTCTCCGTCGCCTACGCGGTCTGGTCGGGCGCCGGGACCGCGGCGGTCGCCGGGATAGGCGTGGTCGCCTTCGGGGAGTCGCTGGGCAGACTGCAGTGGCTGGGACTCGCCCTGGTGATCGCCGGCGTGGTCGTGCTCAACCTCAAGGGCGGTCACTGACTCCTCGTCAGTTCGCCTGCCGCCGGGCCGGAGTGGAAAGTCGAAAGCACCGACTTCCCGCTCCGGCCCGTTCGCTACTGTGTCGCCATGACGGACCCCAGGCCCCACCACTACCGTTTCGCCCACCGCGTGCTCTCCCGCCAGGTGCTGGAGTTCGGCCCACGGGTGGCCAGACCCGCACCGGACGGCGGCAGCCTGCTGCCCGTCCTCACCGGCATCTGGGACGACCTCGGCCAGAGCCTCCCGCCCGAGGACCGGCTGTCCAGCCACGGCCTCGACTGCCGCCACCTCACCACCGACGACCACGCGATGCTGCTCGTCACCCTCCCCACCCCGGTCGCCTCCACCGAGGCCCACTTCGCCGCCGCCGTCCTCCCCCGGGGCGCCAAGGCCGTCCGCTACCTGACCCTGGAACACTCCTTCAACCCCTTCGACGGCAGCATCGGCACCGTCCTCGGCGAATGGACCACCGAGAGCCACCTCAACCACGGCCCCGGGCCCTCCCCCGTCGCCGAACTCTTCATCGCCGCCGTGGCGCAGCTCGCCACCCCGGAGAAGCGCGGCTTCTGGCGCCGCTGAACCCGCGGCCGCGGCCCGCCCGGCCCGCCCGCCCCGCCCCGCCCCGCCCCGCCCCGCCGTCAGGATTCCGTCCGCGTCCCGGCGGAAACCGGCACCACCGATCACCCATCCGGCCACCGGCGTTATGCTCGGCCGGTCCGACAACCGACGCATCGGGGGAGATGATGGCCGATTTCACGGTCAGCCCGGAGCTCCTGGCCCAACTGGCCAAGGACCTCAAGGGCTGCGGCGACGAACTCGACCAAGGACTGAAGGCACTCAAGGAAGCGAGCCGCGACGGACTCGGCTTCGACTTCCTGGAAGACGCCGGCAAGCACTTCCAGGAGAAGTGGGAGTACGGCCTCAAGAAGGTCCGCGAGTGCGTCAAGGTACTCGACGACGGACTGGACAAGGTCGCCCAGTCCTACGACGGCACCGAGAAGTCCATCACCAAAGCCCTCAGCCCGGCGGCGGGGCAGTCATGACCGACCCCAAGCCCCAGCCCGACTGGTCCGGCCTCGGCTTCAACCCCGCCCCCGGCGACCCCGGCGCCGTGGCCGGCCTCAGCGGAAGCCTGCGCCGGGTCTCCCAGCACCTCACCGGCGTCCACACCACGCTCTCCCAGATCTCCGCCAACCAGGGCGAGTGGACCGGCGACGCCGCCAAGGCCTTCGCCGGCCAGTTCGGCAAGCTCCCCGGCTACCTCCAGGACGCCGCCGACTCGATCACCGCCGCCTACCAGGCCCTCGACACCTGGTACCAGACGCTGAACGAACACCAGCCCAAAGCCATCGAGTTGGCCCGCGCCGCACTCACCGCCAAGCAGGACAAAGAACAGGCCGAACAGGCCCACCGCACCGCGGCCGTCGCCCCCGACCTCGAACTCGCCGGCAAGAGCTTCCCCGACGACGCGTCCCTCGCCGCCGCCGAAAAGCGCTACAACGCCGCCAAGAACCACCTCGACCAGGCCGCCAAACTGGTCAACAGCGCCACCACCACCCTCACCGGCCTCCAGAACCAGGCCCACGAACTCGCCGAGAACCACAAGTCCGACGCCCACAAGACCGCCACCGCCATCCGCAAGGCCGCCGACAGCAAGGCCCCACCGGAGCCCGGCTGGCTCAGCAAGGTCGGCAACTGGCTGAAGAACCACGGCGCGGACCTGCTGACGGTGGCGGCGGGCGTCTGCGGCGTCGCGGCGATCTTCTTCCCTGCCTTCGCCCTGCCGGCGATCCTGCTCAGCCTGGCGGCAGCGGGTGGGCATGCCTCCAAGTACATCGCCGAAGGAACGCTCCTTCCGCCGCAGAAGTACATCGGCAACTGGCTGACACTGGGCGGCGACCTCCTCGGCGCGATCCCCGGAGCAGGCGTCGCCAAGTCCGGTTGGACCGCCGCCCGGGAGGCGAGTGCCGCTGGCGCAGGCCTGCGCGGAGCGGTGAGTGCCGGGAAGACCGAAGTCCGGATGGCCGCGCGGGCCGCCGATCCTGCAAGTCCGGTCTTCACCAAGACGATCGAGAAGCAGGCAGTCAAGTACGGAGTGTCCAAGGAGACGGCGATGAACATCTCCGACGGCGTCCAGGCCGCCACCACCGCCGGACTCAACGCACCGACCGCGTACGCGCTCACCAAGGACAATCCGACCGACGATCTCAACAGCGCGGTCAACTACACCACCGGGGCCAACAACGTGGTCGGATCCGTCGGCGCCGTCTCAGGCGGCGGAAAGCTCTACCCCGTGGTCGGCACGGTGACTGCCGTCGGCAGCCTGCTCGGCATGGGCGGATGGGCGGCGGGCTATGGCCGTTGACATCGCCGAGAACACGGCTCCCACCTTCTGGCTGTCCCTGCCGCCGGGCTTCACCCCCCTCGACCTGGACGAGGACCCGGGCGTCCGGATGGAACGCACCGCAGAGATGCTGGACACCGTCTTCGCGGCTGCTCGCCCCGAACAGAGGCTCAGCGCCATGATCGCCGCCGAGACCGCGCTGCAGGCTCAACTGCGGGAGGGCGCCGTCCACGTCTCCAGCTGCCTGGTCCGAGCCGAGGACGGCGAACCCATCCACGGCATGCTCGCCGTGTTCCTCCGCCCTCAGGAACTCGGCCCGCGTGACAGCTACCCCGCCCGCGTCGCCGAGGACCTGGCCGAGGCCTGGCCGGACGCCGACGTCGGCGTGGTGGACCTGCCCGTCGGCCGGGCCGCCCTCGCCGCCCGGGAGCTGACCGTCCCGGTGCCCGGAGCGGTGTGGGGCGTGCCCGAGCCCACCGTCAGCACGGTGCGCCAACTCGAACTGCTGATCCCCCACCCGTGGAGCCCCCACGTGGTCGCCGCCGTCTTCACCACGGAGCACATCGACTACTGGCCCGAGTGGCTCCCGCTGCTGGCGGCTGCCTTCCGGGGAATCTCCTTCCACCCGCCCCGGGACGAGAGCCTCGACGACCTGCCGCCCGAGCAGTGGGACAACATCCGGAAGGCCTTCGGATGACCGTCACCCGAGACGACCCGGCCGCGCGCACGGGCAACGGATGGCTCCGCCGCGCCCTCGCGCTCCTCACCATCCTGAGCTGCCTGTTCGTCGGAGTCGTCCTCGCCTACGTCTACGTCGGCACCCTCCTGTCCGTCGTCCTGGGATTCCTCTACGTCGTGGCGGTGGGCGTCGGGGTCTCGAAGCTCGGAGAGCCCGGCAGCGGCCCGGAGTCGAAGGATGTCGGCGCCTCGGTGGTCCTGGCAGTCCTCGTCCTCTTGATGGCCACAGGAGCGGGTACCGACGTCTGGCACAACATGGTGCTGTCGTCCGGCCGGGACGTGCACGCCGTGGTCGTCTCCGAGCACGTCGAAAGGTCCATCCACGGATCGACGACGGAGTACACCCTCGCGTCGACGGGGGAAGGAAACGTGCCCGGAGGGCCGTTGCGGCCCGATTCCGCGCGGTTCAAGCCCGGCGACACGGTCACCGTCCGGGTGGACCCGGCCGGACGCGTGGCCCCCAAGCTCCCCGGGGAGGCCGACTCACTGGCCTCCCTCTGGCTCGCCATCGGGCTCAACGCGGCCTTCGCGCTACTCCTGCTGTGGTTCGCCCATCCCAGCAGCCGACGCCCGGCGCCACGCCCGGCCGGGCGTTGGCGGGAGGACCTGCGCCGACTCGACGGACTACCGCTCGCCGCATTGGCGACGGCCGTCTCGGCGCCCTGGCTCATGCTCTTCCTGCTCGTGCGAGGCAACCTCGGCCTGGCCCTGATGGTCGCCATCCCCTACCCGATCGCCGCACTGGCGGCTGACGGTGCGCTGGTGCGCGACGAGGACCGGAAACGGCCGCAGGGGCTGGTCCTCCTCCTGGTCGTCATGGTCTTCGCCCTCCTGGGCGGCCTGCTGCCCTGACATCGGTGAAGACTTGCGTTCGAATGGCAAAGCGATCGTCGTCACACCAACCATCCACAACCCCGCACCACCGGCCGACATCTCATCCCTCACTGCCGACGGCCGCGACAGGAGTATGGGAGATGACGGGATGCCAGGTGACGGCGCGAAGGCCAGCGGACTCGGAGTCGCCGGCTTCATGCAGATGTACCTCAGTGTCGAAGTCGCCTACGGCACCCTCGCCCGCATCAAGGAAACCATCCGGTCAGCCAGCTGGTGGGAGGACGTACAGCAGAGGTTCGAGCGGATGCTCGCAGAACGGAACATGACCCGGGGCGAGTACTGCGAGAACACCTGGATCGACCTCGAGATCGACGAGGAGATGTACGAATACCTGGAGAAGCTCCACACCTATCTCTTTCTCGACCAGGGGGATCTCCCCCTGCCGCCCGACTGATGGGCAGACCAGCTACTCGCGCGAAGGGTCCAGGACCTCACGCCAGTTCCGATGCTGTGCAGTCGATGGTCGACCGACTCAAGGCCGTCAAGTGGAAGACACCCGGCGAAGCCTACGACAAGGGCTACTCCCGCGCCGCACTCATGAAGGAGTACTTCCGCCGAGCCGCGCTCTGGCTCGACGGCTACGGAGAACCTGAACGGTGGCCCTTCTTCGACCTCGCAGAAATCGTGAACGCCGACATCCGAGTCGACCCGGCAGTGATCGCAGACATCGAGGACTTCATCGATGATGCCTGCGGCTCGTCGTACGCAATGGACAGCGGCGCCGCCGCCGTTCAGTGGGCCGCCCTGACCAACACGCCCGGAATACAACTGCCGTCACTGCCGGACCCCTTCGAACCCCTCCTTCGACTCTACGAGCGCGGCGGCGCCGGCTTCTCCTTCGCCAACGGCTTCATCGACTTCGGCGTGATCATGGTGAGGCGCGGTAACTGGCGCATGCACTTGTCCCCGACCCCCATCATCGAGCTGAACGACGAAGTCCTCGACTCGCTGGACGAACGCAAGTGGGCCGAACTCAACGCGCTAGCAGATCGCAGCAACCACTCGACGGGCCACGGCTTACCGAACTCCCGGGAAAGGGACACAGGACACTAGCGTGCGGTGGAGGATCGCTTGGCCGTGATCAGATACACCTGCCTGGAAGGGCACAATGCCCGCTGACGGTGACCGTTGGCGACCCCGGCCGCGCCGGAGCCGCCAGCGCGCCGAGCTGCGAGAGCGCTCCACGAAAGGTCATGACGTCCGTGAGTTCCGACGCTGTGCAGTCGATGGTCGACCGCCTCAAGGCCGTCAACTGGAGGTCACCCGGCGAGGCCTTTGAGAAGGGCTTTTCCCGTGCCGCACTGATGGAGGAATACTTCCGACGTGCCGCGCTCTGGATCAACGCCTATGGGGAACCGCGCCGGTGGCCCTTCTTCGACCTCGCGGAAATCGTGGATCCCGACGTCCGTGCCGACCCGGCGGTGATCGCGGTCATCGAGGACTTCATCGACGAGGCCTGCGGCTCGTCCTACGCCGTGGACAGTGGCGCGGCCGCCGTCCGCTGGGCCGCCCTGACCAGCGCGCCCGAGGTACGACTGCGCCCGCTGCCGGAGCCGTTCGAGCCCCTGTTGCGACTCTACGAACGCGGCGGCACCGGGTTCGCCTTCGCCAACGGTTTCGTCGACTTCGGCATGATCATGGTTCCGCGCGGCAACTGGCGCATGCACCTGTCCCCCACTCCCGTTGTCGAGCTGAACGACGAAGCCCTCGACGCGGTCGATGCGGAAGGCTGGGCTCGGGTCAACCGCGCCATATAGAGCACGACGGTCGGAAGGGGCAGCAGCACACCGATGAAGGCGAGTCGCACCGACGCCCTCATGGATCGCCTGGCCGCGATCAGGTGGTTCAACCTGGAGGGCCACAACGCGCATGCAGCCTCCATATCTCTGCTGATGATCGAGTATCTGCGCCGGGCCTCGCTCTGGGCCGAGGTGCTGGGCGGTCCGCCGAAGTGGCCCATATTCGATGTCGCCGGGGCCCTCGCACCGGAGGTTCAAGTGGACCGCGAGGTTGCCGAGTGGCTTGAGGAGTTTCTCCTGGCGAACGTCGGTGGCATCTCTACCGAGAACGCCTGCCGCGCGGCCGTACGGTGGGCAACCTTGCAGGACACGCCGGGAGTTCGACTTCCGGGCCTTCCTGATCCGTTCGAGCCCCTCATCCTGCTGTACGAGCGAGGCGGAGAGATCATCCCTGACGAGAGCTGGGCCTACAACTTCGGCATCCGGCGAGTGCAGATCAAGCCCTGGCACGAACACTTCGCCCCGGAGCCGGCAACGGCCCTCGACCCCGCCACCCTGGACGCCCTGGACGCCCTGGACGCCCTGGACGCCGAGTATCACCAGGCCCGCGCCCAGCGCGGCTGCCCGACCGCAGGCTGACAGCCGCCCCCGCCCGTGGCGTCGCGCCGGGCGGGCGTACGCTCCACTCCGTCGCGCCGGGGGGCGACCGACGAGTGGGGGAAGGCATGGCGGGGACGAGGGGCCGGCGTGGGACGGTGGTGTTGACGGCCGGGTTGGTGGCGGCGGTGCCGGTGGGGACGTTCGGGCTGGTGTTGGTGAGCACGTACGCCGGTTGGGGTCTGGCCTGGTTGCTGGGGGTGGCGGTCGGGCTCGCGTGGGTCGCGGGCCTGGTGCGGCTGCTCGGGGTGGCGGGTTGTTGGGTGGCGGGGTTCGGGGCGATCCTGTGGCTCATGGCGCTGGGGGCCGCCACCTCGGCGCGGGACGCGATGGTCCTGGATGCCTCGGGGGTGACGGTCACCGCCCGGATCGCGGCGGCTCACGACTACCCGCAGGGCAGGCATCCCGGTTCGACATACGACCTCGCGGACGAGCACGGCGTGCCGCTGCCGGGCGGCGCGGTGTTCGCGGCCCTGCGCTCGCACGCGGTCGGGGACCGGCTCACGGTCCGGTACGACCCCAGGGGTGTCGCGGAGGCGCGTGTTCCGGAGGAGGTCGACTTCTCCAGGGACGCGGCCCTGGCGCTGGCCTTCAACGCCGCCATGATGGCGGCCACCGCGGGCCTGGGCGTGGCGGTGATCCGCCACGGCCGTCCGCGCCGGGTGCCGTTCCGCCGCGCGAGCGGCGGGGGCGGCGGGGGCGGCGGAGGCTGCGGCGGCGGGGATAGGGCCGGTGCCGGGGACGGCGGCGCCCCTCTGGAACGCCGCGCGCCCCCGGCGGTGACCTACTCCCGCACCACCCGGGCCCGCAGGTAGTTGCGCCGCCCGAAGTTGGGCTCGTCCACCGCCGTCAGCTCCTCCACCTGGAACCGGTACAGCGCCGCCGCGCCGCCCCCGGTGAGGAACTGCCGCCGGACGTCCTCGTCCTGCGCGAAGGAGGGGTACCGCCCCTGGTAGGCCGCGAGCGCCTCCTCCGCCTGCCGCCCCCGGGCTTCGCCGGCGCTCCCGGTCAGCTGGAGTCCGCGCAGTTGCTCGCCGTAGACCGGCGGCGGCAGGAAGACGGTGGCGGCGGCCCGGGCCTCCTCGGCCAGGTGGTGGCTGTGCCGGGTGGAGCGCTCGCTGACGAAGTAGAGGACGAGGTCGTCGTCGTGGGCGAAGAAGGCCAGGTTGGCGTGCGGCCCGTGTTCGTGGCCGGCGGTGGCGAGGGTGAGCACCATGGCTTCGGCGAGCAGTCCTTCGACGCCCTTGTGCAGTAGGTCGCCGGGCCAGTCTCCCTGGGTGATGTCGAGTCGGTACGGCATGGGGCACTCCCTCCGCTGGCACGCCCGGGGCCTTCGCGCCCCGGGCACGACTGAGCCGGGCGGGTGCCCCGGTGGGGGCTCCACGCCCGGCTCACATGCTCCACCCGCCGTCCGAAACCGGACAAGGGGCGGGCCGGCGACGAAATGTCAGTGCTGCCGACGAAATGTCAGTGCTGCCGCGTGCCGTACGGCTCGTACCCGCGGGTCGCGACGGGCATCGCACCGGCGCCCAGCAGCGGGCGCAGCGCGCTCGCGCGCATCTTGTCCACCAGCGGCCCGCAGCGTCCGGCCACCGGCGCCAGGACGAGCGCGACCAGGGTGCCGACCAGCGCGCCGACCGCCACGTCGTGCGGGTAGTGCACGCCGACCCAGACCCGGGAGGCGGCCATCAGCGCGGCGAAGACGGTGGCGACGGCGCCGAGTCGCCGGCTGACGAACCAGAGGGCGATCGCGGCGGCGAAGGCGATCACCGAGTGGTTGCTCGGGAAGGACCAGTCGCCGGTGCCCGGGCAGGTTTCCAGCGAGACGCTGCCGCGAATCTGGGCGCAGGGCCGGAGTTCGTCGACGGCGCTCTTCAGCACGGAGTTGAGGCCGTAGGCGATGACCACGATCACCGGCGAGGCCAGCACCCTGGCCATCGTCGCGGAGTCGGCGCCGCGCGCCCGCCACCAGGCGTAGAGCATGAAGACCGCGAACAGTCCGAGGCCGATCGCCGACCAGACCTTGATCAGGTCGTTCAGCCAGTGCGGCGCCGACTGCGCCCACCCGTTGACCCGGGTGTACAGGCTGCCGTCGATGCCGCTGCCGTCGTAGACGGCCAGGGCCCGTGGGGACATCACACGTCACCTCCGTGACGGCGCGCCTTACGGGCGCGGAACAGTTCGAGAAGAATGGGGAGCACGGAGACAACTACTACCAGACCGATGATCGGCAGCAGATATCGGTCGATGCCGGGTACGGAGGACCCGAGCCCGTACCCGGCCAGCACGACCCCGACGGTCCACACCGCACCGCCGGTCACCTGCCAGAGGGTAAACGAGCGGACGGGTACGTCGAGCACGCCGCAGAGCGGATTCAGCACCGTTCGGACCACCGGGATGAACCTGGCCAGCACGATCGCCTTGCCGTGCCCGTACCGGGCCAGCAGCCGCTCGGCCCGTTCGACGCCGTCGAGCAGGCTCTTCCGCCGGGTGCGGCGCAGCAGGGCCCGGCCGCCGCGCCGGCCGATCAGGTAGCCGACCTGGGCACCGACCAGCGCCCCGACGAGGGCGGCGGGCAGCACCTGCCACAGGTGCAGGTGCGGGCCTTGGACGGCGCCGGGCACGCAGAGCAGGCCGGCGGTGAACAGCAGCGAGTCGCCGGGCAGGAAGAAGCCGACCAGCAGGCCGGTCTCGGCGAACAGCACCACGGCGATGCCGAGTGCGCCGAAGGCGGCGAGCAGCGAGGACGCGTCCAGCGGGTTCACCGCCAGGTGAGCCGCGTCGACGGGGAACTGGAGCAAGGCCGGCGGACCTCCCGTACGTTGGAGGGCGGTCCGCAGCGGGACCCGCCCGATCGTCTACAGTGACGTAGACGGTCTACACGACTGTAGACGATTGCTGGAGGAAGCGCCGCCATGTCCGACCTACCGTCCGCCCGCCGGCCCGCCGGGGAGCTGGAGGCCGAGGTGCTGGCCGCCCTCTGGTCGGCCCGGCAGCCGATGACGCCGCAGGACGTCCAGACGGCGCTCGGCGGGGACCTCGCCCGCACCACCATCGCGACGATCCTGGCCCGGCTGCACGACAAGGGGACGGTCGAGCGCACCCGCGCGGGCCGCGCCTACGCCTACACCCCGACCGTCCAGGACACCGCGGGCCTCGCCGCCCGCCGGATGCACACCGAGCTCGGCCGCGAGGCCGACCGCTCCACCGTGCTCGCCCGCTTCGTCTCCGACCTCTCCGCCGAGGACGAGCGACTGCTGCGCGAGCTGCTCGGCGACGGCGAGCCCGGATCCGCGGGCAGGGCGGGGGCCGGCACGCCGTGATCCTCGCCGTCTGGGCCCCGCTGCTGCTGCCCTTCCTGGCCGTCCCGCTGGCCCGCCGCCTCGCCGACGCCCTGGCGCCCCGGCCCGCCGCCTGGCTGCTGGCCGGCACCGCCGCCGTCCTGGCCGGAGGCACCCTGTGCTCGCTCGGCCTGCTCGCCGCCGCCGGGGTGCTCCAGCTGCCGCCGGTCGCCGCCCTCGGCCACCTCTCGCTGCCCTGGCTCACCGCCGTCGCGCCGGACGCCCGGCTGGTGGCCGCCGCGGCCGGCCTGGCGCTCGCCACGCTCGCCGCACTGGCGGTGCGCACCGCGTGGCACCGCCGGCTGGACCTCCGGACCGCCCGGGCCGCCCTCCCCGCCGACCCGGCCCCGTCCCACGACCGGCACCGCGCCGACGACCACCGCCCCACCGCCAGCCGACACCCCGCCGACGACCGACACCGCGCCAGGCCTCCCGCCGCCGATGCCGCGGACGCCGCCGACGCCGCCGACGCCGCCGACGACCAGCATCCGGACATGCGCCCCCGGCGCGCCCCGATGCGCCGAGCGCGCGCCGCACAATGGCCGCTGCCCGGCGGCCGGAGCCCGCTCACCGCTCTGCTGCCCCCGCCCGGCCACCACCCGCTGACAGTGCTGGACGACGAAAGCGCCGACGCCTTCGCCCTGCCCGGCCGTCTGCGCCGCCCCGGGCGCCCGGCCGAACCCGGCCGGATCGTGGTCACCGCCGGCATGCTGCGGGCCCTCAGCGGCCCCGAGCGCGCCGCACTGCTCGCCCACGAACGCGCCCACCTGACCGCCCGCCACCACGTCTTCCTCGCTCTCGCCCAGCACGCCGCCCAGGTCCACCCGGCGCTCCGCCCCCTGCGCACGCCCCTCGGGTACCACCTGGAGCGCTGGGCCGACGAGGTGGCAGCGGCCCGGATCGGCGACCGCGCCGTGACCGCCCGCGCGGTCGGCCGGGCCGCCCTCGCCGCGAACCGGTCGCCCTGGCCCGCCCGGCCCCGGCTGATCGCCGCAGCCCACGCCGGGCCCGTCCCGCGCCGGGTCGCCGCGCTGCTCCGGCCCGGGCCGGCCACCACCTCCGGCACCCGGTCGCGGGTCGTCGCCCTGGCCCTGGCCGCCTGTCTGGCGCTGACCACCGGCGCCGCCCTGGAGGCCACCGCCGACCTGCACCGCACCGTCGAGGCCGCCCAGCACGAACCCGGCGTGCAACGCTGAACCGCCCCGCGCGGTTTTCGTACCGACCGGTATGCCGAGTTGGCATACCCCATGCCCACCGGCCCACCGCACCCGTACGCTTTCGTCAGCGCGTCGACCCCGACGCGTCCTCGAACGGCGGCGAGGAGCAACGCGAGTGCGGCAGACCGGACGGCAGTCCCGACGACCAGAGCGCCGCACCCCGCCGACCGCGGCGGAGCTGGCCAGGGTCCACGAGCGTGCCCTCGCCGACACCGCCGCCCGCGAACTGCCCCTGCGGGAGGGCGGCGGGCCCGGCCCGATCGGTCCCCGCCCCGAGATCGGCGACTCCTGGGCCCGGCTGCAACGCCTCGGCCTCGACCCCGACGCCGGCGCCGCCACCGTGCTGCTCGGCCCCGCCGAACTGGAGCAGCGCCGCCGGGCCAGCGGACTGGACACCGTCCTGCCGGTGCTGCGCGAAACCCTGCTCGGGGCGGCCGACCCGGCCCCGCTGATCCTCGCCGTCGCCGACGCCGAGGGCCACGTGCTGTGGCAGGACGGCGAGCGCGGGCTGCGCCGCAGCGCCGACCGGATCGGCTTCGTCACCGGCGCCCGCTGGATCGAGGAGAGCGTCGGCACCAACGGCATCGCCGTCGCGCTGCGCGCCCAGCGCCCGATGCACGTCCACTCGGCCGAGCACTACCTGCGCAGCCACCACACCTGGACCTGCGTGGCCGCGCCTGTGCACGACCCGGCCACCGGCCGGCTGGTCGGCGCGATCAACCTCAGCGGCCCGGCGCACACCGTCCGCCCGTTCCTGCTCCAGCTCACCGCCACCGCCGCCCGGCTCGCGGAGACCGAGCTGCGCGCCCACCGGCTGGAGGCGCTCAACCAGCTGCGCAGCCTGGCCGCCCCGCTGCTCGCCCGGGTCGGCGGCCCGGCCCTGGTGGTGGACGCGGCCGGCTGGACCGCCGCCGCGGCCGGGCTGCCGCCACCCAGCCGGGTGCGGGTGCCCAGCGAGGGCTGGGCCCCGGCGACCGTGCAGTGGGTACCCGGACTCGGCGAGTGCGCGCTGGAACCGCTCGCGGGCGGCTGGCTGGTGCGCCCGGTCCGCCCGCCCGAGGCGGACGGCTCCGGCACGGTCACCGCCGAACGGGCCGAGGGCGCCCGGCTCCGGCTCGACCTGCGCCGCCCGGACCGCGCCGAACTGTCCGTACGGGGCGCGGCCGACAGCTGGTCACATCCGGTGAGCCCGCGCCACGCCGAACTGCTGCTCCTGCTGGCCACCTCGCGCGAGGGCAGCACCGCCGCCCAGCTCGCCGGGGCGCTGTTCGGCGACGCGGGGCGGACGGTGACGGTCCGGGCCGAACTGTCCCGGCTGCGCCGCTACCTGGGCGGGCTACTGGCCCACCGGCCGTACCGGTTCGCCGACTCGGTGCTGGTCACCGTGGACGGCCCGGAGGACCCGTACGACCTGCTGCCCACCTCCACCGCCCCGGCGGTCCGTCGGCTGCGGGCCGAACTCGCGGCGGGCACGGCACGGCTGCCGGGCGCCGCGGCGCCGCTCCCGTCCCAGCGCTCCGCGGGGCGCGGTGCGGGCCGCGCTCAGCCGCCCGCTAGCAGCGCGGCCAGCTGGTCGTCGGTCGGGCCGCACTCCCGCTCCTGCTCGGCGGAGACCAGCGCGTAGGTGCGGTCCAGCCAGTCCTGGACCCGGGGCTTGGAGGCCTCCAACAGGGCGCTGCCGTGCGGGGATTCGAGCGCCAGGTGCAAGGTCGAGCCGTGGCACGGGCAGTAGGCCGGCCACAGCTTGACGTCGCCCTGGCCGCTCAGCGAGCGCAGGCCGTCGCGCAGCAGGTCGCGGGAGAACACCCAGTCCGCCTCGTCCGGCCGCCCCTGGTGGAAGGTCAGCAGCACCTCGTACGGGCGCGAGGCGTCG
The DNA here is from genome assembly GCF_055569215.1 of Kitasatospora sp. NPDC029312. Lineage (NCBI taxonomy): Bacteria > Bacillati > Actinomycetota > Actinomycetes > Kitasatosporales > Streptomycetaceae > Kitasatospora > Kitasatospora sp. NPDC029312. Next base: position 40,461 of record NZ_JBVHXY010000026.1, on the reverse strand, counting down.
AAGCGGAACCGGGTGCGCACCTCGCCGACCACTTCCTCGCCCAACGAGATCCGCAGCGTCAGCACCTCCTCCACCGCCGCCGGAGCGGCGGTGGAACCGCCCCCATCGCCGCCCGTGGGGGTGGCGGCGAGGGGGGCACTGGAGGCTGCGGACAGCGGGTCGGGCGACATGACGGTCTCTCCGGGAACGGCGCGGGATGCGATCAGCCTGCGCCACCGGCGTCCGGTCGGGCAAGGGTTGCAAGGGGGTTGCAATAACCCCCGTCCGGCCCGGACACCCCTTACTCAACGCTGTCAGACGGATCGTCAACTTCAGCGCTTGGAACGGCTGTCCACGGAATGGATGGTTCCTGTCCGCGATTCGACCGCCCGCTGGTACGCTCTCCCCCTCCCGATGCGGGCGGCGGCGGAACCGGTGCGAACCGGTCGGATCCGGGCCCAGCGGCACGTGCGTGGGAGAATACGGCCGACGCGACGGCGACTTCGGGGAGGAGGGGTCCGGTTGGCTGCGCGCGAGGACACCGCGCGGGACGTGCGGCACGAGCCCGAACGGCACGGACGGCACGGCCGGCCGCGCCCCTTCGGCGGCCGGTTCCGGTTGCCCACCCTGCGCTTCTCCGGCGCCGCGATGGCGATGTCCACCGTCGTGGGCATCAGCATCGCCACCACGCTCCTGCTCAACGAACAGCAGGGCATCGGCCGTCGGGCCGGCGTGGCCCGGGTCGGCACCACACCGCCGCCCACCCCCGGCACCACCGACCAGGCCGAGGCGGCCGCCGAACGGACGCCGACCAGCCCCGCGCCCTCCGACCGCCCGCACGGCGCCAAGCCCACCGGGCGCCCCTCGGCGCACCCGTCCGCTCCCTCCGCGAACGCCGCCACCGCACCCTCGGCCAAGCTCCCGGCAGGCACGTCCACCCCGGTCGAGCCCACGACCGGCGGGCAGGCCTCGGCCGGGCACGAGCCCCGTTCCACCGCCGGCGGCCCCGCCGCGGACACCGGAACAGGCACCGGAGCGGACACCGGAGCGGGGGCGGCCGCCGCGGCCGGGCCGTCGCCCTCGGCGCAGCCGCCGAAGTCCTCGGACGGCCCGGCGGGCGGCGCGCAGGCGGGCGCCGCCCAGTCGCCACACGTGCCCGGACTGCGGCCGGTCACCCCCGGCCCGTCCGCCCAGCCCGCTCCGGACAGCCCGCTGCCGCCAGGCGCCGCCGCGCGCCCGGGCGACCTCGGCGACGTGGGCGCCGCCGCCGTCGGGAGCGCCCACGAGGGCACCTCCCCGGACCCCGGCATCCCCGGCACCCCCGCCCCCATCGGCCTCACTGTCCCCACCGGCCCCACCGACGCGGTGGCGGACCAGGCCCTGACCGGCACCGGTCGGCTCACCCCGCTCGGACGCGACGGCCTCCGGCACGCACTCGAGCTCGCCGTGTCCGAGCCGGTCACCGCCCTGCAGGCCGAATTCCGCTTCCCGCCGGGCGAGTTGGCCCCCGGCAGCGGCACCGTCTGGACCGACCTGCCGGGCGCCGCGGTGACCGTCCAGCAGGAGCGCGGCGCCCTGGTCTACCGCTTCACCACCCCACCCGGGACGGACGTCCAGCCCGGCCGCTTCGGCTTCGTCGTCCACGGCACCCGCCCGGCCGAACCGGTCGGACCGGCGCGCACGTCGGCCCCGGCGGAGAGCTGGAACGCCGCCGCCTTCGGCATCGACCACCCCCGGGCGGTCGCCGCGCTCGGCGGCTTCGGCCCGCCGCTGCCGCTGCCCGCCGCCCAGCCGCAGGCTCACGCACGCCGCTGACCTCCCGCCGTCCGCCGCCCGCCCAGGCACCGGGCGACCGGCCGGCGGCCGACCAGGCATCGCCCGACCAGGCAGCGTACGTCCGCCCGCTGACCCACCGTCGGACCGCCCCGGACACCCCACGACCGGACAGCTCGGCACCCCCACCGGGCTCGTCCCCGCGCCCGCGTTCGTTACTGTGTGCAGCACCCGGCCCGGCGGCCAAACCGGTCCCACCGGCCCCGGCCAGGCCGTCGTTCCGCACCCGAGGAGGAGTCCGTGTCCACCGTCCTGACCCAAGGCGGCAACGCACCGCTGACCGCCGCGCGGGTGACCGTAGAGGTCACCGCGCCCAAGGCGCTGGACGTCTCCGGCCTGCTGCTGACCGACGCCGGCAAGGTCCGGTCGGACGCCGACTTCGTCTTCTTCAACGCCCCGAACGGACCCGGCGTCACCCTCCGCCCGGCCGCCGCCGGAGCGCCGGACGCGATCACCGTCGACACCCCGGCCGTCCCCGCCGACATCAGCAAGATCGTGGTCACCGCGAGCCCGGCCGACCAGACCTCCACCTTCGCCGGGATGGAGCCCACCGCGACCGTCCGCGACGCCGACACGGGCGCCGTCCTGGCCACCTTCACCCCGCCCCGGCTGGGCCTGGAGACCGCGCTGATCGTGGTCGAGGTCTACCGGCGCGGCGGGGCCTGGAAGGTGCGCGCGGTCGGCCAGGGCTACGCCGACGGCCTCGCGGGCATCGCCACCGACTTCGGCGTCAGCGTGGACGACTCCCCCGCACCCGCACCCGCACCCGCAAGCCAGACCCCGGCCCCGCCGAGCGCACCGACCGTCCAGATCAGCTCCCCGGCCGCACCGTCGCTGCCGCCCGTCCCGCCGGTCCCGCCCGCGGCCCCCGTCCCGCCGGTCGACCCGCGGATCGCCCTGGCCACCGCCCCGCCCGTCCCCCCGGCGCCGCCCGCGCCGCCCGCAGCGCCGCCGACCCCGGCCGACCGCCCCAAGGTCACCCTGGACAAGGGCCGCGTCAACCTGGTCAAGGGCAGCTCCGTCTCCCTGGTGAAGAACGGCCGCCCCTTCCTCTCCTCCGTCCGGATGGCCCTCGGCTGGAAGTCCGCCGCCCGCGGTCGCGACATCGACCTGGACGCCTCCTGCCTGGCCTTCGACGCCCAGCGCAAGCGGCTGGAGACGGCCTGGTTCATGAAGCTGAGCATCTTCGACGGCGCGATCGCCCACTCCGGCGACAACCTGGTCGGCGGCGAGGGCGGCGACGACGAGGCGATCACCGTCCACCTGGAGGGCCTCCCGGCCGAGGTCCACGCGCTGGTCTTCGTGGTCAACTCCTTCTCCGGCCAGAAGTTCACCGAGGTGCGGGACGCCTACTGCCGCCTGGTGGACGCCCGGAGCGACGAGGAGCTGGTCCGCTTCGACCTCACCCACTCCGAGCCGCACACCGGCGTGGTGATGTGCAAGCTGGTCCGCCGCCCCGCCGGCGAGTGGGAGATGACGGCGCTCGGCGAGTACGTCGACGGCAAGACCGCCCGGGCGATGATCGAGCCCTCCGCCGCGCTGATCTAGCGGGCAACGCCACGGGTGCGGCGTCGGTTCACCCCTCTGACGCATCAAGTCGTGCACGGATCGACTCGATTGATTCTCAGGGGGGTGGAACCCCACTCTCCCCTCCACCCGCTGAGGAGAGACCGTGCCACGCTTCCTGTCCCACCTCGCCGTCGCCGGCACCGCCGTCGCACTCGCCGCCGGTCTGATCACCCCCACTGCCTCCCAGGCCGCCACCAAGCCCGTCACCCACGCCGGCACGCTGAAGTGGGCCGCCCTCGGCGACTCCTACACCGCGGGCGTGATCGAGGCCACCGGCGAGCCGACCGCGCCCGAGGACGGCTGCGCCCGCACCACCGGGTCCTACCCCGAACTGCTCCGGCGAGACCTCGGCTCCCTGGTCAGCCTGCACAACGCCAGTTGCAGCGGCACCACCACCCGGGACGTGTCCGCGAACAAGCACAGCCCGGCCGGCCGGCCGCTCCCGCCGCTCGGTACCGACCCCAACGCCCCCTACCCGGCCGTCGCGCCACAGGTCGACGCGGTCGACCCGGACACCGACGTGGTCACCGTCGGAGTCGGCGGCAACGACCTGGACTTCGCCGGGATCCTCAAGGACTGCGTCATGCTGGGCGTCACCAGCCTCAACCGGGGCACGCCCTGCAAGGACAAGCACGACGCCCGGATGCCCGGCCTGCTCGCCGGACTGCGCACCGACTACTCGGCCATGCTCGGCACGCTGCGGACGAAGGCCCCGACGGCCCGGATCGTCTCCGTCGGCTACCCGCACCTCGTCCCCGAGAACGCCGCCCTCTGCACCTACGGCGACCTGCTGCAGTTCTCCACCGTCACCACCGGCGACCTCGCCTGGATCCGCACCGCCGTCGTGGAGCCGCTCAACGCGGTCATCGCGCAGGAGACCACCGCCCGGGGCGGCACCTTCGTGGACCTCTACGCCGACTCCACCGGACACAGCATCTGCGACGCCGACCACTGGCTGGACGGGCTGCTGACCAGCATCCGTCCGCTCAGCTACGGCCTGGTGCACCCCAACGCCCGGGGCCAGGCCTTCGCTGCCGCCCGGGTCAGATCCGCCGTCCTCGGCGGCTGACCGGACGCCCCACGCGGGCTGACCGGGCGCCCCACGGCGGCGGGGCGGAAAACCGGTGGCCCGCCGGCCCGTCCCGCGATCATCCTGTGCGGATGCCCATGCGCGAAGCCACCCCCGAGGACTGGCTCTGGCCGTTCTTCCGCTCCGTCGTCGCCGCCGGCGAGACCTTCCCTACCCCCTCGACATGGACTCGGAGACGGGCCGGAAGTGGTGGATGCACTCCGCCCCCGACCGCACGGTCGTCGCGGTGGACGCCGCGGGGCGGGTCGTCGGCACCGCCACCATGAACCGCAACCGCCCCGGCAACGGCTCGCACGTGGCCAGCGCCAGCTACCTGGTCGACCCGGCGCACCACGGCCGGGGCATCGGGCGGGCCCTGGTCGAGGACAGCCTCGACTGGGCCCGCCGGGCCGGCTACCGCGCCATGCAGTTCAACGCGGTCGTCGCCAACAACCACCACGCCGTGGCGCTCTACCGGTCCCTCGGCTTCGAGATCGTCGGCACCGTCCCGGAGGCCTTCCACCACCCGGTCGACGGCTACGTCGGCCTGCACGTCATGTACCGCCGGCTGTAAGGCGCGTCACTCCTCGATCGCCCCGCCGACCCGCCGCAGGTGCTGCCGGAAGCTGTACGACGGGTCGGCGGCGCGCCGCTCCAGGTAGTCGTCGAAGGCGGTCTGCCGGCGCAGCGTGTCCCCGGCGGTGATCCGCTCGGCCTGCGCCCGCTCGGTCCGGGCGATGCCCTCGGCCGCCTCCAGCACCTCCCCGACCCGCCAGGCCGGTACGAACACCACGCCGTCCCCGTCCGCGAACACCACGTCGTCGGTGCCCACCAGGTGCGGCCCGACCCGCGCCGACACCAGCGCCTCCGGCTCCCGCCCGTCCAGGCGCATCGGCCCCAGCGGCAGCGCCCCGTAGCTGAACACCGGCAGCCCGATCTCCAGCAGCTCCCGGGTGTCCCGGTGCAGCCCCCACACCACGATCCCGGCCACCCCGGCGGCCCGAGCCTCCAGCACGGCGAGGTCCCCGATGCAGGCCTCGTCCGTCCGTCCGCCGTTGTCGATCACCAGCACGTCCCCGTCCCGCGCCGCCCCGTACGCCTCCAGGAAGACGTCCACACTCCCGTAGTGCCGCACCGGCAGCACCCGCCCCGCCACCCGCGCCCCGGGCACCACCGCGCCGATCCCCACCGGCGCCGCCCGCAGCCCCACCCCGACCCGCACGCACGCATCCGCCACCACCGCCGTGGACAGCCCCGCGAACTCCTTCAGCATCCCCAACTCCTTCCACCGAGACCCCAGTTGACCAGCACCGGAATCCTAGCCGAGCCCTGGACTCCACACCGCGAGGAGTGCACAGAGGTTCACTTGGCGGCGTTCGGCGAGTCTCTCGTTCTCCCCGCTCCCTTCGATTTCGACTTGGACACCAAGGACTTCCGGCAGGAACGGCGAAACGGCCCGCACCCCCTCCCACACAGGGGGTGCGAGCCGTTCCGGCGTGCGGAGCGCGCTAGTTGCGGGTGGCCATGGCGCGCAGGAAGAAGGTGAGGTTGGCCGGGCGCTCGGCGAGGCGGCGCATGAAGTAGCCGTACCACTCCTGGCCGTACGGGAGGTAGACCCGCACGGTGTTGCCCTCGCCGGCGAGGCGCAGCTGCTCCTCGGGGCGGATGCCGTACAGCATCTGGTACTCGAAGGAGTCCCGGTTGCGGTTGTTCCACTGGGCCAGCTGGCCCGCGATCTTGATCATGTTGGGGTCGTGCGAGGCGATCATCGGGTAGCCCTCGCCGGCCATCAGGATCTTCAGCGCGCGGACGTACGCGAGGTCGACCTCCTGCTTGCCCTGGAAGGCGACCGACTCCGGCTCCTTGTAGGCGCCCTTGCACAGCCGCACGCGCGAGCCCGCGCCGGAGAACTCGCGGCAGTCGGCCTCGGTGCGGCGCAGGTAGGCCTGGAGCACGACGCCCAGCCAGGGGAAGTCCGTCCGCAGCTCGCGCGCGATGGCGAGGGTGGAGTCGGTGGTGGTGTGGTCCTCCATGTCGAGGGTCACCGTGGTGCCGGCGTCGGCGGCGGCCTCGCAGATGCGGCGGGCGTTCTCCAGCGCGATCTTCTCGCCGTCCACCGGGAGGAACTGGCCGACGGCCGACAGCTTGACGGACACCTCGGCACCGGCCGCGAGTCCCGTCTCCTTGAGGGCCTTGAGCAGGTGCTCGTAGGCCTCGGCGGTGCCGGCGGCCTGGGCGGCGTCCTGGGTGTCCTCGCCGAGGTGGTCCAGGGTGACCTTGCGGCCGGTGGCGACCAGGTCGTCGCAGGCGGTGACGGCGTCGTCGAGGGCCTCACCGGCGACGAAGCGCTCGACTATCGCGTGGGTCGGGGGGAACTTCTCGACCACGGTGCGGACCTGCGGGGACCGTGAGGCCGCGAGAAGGACGGAACGGAGCATCGTGACTCCTGGAGCTGGTGTTTCCAAGGGTGGCAGAAGGGGGGCCGGGGGGGGGGGGGGGGGGGGGGGCCGCTCCCCGGGGGGGGGGGGGGGGGGGAGGGTGGGGGGGGGGTGGGGGAGGGGGGGGGGGGGGCGGGGGGGAGAGGGGGGAGGGGGGCCG